>CAZFWX010000090.1:0-13758 GCA_964522695.1 uncultured Desulfobacterales bacterium
GTGGGGGGAGGGCCAGGGAGGTGACCTCCCTGCCCTCCCCCCACACCCCCCTCCCAACCCGCTTAATGGGGGCCGGCAAGGCATGGGTTTCAGCCCTGACTTGCCGGCCCCAAAAAGGCGCTAAGGGGTTGGGGGAGGGAGTGTGAGGGAGGGGGCAGGGGTCTGTGACCCCTGGCCCCCTCCCTCACGACTTTACTCCAAATTCGCGTGCCGGGCCAGCATTTCGTCCTGGTCGCCGCCCAGGTGTTTTTCGTAGAGGAAGAGGACCACGGCTTCCAGGAGGAGGAAGGTGGCCTGTTCGAAGAGGCTGCCGGGGCATTGGGCCGAGTCCGGTTCCTGGGCCAGGGTAAGCTTGGTGGTGCCGGGAATGTGAATGGTCACGTGGGCTTCCCGGCCTATGGTGGAGTCGGGGCAGGCGGTCAGGGCCAGCGTCCGGGCGCCCAGGGCCTTGGCATGGCGCTGAATTTCCCGGGGCTGGGCGGTTTCCCCCGAGCCGGACATGACGATGAGCAGATCGCCGGCTTGCAGGCGGGGGGTGATGGTCTCTCCCACCACGTAGACGGTGAGGCCCAGGTGCATGAGGCGCATGAGGAAGCCTCGCAGGATGAAGCCGGAGCGCCCCGCGGCGCAGCCGAAGATGCGGGGCGCAGCCTCCAATTCCCGGATGAGGATGCTGGAGGTCTCCGGGGCCAGGCGGGCGAAGACGCCGCCCAACTCGCCCAGCATCTTGTCCAGGGCCTGGGGAAACTTCACTGTTTCCGGGTTCTCAGACAAAAAAACCTCCCGGTTGGCTCGCGGAAGGCGCATGGTATTCCCTCCTTGCCGGTCTCGGTCCGCTTATGGCTGGATCCAAGCCATTTTTTGTGGAGGATCTCTTAGGAAAACTTTAGCAGAAATCTTATTTTTAGGCCAGAAATCTTCCCTGGGGAGAAATTTTTCTTTCCAGAGAAAAATGGTCCGGTTATCACCGTTTTTTCAGGGTGGCGGTCATGGTGTATTTCTCAGAGATGAAGGCGGCTTCAATCAGCCGGGGATTGGCGGTGGGCTTGAGGATGATCTGAATGACAGAGTCCTCCCCCCATTCCAGCACCAGGCGGTCGCCGCTGATACCCCCTGTGAGCCTGCGCCAGCCTGCTTTTCTGTCCTCGTAGGCGCTCCAGGCGTAGACGGCCGTGACGCGGGGCGGCTCGATTTTTTCAATGGCGATGGCAACCTGCCGGCCTCCCTTTTTGGGCTGGTACCCCTGGCTCGTGGCCACGCCTGACCAAACCCCTTCCCAAATCCCGGAAAAATTCGCCACCCGGGCAGGAACCGCACCCCCGGGAGATTCGATTTTCACGCCGCCAGGCAGGAGGCCCCGGGGCTCCATTTGGGCCAGGAGCGGGGCGCTCCCCAGGACCACAACCAGTGTCAGGCAAGCTGCCGCGCAGCGCATCAGTGCCTCCTGTGGCGTAAATCTGCGGTTAATCCTCCCTGGCGTCTCAGTCGGCACAAAATGTTGGCAAACCAATAGCGTCGGGCCATAATCATGCTTAAGTTATCCCCAGCAGCGAGTCAAGTTCATTTTGAGGGGGAAATAGCCCATGGGACGCTTTCAGGACCGGAAATGGAGCGGGGAAAAGGGCAAAAAGTTCGGCCACGCCGGCCGCACCGAAGACCCCTACTTTTTGGAGGAAGGCCAGGAGGCGGCGCTGTGCACCGGCTGCCAGGCCCTCTACCAGAACAAGCGCTGGTTCTTTGACGAGAAGCTGGCAAAAAAACTGGCCGGGACCAGCAAAGTGCGGGAAGTGACTTGCCCCACCTGCCGCAAGATCAAAGACCGTTTCCCCGAAGGCATTCTCACCCTGAGCGGGGAATTTTTCCGGGAGCGCCAGGAGGAGATCGTCACCCTGATCGAGAAAGAAGCGGCCCGGGTCAAGGCCAGGAGCGTCCAGGACCGCATCATGACCATGAACCAGGAGGACTGGGACAAAATGGTGATCGAGACCACCACGGAAAAGCTGGCCCAGCACCTGGGCCGGGCCGTTTATAAAGCTTATAAAGGCGAGTTGGACATCCGCTGGTCGGAAATGGACAAGTTCGTGCGGGTTTACTGGTCCCGCTGAGTCTGGGGGGCGCTCCTCCTGCCCCGGGAGCGCCCCTTTCGTCCCCGCTTTTTTTCTTCCCCACCATCCTCAGCTTCGCAGACTTCGCCCCCTTCGCCCACCAACTCCAGACTGACGTGCCGCCGTTTCACATCAACTTTGGCCACCCGCACGGTGACGGCGTCGCCCAACTGGAAGGTTTTGTGATAGCGGCGGCCCACCAGGCGCTGGCGGGCCTCGTCGAACTTGTAATAGTCGTCGGGCAGGTCCACCAGGCGCACCAGGCCGTCGGCGTAGACGTCATCCAGGGCCACAAAGAAACCGAAGGCGGTGACGCTGGTGATGCGGCCGGTGAAGACTTCCCCCAGGCGGTGGGCCAGGCAGCGCACCTGCATGCGGGCCAGCATCTCCCGCTCGGCTTCGATGGCCCGGCGCTCCCGCTGGGAGAGGTAGCGGGCTTCGTTCTCCAGGTCATCCGGGTCCAGGGAGTGGGGGGGCTTCTTTTTTTCCAGTTTGGCCAGGAGCAGGCGGTGCAGCAACAGGTCCGGGTAGCGCCGGATGGGGGAGGTGAAGTGGGTGTAGAATTGCACCGCCAGGCCATAGTGGCCCCGGTTTTCGCCAGAGTAGCAGGCCTGCTTCAGAGACCTAAGCAGCATGATCTGCACCATGGCGGCGTAGGGGGTGGCCTGGGCCTCCAGGAGGAAACCCCGGAGCACCCGGGGGTCCCGGTTGGCGCCCGCGGGGAGCGCCAGCCCCAGGCTGCGGACAAAGGTGCGGAAGGTGGCCAGCTTCACAGGGTCGGGATTGTCGTGCACCCGGAACAGGGAGGGCTCGCCGATGAACTCGCCCACGGCCTCGTTGGCGGCGATCATGAACTCTTCGATGATCTGGTGGGACAGCAGATGATCCACCCGGCGCACGTCCACGGGCCAGCCCCGGTCGTCCAGGACCACCTCGGCCTCGGGGATGCTCATAAGCAGGCTGCCCCGCTCGCCCCGGCGCTCCCGCAAAAGCTCCGTGAGTTCGGCCATCTGGCCCAGCATCTTGAGGAACGGCCGGTATTTTTGCCGCAAGGCCCGGTCTTTTTCAGTGAGCAGCCGGTGCACGAGGCGGTAGGTGAGGCGGGCCTGGGAACGGATCACCGCCCGGATGAAGCGGCTCTTGCGCAAATTTCCCCGGCGGTCATAGTCCAAAACGGCTACTACTGCCAGGCGGTCTTCCTCGGGCTTGAGGCTGCAGATGCCGGTGGAGAGGCGCTCGGGCAGCATGTGCACGGCCCGGTGGGGGAAGTAGACGCTGGTGGCGCGCTCGTGGGCCTCCTGGTCCAGAGGCCCGCCCACCGCTACATAGTGGCTGACGTCGGCGATGGCCACGTACAGGGTGAAGAAGCCGCCCGGCTTTTTCACCACGCAGACGCCGTCGTCGAAATCCCGGGCGTCCTCGCCGTCGATGGTGACGATGGGCAGTTCCCGCAGGTCTTCCCGGCCGGCCAGGGCCGCCTCGTCCAGAGTGGCCGGGACCTGATTGGCTGCGGCCAGCACGTGGGGCGGGAAATGATGGGGCAACCCATGCTTGGCGATGACCAGGAGGGTCTGCACCTCCGCGTCTTCGGCCGCGCCCAGGACTTCCACTACCTCGCCCTTGGGGTTCAGATGGGCCGTGGGATAGTGGGTCACCCGGGCCTGGACCACCTGGCCGGGCTGGGCGCCCATAAGTTTGTCATCGGGAATAATCAGGTTGAACAGCAGGCGCTCGTCTTCGGGTTCCAGAAAAAAGGTGTCTTCGGCCTGGGAAAGCAGACCCACCACGTGGGTGAGCTTGCGCTCGATGATGCGGATGACCTTCCCTTCCCGGTGGCGGCCCCGGCGCCCTTCCAGGCGCACCACCACCCGGTCGCCGTGCCAGGCATCTTTTAAGTTGGCGGCATTGATGTAAATGTCTTTGCCGCCGCCTTCCGGGGTGACGAAGCCATAGGCGTCGGGGTGGACGGACAGCTCGCCCGCCACCAGGTTCATCTCCTCGGTGAGGCCGTAGCGGCCGCCTTCCAGGAGCACCAGGTCGCCCCGCTGCACCAGATTGTGCACCGTATCGGCCACCCAGGCGTCCTGGCTGGCTTCCAGGGTCAGAAGGCTTTTTAGCTCCTTAATCAACAGGGGTCGGGCCGCCTGGCGAAAGGCCAGCAGCACTTTCTTCTCGCCGGTGGGACGTTTGCGTCTCGTTTTCTTGGGACTCATGATGTGGGGAGGGGAAAGAGCGGGGAGGCACTGCCTAAAAGTCCCGGTCATCCCAACAGCTTCCTTTTTTGCTTTCCAGAATTTTTCGGTATAATGTAACATCTGTGAAAAGAATCTGCACGGATTCCGGCAGGATTAAAGTTTTGGGCGAAGGGCCGGGGGGCCCCAGGTCCCCCGCCCTCCCCCCGAAGCCCCCTCCCAATCCCTTTGCGCAAAGGGGTTGGGGGAGGGAGTTTGTGGGAGGGGGCAGGGGGCCGCGCCTCCTGGCCCCCTCCCTCAAAATATCTTTCCCTTACCTTAATGACACGAGGCCTGACTGTGGCTTTGCAGGTGGAATATCTGAAAGATTTGGCCCCGTCCCGCCGGGAGCATTTGCTCAAACGCTCCCGGGTTGACGTGGGCGCGGTGCTGGAAGAGGTGCGGGGCATTCTCGCGGCCCTCAAGCGCGACGGCGACGCCGAAAACCTGCGCTGGCATAAAAAGGACAAGGCGGACCTGACCGCAGACGAACTGGAGGCGACGCCTCAGGAGATGGAGGCCGCCTACGGGCAGATTGACCCCAAGGTTTTGGACGCCCTGAAGCTGGCTGCGGAGAACATCGAGACCTTCCATAAGCTCCAGCGGGAGCGGGACATGTGGGCCCAGGAGGTGCGGCCCGGCATCCTGGCCGGACGCCTGGTGCGCCCCATTCCCCGGGTGGGCTGCTACATCCCCGGCGGGCTGGCCAGCTACCCCTCCAGCGCGCTCATGAACATCATTCCGGCCAGGGTGGCCGGGGTGGCCGAAATCATCGCCTGCACCCCGCCCGGCCCGGATCTGGCCGTCAACCCGGCCACACTTGTGGCCGCGCACCTGGCCGGGGCCCACCGCTTCTTTAAGATCGGCGGCCCCTGGGCCATCGGCTCCCTGGCCTTCGGCACCGAGCGGGTGCCCAAGGTGGACAAAATCGTGGGGCCGGGGAACAAGTGGGTCACCGCGGCCAAACTCCTGGTCTTCGGCGAGGTGGACATCGACTCCCCCGCGGGCCCCAGCGAAGCCCTGATCCTGGCCGATGAGACCGCAGAAGCGCGCTTTCTTGCAGCGGACTTCCTCTCCCAGGTGGAGCACGACCCCGACGCCGCGGCGGTGCTGGTCACCCCCAGTGCTTCGCTGGCAAAAAAAGTGGTGGACCTGATCAACGCCGAGCTTCCCGCGCTGCCCCGCCGGGAGATTCTCACAGCCGCCATTAAAAACAACTCCGCGGTGCTGGTGGTGCGGGACCTGGCCCAGGGCGTGGAGTTTGCCAACCTCTACGCCGCGGAGCACCTGCAAATCGTCACCCAGGACCCCTTCGCGGTGCTCCCGGACATCGACCACGCGGGCTCCATCTTCCTGGGGCCCTACGCCCCGGTGCCCGTGGGCGATTACGCCTCCGGCACCAACCACGTGCTGCCCACGGGCGGCTGTGCCCGCATGTTTTCGGGGCTTTCCGTGGACGACTTCATCAAGAAGCCCACCTTCCAGCACCTGACCCGGGAAGGTTTGGCGGCCTTGAAAGATGCAGTTATCCTTTTAGCTGAAACCGAGGGCCTGCCGCTCCACGCCCGGGCCGTGGCGGAGCGGTTTCGGTATGCTTAAATAAGGGGAGAATTGTTGGTGCGCAGGGCTCATGCTAGATAATCTGGTTCCCGAGCTCCCGCTTGGGAATCCCGTTGCAAGCAAAGCTCCGCTTTGCCCCTTTTTGAATTAATTTGTTTCAATATGCTGACAACCCCAAGAAGTCCCAAGCAGAGCTTGGGGGCAATGGCGTTCCCAAGCAGGAGCTTGGGAACGAGTTAGAAAGATGCTAAAGTCCCCCTTTGAGAAAGGGGGATTTAGGGGGATTTACAGGAGGTTAGCCTAATCCCCCCCTACCCCCCTTTGGGAAAGGGGGGATAGTTATTCTTGGTCATCAATGGCATCACCCGGTTAAAGGCAGCCGCCATGTCTTCAAGCAAAGCACCTACCGTCTCCACGCCGGTTCTGGACATCGCCGACGTCCAGAAGCAGCCCAGTCCCCGCACCATCGACATCGACAAGGTGGGGGTGAAAAACATCTCCTACCCCATCGTCGTCCTGGACAAGTTCAACGGCACCCAGCACACCGTGGCCAAGATCAACATGTACGTGAACCTGCCCCACCGGCACAAGGGCACGCACATGAGCCGCTTCATCGAGATTCTCTCCGAGTGCCGCCGGGACATCAGCATCAAGAACATCGCCGCCATCCTGGAAGAAACCCGCAAGCGCCTCCACGCCCAGAGCGCGCACATCGAAATGAGCTTCCCCTATTTTATCGACAAACCTGCGCCGGTGACCAAGGCCCGGGGGTTGATGGAGTACATCTGCTCCTTCAAAGGCTCGCTCAACGGCCAGGGCCAGATCGACCTGGTGGTGGGCATTACCGTGCCCATCACCACGCTGTGCCCGTGCAGCAAGGAGATCAGCAGCGCCGGAGCCCACAATCAGCGGGGCGAAGTGCGGGTGCAGGTGCGCTTCAAGAGATTTTTCTGGATCGAGGATTTGATCCGCCTGGTGGAGGAATCGGCCTCTTGCGAGGTCTATGCTCTACTCAAACGCCAGGACGAAAAATTCGTCACCGAACAGGCTTACAGTAACCCCATGTTCGTGGAAGACGTGGTGCGGGAGATCGCCCACAAATTGCACAAAGACGCCAACTTCACCTGGTTTTCGGTGGAGTCGGAAAACTTCGAATCCATCCACAACCACTCGGCCTACGCCTACATCGAATCCCGCCAAACCTCCCGGCAGTAGGAGATAGTGGGGGAGGGGGCTTAGGGCTGGTGGCGCAGGCTTTCCAGCCTGTGGACCTTTCGTTTCCTTTCCCCAATCCTCCAATCCCTTAATCCTTTTTTTGTGTAGGACACCCGCCCTCGGGTGTCCGGGCTCTTAGGCCGCCGAGGGCGGCGGCCCTACATTTCTCCCTGCCTGCGGGTTGGGAGGGCGGGGAGATCATCCTCCTGGCCCTCCCCCCCCCACATATTTCCTGCCCCTCTTCCTCCTAAATTTTCTCCATCATCACCACCTGCCGGGGTTCGCCGCTGAGGGGAAGCTGGTAAGGATGCAGGGTTGGGTCTGTAAGATTCAGGCCGGGGGCCAGGGAAGCGGCTGCCGCCAGGTCCGCGGGCGGCAGATTGGGACCCTTGAGGGCCAGGGCGCGGCCGCCGGGGGAGAGCAAGGGGGCCGCCAATTTGAGGAATTGAGCCAGGGGGAAGGCGCCGCGGCTGGTCACGGCGTCAAAGCGCGGCCCCCAGGCGCGGGCCTGAGCTGCGGTGAGGTGCACCGGCACAACTTCGACGCCGGCAAGTCCCAGGCGGCCCACCAGGTATTCCAAAAACGCGGCTTTTTTGCCCCGCCCTTCCACCAGGGTGAGTTGGATTTCCGGACGCACCAGCTTGAGCGGCACTCCCGGAAAGCCAGGCCCGGCCCCCAGGTCGGCCAGGGTTCGGGCCTCCCCGACATAAGGCAGGACCGCCAGGGAATCGAGGAAATGCTTGATGACGATGCCGCTGGCGGTCTTGAGACCCGTCAGGTTGATACGGGCATTCCAGCGCCGCAGTTCCTCGAGATAAAGGCCGAAGGCCGCGGCCACAGCGGGGCTTATCGCCAAACCCAGTTCTAGCGCGCCCTGGGCCAGGAGGTCCAGGGGAGGGACCTGGTCCAGGCCAGGCTGCGCTTCAGGGCGGGACAACTTGCGGCCCCCGGGGCGGCTTACATGGGGAGATTTTTTTCCGGCCATACCTTGATCTTAAAGAATTGTCTGCCGAAGAGTTTTTGTGGGACACCCGCCCTAGGGTGTCCGCAAATACTGAAAAGCCTGTGCCGTTACTATGGGCGGGCGCGGAGGCCTGCCCCACCGGGTTTTCATGATCCAAGGGTGGGACGAAGCTCTCAAGGCGGGATGCGCTGCGCTTTCCCGCCCTACCTTACGGACATAGCCGCAGGCTCCTGGTCTGATGACCTGCAAAGGTTTTTCGTCAATCGATGCGCCCTGGCGCCTGGACGCGGGCTGGCCGCCCATTTCCCCAAATCATTATAGGGAATGGCTAGTTAGTGTCAATCGCGGCATTGCTCCCGTCTGTGGACTTGGTCAAGTGATGGGGGAGACAGTCCGATTCTTCTCGGGAAAAACGAAATTCTTGGAAAAAAATTGAGCTTTTCCCAAAAACGGTGATTATCTAATTACCAATGTACCGGTGTACCGGAAAATGGATGGCCGGCAGGCGCGATGGACGCTTGATGCCCCCCGGCCCATCTATATCCAAGGAGGATGACCTGATGTCCGATGGCGTTCGCTGGCGGGACAACTATGATGCGGCCGTAGCCGAGGCCAAAAAGGAAAACCGCCCCGTGATCCTGGAATTCTACATGGAAGGCTGACCCCACTGTCACCGGTTGGTCCGTGAGACCCACCCCGATCCGGCAGTGGCCGCCGCCTTAAACGACCGCTTCATCCCCGTGCGCCTGGAAGGGCGCAACCACATGGACCTGGTGCAAAAAATGGGGGTGCGGGGCGCGCCCACCACCATTATCTTCTCCCCCGACGGGCAGGAAGTGCACCGCATCATCGGTTTCCACCCGCCGGCCGAGTACCTCCAGGAACTGGCCAAAGCCGGCTGAAAACCGGCCGCATCACCCCGGGGCCGCGCCGGCTGACCGGGCGGCTCCGGCCCCCGGCCCGATGCGGCCGCGGTCCTCCGGGCGTCCTTTCTCCTTGCCTCCCCGCGGAATTTGGAGTACATTCCCGGCAACTACTTGAGTTTCTGCGCTAAATGGCACGCTGGGGAAATGCCTGGGGCAACGACGAAAGGGAAATCACCCGCCTCCCTTCCCCAACCTGGAGGAACGTATGAAACGCTATCAGGATCAGGCCTGGACGGCCGGCATGGCCGTCAGCCTGGACTATAATTATGCCATGGCCGATTTCGTGGGGGAGCGCGGCCTTACCCCCCAGGCCCTGGAGGAGCTGGCTCCCCGGTTGGAGGGTCTCCATGCCCACCTGGCCGCCGGCCGGGAAGACGGCAGCCTGGGCTTCCTCAAACTCCCCTACGACACCGACCTCGTCTCCCGCATCAAGCATCTCGCCAAACCCCTGTTTGACTGGTGCCGGGAATTCGTGGTGCTGGGCATCGGCGGCTCGGCCCTGGGCGCCCGGGCCCTGCAGCAGGCCCTGTGCCACCCCCAGCACAATTACCTGCCCATGGCCCGGCGCCATTTCAAATGCGGGCTGTGGATCCTGGACAACATTGACCCGGATTACGTCTACGGCCTGTTGGACGGCCTGGATCTGCGCCGCGTCGCGGTCAACGTCATCAGCAAATCCGGCGGCACCGCCGAAACCCTGGCCCAGTTCCTGTTCATTTATAAAATCCTCCAGTCCCGGGTGGGCAAGGACCGCCTCCGGGAGCGCCTCATCCTCACCACCGACCCCACCAAGGGCGTTTTGCGCCGCCTGGCAGACCGTGAGGGATTCCGCACCCTGCCCGTGCCGCCGGAGGTGGGCGGCCGCTATTCGGTGTTGAGCGCCGTGGGCCTGCTCCCCGCAACCATGGCCGGCATCGACCTGGAGGAACTGCTGGCCGGGGCGCGCTTCATGGACGTGCGCCTGAAAAATGCGCCCCCCCAGGACAACCTGGCCTACCGCCTGGCCTCGCTTTACTATCTCTATGCCACGGCCAAGTCCAGCCCCATGCTGGTGTTCATGCCCTACGCCACGTCGCTGGCCTCCCTGGGCGATTGGTTCTGCCAGCTCTGGGCCGAAAGCCTGGGGAAAAAGCTGGACTTAGACGGCAACGTCGTCCATACCGGCTCCACCCCGGTGCGGGCCCTGGGGTCCACCGACCAGCACTCCCAGCTGCAGCTGTACGCCGAAGGCCCCTTCGACAAGCTCATCACCTTCCTTGAAGTGGAAAACTTCAAGCACACGGTGGAGATTCCCGCGTTCTGGGAGGATCAGGAGGACCTGGGCTACCTGGGCGGCAGCAGCTTAAACGAGCTGCTGCGCACCGAATATGCCGCCACCGCCTTTAACCTGATGCAGGCCGGCCGCCCCAACCTCACCCTCAAGGTCCCGGAGGTCAACGCCTTCACCATGGGACAGCTTATCATGCTGCTGGAGACGGCCACCGTGGCCGCAGGCTTCCTGTTCAACGTCAATCCCCTGGACCAGCCCGGCGTGGAGGGCGGCAAGAAGACCACTTACGGCCTCATGGGCCGGGCGGGGTTTGAAAACTACCGGCAGGAATTCGCCCAGGCGCAGCCGAAGCGGCAGGAGTATCTCCTCAAATAGGCCCAAGGGGAGGTATCCGAGGTAGGTCTAGCGGCGGGAGGCGCTTGCCTTTCCCGCCTTACAGCTCTGGTTCCCAAGCTCCCGCTTGGCAACCCAATGGGGCGCGAAGCTCCGCTTCGCTCATTTTCTTGGTAAGCCAGGAAACCTGCTAAATGAGCCAGGCGGAGCCTGGCGGGCAACGGCGTTCCCAGGCGGGAGCTTGGGAACGAGGGAAGCTCTATCTTCAGATCTGTGCGAAAATCAGATTATTTATGGGGCGCAATTTTAGCTTAACAAGAATCGTCAAAAATATCAGTCTGGTGTTTCTCAGCCTGGCAGTGACCTTTCTCCTGCTGGAAACCTTGTGTTTCCGCCTGATTCTGCCGGCCACCGGCATGCCGGAAAACCAATTCGTGGACGGCGTCATCAAGTACGCTCCCGGCCAGACGGGCATCTACCGGGTGAAGTCGGAAATCGCCGCCCGGTACCGCATCAACGACAACGGCTGGAATTCCGGACATGCGCGCTATCGCCGGGAGAAATCCGGCAAATTGCGGGTGGCCATCATCGGCGACTCCTACGTGGACGCCCTCACCGTGGACTATGACCGGAGCCTGGCCGAACGCCTGGAGGCCAAATTGGGGCGTGAGCGGGCCGAAGTCTTCCGCTTCGGCATGAGCGGCGCGCCCATGAGCCAATACCTGCACATGCTGCGCCTCGAAGTGCTCCCCTTGAAGCCGGACGTGGTGGTGGTCAACCTGGTGCACAACGACTTCGACGAGAGCTACGAGTTCGTGCCCGGCCGCTACACCAGCTCCTTTTTGAAATTGAAGGTGGAGCCCGGCGCCACGCCGCCCGTGACGGAAATCCCGCCCACCCCGTACCGCTGGAAGTGGTACGAAAACCTGCGCTATTCCGCCATCTTCCGCTACCTGGTGTACCAGCAGCGTCTGGACGTGGCCCGCCTCAAAGCCCTGGTCATGGGAGGCGCGGCGGAAAGCCGGCCCCAATTTCTGGCCAACATCGACGTCTCAGCCCTGGATACGAAACTGGAACAGACCGCCCTGGCCGTCAATTACCTGATGGGACAGATGCAAGAGCTCTCCCGGCAGCACAACTTTGCCCTCGTTTTCCTGATGGACGGGGTGCGGGAGGACATTTACGCCGGCCTCGACCGGACCGAGGGGGCCCGTTCCTTGAACGAGCTGGCCAAACGTTTGGCCGGCGAGCGCCAGATCCCGTTCCTGGATCTCCACCCGGTGTTCGCCGCCGATTACCGGGAGCGCCATCAGCCCTTCAACTATCAAAGCGACCTGCACTGGGACACCTACGGCCATGAAATTGCCGCGGAAACTTTGTATAATTTGTTAGTCCACAGCCACCGGCTGGCCAACCCGCCGGAGCCGGGGCAAAAACCTTAACCGGCAGACAGGGAAAAACTCCCTGCCTGGGGCGGCCATCCTGGCCGCCAACAACTGGCGGGCGCAGAGGCCCGCCCCACCGGGTTATTTTGATTACCTAGAGCCGCGATCATGACACCCGGCCGCCTCAACAGACGCTGGTGGCCTGCGGGCCAGGACCTGCAGACCTTCAGGCTGGCGAAGTTTTTCTCCCTCACCAGCTTTGTGGTCATCCTCGTCTTCACCATCATCCTCACCCTGCTGTTGACCCACCGGGCCCAGCAGTTGGCGCTCAAAAAGAGCGAAGACTACCTCCGGCTGCTGTCCGCCAACCTCAACCATCAGGTCTTCCAGCAATTCCTCATCCCTTTGGCCATTGAGAAGGAAGGGGAAATCAAGATCGCCGACCCGGAACAGTACAAGCGCCTGGACAACGTCATCCGCAATACTATCCACGGCTTCCACGTGGAGCAGCTCACCGTGTACGACCAGCTGGGCATCCGCTCCTATAGCACCAGCGATTTGCCGTTGGGCAAGGACTGCTATGAAATCTACGGAGTGCGCCAGGCCCTGTTCGGCGATCACCACTTCGACGAACCGGGACGTAGCCTGCTGCTCAGCTTCCTGGGGCGCTGGGGCGCGGGGGAGCGCCGGCTTACGGGCTACTTCCCCTTCCGCCTGGAGGGAAAGCTGGGCTCCGAGCTGGGCCCCGTGGTGGGCGTCTTTGAGATCACCCAGAATATCTCCGCGGACCTCACCGAGATCGGCCACTTCCAGCTTCTCATCATGGCCACCTCTGTCCTCATCATGGGTCTGCTTTTCATCATCCTGCGGCAGATCGTCAAGCAGGCTGAGGTCATCCTGGAGCGCCGCCAGGAAAAGCAGCGGGCCCTGGAGGGCCAGCTCCACCAGGCGGAACGCCTGGCCGCGCTGGGGGAAATGACCGCGGGCGTGGCCCACGAAATCCGCAATCCCCTGGGGATCATCAGCTCCACTGCGGAACTCCTGCGGGAGCGCCTGACCCGCTACGAACCGGACAACCGCCTGGCCCAGATCATCGTCGAAGAGGCCAACCGCCTCAATGACAAGGTCACGGAATTTTTGGATTTCTCCCGGCCCCGCATCCCCAATTTGCAGAACTGCGAGGTGGACCGGGTGCTGGACCGCAGCCTGGAATTCCTCCAGCCGGAAATCGACCGGCTGCACATCGCCGTGGAGCGCCATTACCAGACCAACGGCCGCGCCCAGCCGGCCGACCCGGACCTCTTGCACCAGGCCTTTTTGAACCTGCTCTTAAACGCCATTCATGCCATGCCCCAGGGCGGCGAATTGAAGGTGGGCACCCAGCCCGGGGAGCAAGGCCACGGCACCCGCATCAGCATCACCGATTCGGGCGAAGGCATTGACCCGGAAACGGCCAAGAAGGTCTTCAATCCGTTCTTCACCACCAAGGAAAAGGGCAGCGGCCTGGGCCTGCCCATCGTCAAAAGCATCATCGAAAGCCACCAGGGCGCCATTACGCTGACGAGCCAACCCGGTGAAGGCACCACCGTGACCATCGATTTGCCGGAACTCGCACCCCGTTGAGACGGCGGGGAAAAGAGATAGTTTTGAGGGAGGGGGCGAGGGAGCAAGACCCCTCCCCCATCCCTTAAACTCCCTCCCCCAACCCCGGATGATTTTTTCAGGGCCGGGGAAGTCGGGACAAACGCCCCGACCTTCCAAGTCCTAAG
>CAZFWX010000091.1:0-13751 GCA_964522695.1 uncultured Desulfobacterales bacterium
GACGGCCGGGTGAAGGACCACTTGAGCCCGGTGGGGAAGCCGGCGCCGCCCCGGCCCCTAAGCCCCGAATCCTTGACCACGTTCACCACCTCTTCGTCCGTCATGGTGGTGACCGCCTTCTTCAAGCCTTCGTAGCCGCCCTTCTCCAGGTAGTCATCGATATTCATGGGGTCGATGACGTCCACGTTCCGAAGGAGCGCGATTTCATCCGGACCGGCCGGGTAGTCGCTCAAGGGATGGGTGGTGCGCCGAATCTCTTTATAAATGGGGGCGTTGCCCGCCCGATAGTCGTTGAGTATGGCCTTGACCTTGTCCTCGGTGAGGTGGCCGTGCACCACCTCGTTGATCTGCATGGCCGGGGAAACCTCGCAGACGCCCAAACAAGCGGTCATCTCCAGGGTGAACAGGCCGTCGGCCGTGGTCTGGCCCACGTGCACGCCCAGCTCTTTTTTCAGCACCTTGAGCAGGTCCTCGGAGCCCATGACGTGGCAGGGCGGGGATTCACACAGGCGGATGATGTACTTGCCCCGGGGCGAGGTGGCGTACATGGTGTAGAAGCTGAGGACGCCGTAAAGGTAGGGATAGGGGACGTCCATCTCCCGGGCCACCACCTGCAGGGCCTCCATGGGGAGCCAGTTGCCGCATGCAGCCTGCACCTGGTGCAGGGCCGGCAGCAGCCCGCCTTTGATGCGGCGGAAACGTTGACAAATATCGGAGATGCCAGCGATCTGCTCCTGGCTCAGGGCGGCGCTTTCGGGTGTCTTGATTTCCAGCATGGTCGGTCCCACGGGAAGTTTTTTTGTGAAAAATTTCTTTAACAAAATGCTTTATAATCCCCCAGCCCCAATCGTGTCAAGGAAATTTTTCCGAAAATAGTGAGGAATGATGTGGGGCAGGGGACCAAAGGGCGGCAGCCCCCTGCCCTCTCCCTCGCACTCCCTCCCCCACCCCTCCAGATTTTAGTGGCGCAGGCTTCCAGCCTGTGCATTCGCAGGCAAGACGCCTGCGCCACCATAATTCAGGGGCTGCGAGGGTGGAGGCGGAACAGCCGCTCCCGGCTGAGCTGGCAGGTATGCAGGCGAGGGCGCCTGCTCCACATTAGTCCTGCCCCCAGCCCCCAGAGGTCACCCCCTCCTGGCCAGCCTCCGGGCGATGAGTTTCACCCAGGCGCCGGTTTCCCGGAGGGTCAGGCGGGTGAGCCAGAGGTAGCGCCGGGCCTGCCAGTAGTGCTTGATCAGGCCCCGGGCCGGCAGGGGGTGGAGTTCCAGGCGGTGGGGGCGGAAATGCCTGCGGAAGAGGTAGTGGGCCCGGGGCAGGTGCAGGGTGTCGGAAACCAGGCCCAGACGGCGGAATTGGCGGCTCCGGGCCAGGGCCAGGGTGTTGACCGCGGTGGCGTGGGTGGTGTGGCTGTCCTCTTCTAATATTAAGCGGGCGGCCAGGCGTTCCTGCAATACCGGGGCGAAATTCTCCTTGGCATAATCCAGGGCAAAGGCGGCCATGGCCTGGGCCTCGGTGACGCCGGTGCCGTGGGTGGGCGCGCCGCAGAGCAACAGATGCGGCTCGCCCTCCAACTCACGCCATATATTCAACGCATGGGTCAGGCGCAGCCGGGCCACGCGGCCGGGCTCACCCCGGGCATTAAGCTTCGCACCCAAGACGATGAGGCAGTCCATGTGTAGTCCGTTGACTTATGCAGGACACCCGCCCCCGGGTGTCGCACAGGCTGGAAAGCCTGTGCCACCATAAATTTCTCCTCTGGTTCCCCAGTGAAACTTGGGAACCAGTCGGAAAAATTCCCAATGCTTGATGCAGTTAATGGGGGGAAGGGGCCAGAGAGTGGAGCCCCCTGTGCCCTCCCTCATACTCCCTCCCCAACCCATCAGACCATTTTAGACCGCAGAACAGGATCTTACCTTATTCTCATATCTCAAATAAAGGGGGTTGGGGAGGGGGGTGTGGGGGAGCTCGCTCCCCCGGCCCTCTCCCCACAAACGCTTTTCTGCATTTTTAAGGCTCCCGCTTTTTGCGGCGGGCGGCCTTGGCCCCGGTCTTCCAGGCCGGCTCGCCGGTTTTGCGGCGGGCTTGCCGGGGCTCCGGGAACAGGTCTTTGAGGCGGACTGGCAAGGTCCCCGGCAGGGGGGCCGCAGGCCGGGCTTCCTTGGCCGGTTTGGGGGGCGCCTGGGGAGACGGCGGCAATTCCAGAAACGGACGGGGAATGGCCGGGGCCAGCCACAGGTCCTCGCCGTAGCCCTGGAAAAGTACCCCTGCTTTGGCCGCGGCCTGGGCCTGGATGGTCACGAGGATAGGTTTGGGGGCCCGCCGCCGGCCCAGCTTCAGGGCCGTCTCCGCGGTGCGGGCCAGCAGCAGTTCCCGGCCCGCCGGGGCCTTGGCGCCGTCGGCAAAGACCTTTTCATGGACCCGGGGGGGGATGGCCAGGTAGAGAAGAGGCGGCGGGGGTTCCCCCGGCGGACGGCGCAGCAAAGCCGGGCCGGGGTTGAGGCCCCGCACCTGGTCGTCCACTATTTCCAAGGGCGCTGGCGTGGCCAATGCCGCCACTTCCTCCACCTGCCGCCGGCGCACGTGGCCGAAGCCCGGCTCCCCGGCCAGGGCCTGCAAAAGTTCTTTCATGGAGACCCAGCCGTCCGGGGACAGGACCAGGCCGAACTCATCGGGCCGGTGGCACAGCATGTAGGCCAGCATGCGGGCCAAAGACTCCAACGGGCGGGGCAAACGGGCCATGGCAGGACTCCTCGCCTTTGCAAGGGGAGGTGAAGGAGGTATGGCAAATTGACCGGCAATCTTGCCATCTTCTTAACAGAGGGGAGTTGACAAGGCAAGGATTGGTGATAATTTTATAGGATTGAATCATGGGTATGAACGAGCGGTATTTTCGAGAGAATCATAAAGGGCTGCTCCAGGAGGCGCTGGTCATCGCCGAGGAGATGACCAGCGACTTCTTCAAGCTGAGCACCACCCACTGGCTCCGGGCCCGCTATGATATTCTCACCCTGGAGGACCTGCACCGCGAGGAGATCACCCGCGATGCCCTGGCCCTGGTGGCCCGGTATCAGGTCTATCCGTCCGGCCGTTCTCTCAAATCCGCCAGCTTCGACTTCTACCGGGTCTGCCTGCAGGATCATAATATCCTTCAGTATATGGAGAGCAGGGCCGACTTGGAGCCGCTGCCTTTCTTGAGCTACATCCTGACGCATGAACTGGTGCATATCGTCCGGTTCAGCCAGTTTTCCGTCAGTTTTGAGGCCTCGGCCGCAGAACGGGCCAGAGAAGAAATCCGGGTGGACGCTTTGACCCGGCAGATTCTCGCGCCCCTCAATTTTCTGCAGCTGCCGCCTCTCAATAATTTCCCTGATCAATTCTTTGCAGGAGGTGTGGGTTATGCCTATCTATGAGTATCAATGCGCCGCTTGCGGCAGCATCGTCGAGAAGTGGCAGAAATTTTCCGAAGCTCCCCTGACGACCTGCTCCCAGTGCGGCGGCTCCTTAAGCAAGATTATCAGTTCCTGTGCTTTCCATCTTAAGGGCGGGGGCTGGTATGTTAAGGAATACGGTTCCAGCGGCAGCTGCGCCGGCAAACCCGAAAAGAAAGCTGACGCGCCGGCGGCGGCCCCTGCGGGCGCCTCTGAGTCCACCGAGAGCAAACCCGCCAAGTCCAATTTCACTTGAAAAACCTGCTAGCCGCCCCCGGTGGGGGGAGAGACGAGGTATCTGTGGCGGAAATCAAAAGCGCCCTGGAACTGGCCCTGGAAAAGGCCGAACGCTATGGCAAGGCCTCCAAGGAAGAGATGCAACAGGAGCAGTACCAGGAAAAAGGCCGCCAGTTAGCGGTGCGTTACCTGAGAGACGAGGGCGATCTGAAGGCCGAACTCCTGGCCCTGCCCGGCGAGATCCAGCCGGCCGCCCGGCAGGCCATCAAAGAGGTGCTCCTGCGGAACATCACCCTGCCCCGGGAGGCGGAAACGGATGAGCGCCGCCAGCGGGCCCTGGAAGGCATGCTCCTGGTGGCCAGCAATGCCAAGGGCATGGCCCGCATGAAGGCCGAGGTGGAGCAGATCTGGGAACAGTTCCTGCTGACCCGCAACAAAGCCCTGCAGCAGCTCAAAGCCGGCTTCCAGCAGAATCTGCAGAACTATAGCCGGGCCCTGGAGGCCCAACTGCGGCAGAGGGTGAATCTGGAGGCCGAGCAGCTGCCCCAGTTTCAGGAAGAGTGGCGCAAATACGAAGGCAACCTCATCGCCCAGTTCGAACCCATCCTGGAAGACCGCAAGCGCCAGATGCTCAATTTGTAACCAAAGGTTAATTTGCTGCGCAACCAAAAGGCCTGGGTAATGATGCCCAGGCCTTTTGGTTTGTGGGGGGAGGGCCGGGGGAGCGGGGCTCGCCCCCTTCCCCCTCCCTCACATCATGCATCATTCTTCTCATCCCGCTCCGCCCCCCACCACCTCCTCCACCGTGTCTTCCAGACGGGAGATGAGGGGAGGCAGGGTCTCCGGGTTTACGGCCGCGATGGCCACGCCCTGGTGGATGCGGCTCATGAGAGCGGCCAGGTTGGGGTCCACCTTGTCCATTTTGTTGAAGACCTTGAGGACCGGTTTGTCCGTCAGCTCCAGCGAAATGAGGATGCGGTCCACCGCGGCGATCTGTTCCTCGAAGCGCGGGTTGGCCAGGTCGATGACGTGAATGAGGAGATCCGCGTCCTCCAGTTCTTCCAGGGTGGCCTTGAAGGCCTCCAGGAGATTCTTGGGCAGGTCCTGGATGAAGCCCACGGTGTCGGTGATGATCACCTCCCGTTCCCGGGGAAAGCGCAGACGGCGGCTGGTGGGGTCCAGCGTGGCGAAGAGCTTGTCTTCGGCCAGCACCGCGGCGTGAGTCAGGGCGTTAAACAGGGTGGACTTGCCCGCGTTGGTATAGCCGATGATGGACAAAATGGGCAGGCCGTGACGGCGCCGCAGGCCCCGGCGCACCTTGCGTTCGGCCCGCACGGACTTAAGATCCGTCTGCAGGCGGTGCAGCCGCTCCTGCAAACGCCGCCGGTCGATCTCCAGCCGCGTCTCGCCCGGCCCCCGGCCGCCGATGCCCCCGGTGAGGCGGGACAAGGCGTCATCCCGGCCCCTGAGCCGCGGCAAGAGATACTTCACCTGGGCCATCTCCACCTGCAGCTTCCCCTCCCGGCTGCGGGCCCGCTGGGCGAACAGGTCCAGGATGAGCTGGGTGCGGTCAATGACCTTGAGCTCGGTAAAGTCGGTGATGGAGCGCACCTGGGAGGGGGAGAGCTCCGCGTCGAAGACCAAAAGATCGCTCCCCAGCTGCAGGGCCTGCACCACTAGTTCCGAAAGCTTGCCCTTGCCCATGAGGAAGCGGGGGTCGAACTTGGGGCGGTGCTGCAGGATGGCCGCAGCCACGGTGAGGCCTGCGGAATGGGCCAGTTCCGTCAGCTCCGCCAGGGAATCTTCGGCCGCGGCCCTGCTCTTGCCGGTGACGCCGATTAAAATGGCCCGCTCCCGGCCATCGCCCCCGTCCGCAATGCCAACCCTGGCCAGCTCCGCCTCCAGGGAGGACACCAGCAGGTCGAAATCCACCTTCAGGCGGGTGATGTGGTCGGCCTTGAGGATGGTCCAACTGCGGCCCTCCTGGGCCTGGGGCAAGAGGTGCGCCATTTCCACCCCGCCCGGCAGGCCGTCCGCGCTGACGGCGATGGCGGCCACCGCGTCCAGGCGCAACAGCGCCAGGTCCATGAGATCGTCCTGGTTCAGGGGACTGGCATCCAGGTGGGTGTGGATCAGGCGCAGGCCCTTGAGCCGGCCTTTGACGCCGCGCTCCCGGGGCAGCAGCGGGATACCAGGCCCTTGGCGTCGCCCACGATGACGTAGGCCACCGCGCCGGCCCGGTCGATGAGCAGCCCCACCTGGCGGCGCAGGTCCCGGGAAACCTCGGTGAGCTGCCGGGCCAGCTCCGGCGTCACCAATTCCGCGGGCGGCACCTTGCGGCGGTAGAGCCGCTCCAACTGCCGCACCTGGTGATGCTTGAGACCCAGAAGATTGCCCAGGGGACGATCCATGCTTCCTCTATCCTGGGGCAGGTCTGCGGGCATATGAGACGCAGCCTGCCGGTTGTTTATAAGGTAATCAATGATCAGGCCTTGTACCATAGGCCTGAAAAATCTCTAGATTTTACCTGCCAGACTGCCGGAAAGCACTACGGCGTAGGCGTGGAAAAACCTTTCATCAAATGGACAAAACCGGGGGCCATGACAACCAGGAGCAGTCCGGCAGCAAGATAGCTCAAAGGAAAGCCAGCTATTTCAATCACATATCCCATCACAGCCGATGACAACATCATCCCCAGGTAGATGAAGGTATTGTAGCCCCCCATGGCCAGGCCTCGCAGCTCCGGCCCGGCCACCTCGGCGATGAGCGCCCCCAAAGGCGTGAAGGTCATACCCATGGTAAGTCCCAGAAGGACGGCCAAGACCAAAAAGTGCAGCAGATGGTGGGCCAGGGCCAGGGCCGCCAGGGTCAGGCCCAGGCTCACCAGGCCCAGAGTCGCCAGCTTCACGCGGGTGCCCGGGCGGTCGCAGAGATGGCCGAAGGGCAGACGGGACAGGGCGTTGGCCGCGGCTTGCACCATGAAAATCAGGCCGATCCGGGCCAGGCTGAGCCCGTCGTTATGGGCATGCAAGGGAAAGAAGGTGACGAACATGCCCATGCCGAAGCAACCCGCCAGGGTGGCCAGCCAGCAGCCCAGCAGGGGCCGGTTGCGGAGCAGTTCCTGGAGGTGATGGCGCAGCCCTGCGGACCCAGGCGCGGGGTTCACACGGGCCGGCGGCTCGGGCAGGTAAACATAGGTGAAGCAGGCAACCAGGGCGATAAAACCCATACTGATAAGAAAAAGGGGACGGTAGTCCAACAATTGGGCCAGGGCCCCGCCCAGGGCCGGCCCCAGGCTCATGGCGCTGTAAATGGCCAGGGTGTACCAGCCATAGGCCCGTCCCAGGTGGCTGGCCGGGGCGATTTCCGCCACGTAGGTCATGAGGGTGGGGCCGATGGCCGCCACACTGGTCCCAAAAAGGAGATAAATCCCCACCAGTTGTCCGGTGGTGCGGCTGAGAGCCAGGAGCAGGGCGGAGATGGCCGAAGCCAGCAGGCCGCCCAAAACAACGGTCCTCCGGCCCCAATGGTCCGAGATCAGCCCGAAGGGAAAGGACAGGAGGCCCGCGGTGAGCAGAAAAGTGGCGTTGATGACCCCCACTTCCGCGGTCCCGGCCCCCAGAGACTCGGCAAACAGAGGGACCACGGGGATGCGCATGTACGCGCCCACATACGCGGCAAAGCCGATGCCGCAGCACATGGCCAGCAAAATGGCAGGGGAGGTGGTTTGGTGGCGGTTAGCGGCCTCAGGCGTAAAGTTCATCGGCTTGGAAAGTGTTATTATATGGGAAGTCGCAGCGGGAAAGCGCAGCCCATCCGGCCTTCGGCAATGGGGCGAGGACCGGCAAATGCCGCAATATTATCTCGCCTGTCATCCAGACAGCGTTTAGTCTTCATAATTAGCTTGCCGAAACCCCGACAAGAACCTTGAACCAAAGACATTACCAAGCTCCCATGATGGTTAAGACAGCCCGCCGGCGCGAGCCTGGAATGCCAACGGCGGGATGCGCTTCGCTTTCCCGCCCAACGATTATCTAAAGCATCTGCCGAATCACCCTCACAGTCTCCTGCACCTCTGGCGACAGGGCGTCGGCCAGGGCTAAGGTGAGCCCCGCGCCGGCCAGCAGGGCCAGGACGGTGGCATCCAGACTGGCCGGATAAAGGCGTTTGAAGCCGCTACGCAAATTGGATATTCCCGCCATGGTGCGCACCGGTTCGCCGAACACGGCTTCGGACGAAAGCCAGCGCACCGTCTGGATCAGCGTCCCCGTCTGGGCGTAGGCGTCGGGCCAGCTCACATTGGGCAGCACCGGGTCGAAGATGAGGCGCTCGGCCGCGAGGCCGGCGGCCAGGGCCCGTTCCCGCAAATCCCCAGCCAGGGAGAGCTTTCCCTCCAGGGTGGGGGGCGGAAAGGAGCGCTCATCCAACAGGAGCAGCACCAAATCCAGGTCATGCTCCACGGCCAGAGGCAGAATTTCGGCCAGTTTGTGCGGCTCCAGGGTGAGGGCGCTCAAGACGGGTTTGCCGCGACACACGGCCAGCCCCCGGGCCAGCACCTGGGGTTCGGGACTGTCCAGAATGAGGGGCAGCTCGCTCACCGCCTGCACCGCCTCCACCATAAAGGCCATGCGGTCGGCGCGGCGCCCCCCCAGGTAGCCGGGGTTCAGATCCAGCATCTTCGCCCCGGCCTTTTCGCAGCGCCTGGCCAAGTCCTGGATGGGCCTGGGGTCCAGGCGGTCCAGGGCCCGGGCCACGGGCGGATGGGTGGCCGTGAGGTTGTCCGCCGCCAGGATCATGGCAGGTCTTCCTGCGGGCCGGCCCGTTCCCGCAGGGACTGGCTGACCCGGGCCATGGTCAACTCTCCCTGGTGCAGGACGAAAATTAGGTCCGGGGCCTGCTCCTTTCGGGTCTCGGGTTCCATAACCCAGGGCAGATTGGCCTGGGCGATGTGGTAGGCCCCCCTGAGCACAGCCCCCAACAGTTCCGCCGCCACCAGCAGATCGGCCAGAAGGTGGCCTTGACAGCGGCTGCCGGCCAAATCCGTCAATTCAAGGGCCTCCCTGGCTGCAGCCATGATGTCCAGGGGACATTGGATGGCAAACCGGACCGCCGCCTCGAGCCCCTCCCCTGCCGCCCGGGCCTGGGCGAAGCGCCGGTAGGCCTCCACGTCTTCAACCCGCAACTGCCGGAATCGCGCAGCCAAATGCCGGGCCGAGGCCAACCAATCTTCCCAGGCCTGCTGGAAATCGGGAGTCTGGCCGGGCCGACGTCCTTCCAAATCCAGCACCTTGGTGAGCAAGGCCACGGCCACCTGGCCCCCGTACGCTGCGGCCGCGCCGCCGCCGGGGTCGGGCCGGGGCCGGGCCAGTTGCTCCAGAAATGAAGTGGTCATGGAAACGTATTATAGCAGGCAATTCCTTGCCAAGGCGCTATGAAAGACAAGGGGCGGCCGTTGCTTCCGGTCAACGGCTGTTGCCTCATTCCTCAAAAATATCGGTCTTTGAGGTCATGACCCAGGGATTTCCCTGCCTTGCGCCCATTCCCCGGCAAGGGATATAATAAGGCATGAAAGAGCTAAAGGATCAACAGCCGGGGGACAGTCAGGCCGAGGAACAGAGCCTGGACAAAATCCCAGACCAGAAAGAACTGGAAAAAGAGGTGAGCGATTACCTCACCAAGAAATACGGCAGCCGAATCCGGGTCACCTCCTCCCACTGGACGGCCAAGGCCGAGAAAGACGCCAAGGGGTCGTCCGGCAAGCTCAGCCAGATCGATTTCGATCTAAAACCCGTAGAGCTGGAGGCCTACCTGGACGAATACGTCATCAAGCAGGAGGATGCCAAAAGCATCCTGGCCACGAAAGTCTGTACGCATTTCAACAAGATCCGCCACTTCCTGGAACAGGGCCGGGAGCCCGAAGCCGGCGTGGGGGCCATCAAAAATAATATCATCCTCATCGGCCCCACCGGCGTGGGCAAGACGTACCTGGTCAAACTTATCGCCAAGAAGCTGGGCGTGCCCTTCGTCAAGGGCGACGCCACAAAGTTCAGCGAGACGGGCTACGTGGGCGGCGATGTGGAGGATCTGGTGCGCGACCTGGTCTACGCCGCGGGCGACGACCTGGAACTGGCCCAGTACGGCATCATTTACATCGACGAAATCGACAAAATCGCCTCGTCGGGGTCTTTCTGGGGTCCCGACGTCTCCCGCACCGGGGTGCAACGGGCCCTGCTCAAGCCCATGGAAGAGACGGAGGTGGATCTGAAGGTGCCCCACGATCCGGTCTCCCAGATCCAGGCCATCGAGCAGTACCGGCGCACCGGCAAAAAAGAAAAGCGGGCCCTCAACACCCGGCACATCCTCTTCATCGTCAGCGGCGCCTTCAACGGCTTGGACAAGATAGTGCGGGAGCGCCTGAGCAAAAAGCAGATCGGCTTCGGCAAAGCTTTGACCAGCAAGGAGGCGGAACGCCGTTTCCTCAAGCACGTGACTGCCGAAGACCTGATCAAGTTCGGCTTCGAGTCGGAGTTTGTGGGCCGCCTGCCGGTCATCGCCATCCTGGATGAACTGACGGCCGACGATCTCTATCAAATCCTGCTCAATCCCAACAATCCCATCATCACCAGCAAGAAGCGGGACTTTTCGGCCTACGGCATCGACATCAAGTTCGAAGACGAGGCCTTAAAGGGGCTGGCCCAGCAGGCAGCGAAAGAAAGGACCGGCGCCCGGGGCCTGGTGAGCGTCATCGAGCGGGTGCTCATCCAGTTTGAAAAGCGCCTGCCCTCCACGGACATCCGGGAGTTCGTGGTCACCCCGGAAGTGGTGGCCACCCCCCAGGCCGAACTGGAGCGCCTCCTGGCCGCCCCCGGCGACCCGGAGACGGAAGCCCGTTTCCGGAAGGCCGCAGAGCGGGAGCGGGAACTGCTGCGCGAATCCATCTGGCGCCGGGAGCGGGAACTGCTGCACCGCTACCAGATGCCCCTGACCCCCTCCCGGGTGGAGATGCTTATCGACCAGTATCTGCACTGGGATGGCGACCTCAAGACCGCGTTCGACGAGTTGGGCCGCTTCCATCAGCAGGTGCGGAACTTCGAGGAAAGCTTCTCGCTGGAGCAGGGCCTGACCCTGCATTTCGAGGACGACGCGGTGGACGAGATTCTCTGGCAGGCCCTGGCCCGGGAAACCTCGGCCTTCCGGGTCTGCCAGGACCTGTCCAAGGATCTGGAGCACGCCCTCAAGCTGGTGCGGGACCGCACCTCCCAGGAGAGCTTCCTCCTCAACCGGCAGGCCATTTTGAACCTGGACGGCTATCTCAATCAGGTGATCCGGGACTACTATCAGCAGACCCTGTTTCGGGAATAGGCGCCCACCGCCCTTGGCGGCTTTGCGTGAGGCATTATTTCTCGCCAAGGCGCCAAGGCGCAAAGAGATTTTTAGGGCGGGAAGACGCAGCGTATCCCGCCGTTAGAACGGGAATCAGTCAATGATCGGCGTTTCCAAACTCTATTGCGGCGCGGTGGAACCAGGCGACGTGCTCCGCTACCGGCGCCATTCCGGCAGCCTGCCTTCGCATCTCCTGCAATTTTCCGCGGACAAAAAGCCGGTGGTGGTGTGGAATGTCACCCGCGCCTGCAATCTCAAATGCATCCACTGCTACGCCAAGGCCACCTTCGGCCCGGCTCAAGATGAACTGACCCACGAGGAAGGCCTGGCCCTGCTTCAGGATCTGAAGGACTTCGGCGTGCCCGTGGTCCTCTTCTCCGGCGGCGAGCCCCTCATGCGGCCTGACCTCTTCGACCTCATCGAGCGCACCGTCAGCCTGGGGATGCGCGCGGTCATCTCCACCAACGGCACCCTCATCACCCCCGAGGTGGCGGCCCGCCTCCAGACCTTCGGCCTCTCCTACGTGGGCATCAGCTTAGACGGCACGGAAAAGACCCACGATAAGTTCCGGGGCCAGCCCGGTGCCTTTGCCGCGGCCATGGCCGGGGTGGCCAACTGCCAGGCCGTGGGCCTCAAGGTGGGCCTGCGCTTCACCATCAACCGCCTCAACTATCGGGAAGTGCCGGCCATCTTCGACTTGGTGGAGTCGCACCACATCCCCCGCATCTGCTTCTACCACCTGGTCTATGCCGGCCGGGGCACCAAGATGGTGGAAGAGGACCTGACCCATGAGCAGACCCGGGAACTGGTGGACCTCATCTGCGCCCGCACCCGGGCCATGTTCGACAAGGGCCTCAAGCCCGAGGTCCTCACCGTGGACAACCACGCCGACGGGCCGTACATCTATCTCAAACTCCTGCAGGAAGACCCCCAGAGGGCGGCCGAGGTGCTGTCTCTCCTGCAGATGAACGAAGGCAACAGCTCCGGCCGGGGCATCGGCTGCGTCAGTTGGAACGGCGAGGTGCACGCCGACCAGTTCTGGCGGCACCACTCTTTCGGGAACGTGCGCCAAAAGCCCTTCAGCCAGATCTGGACCGACATGACCGATGAGCTCATGGCCCGGCTCAAAGACAAGAAGCCCTATGTCACCGGCCGCTGCCACGACTGCCGCTGGCTGGACGTCTGCGCCGGCAACTTCCGCGTCCGGGCCGAAGCCGTCACCGGCGACCTCTGGGCCCCGGACCCGGCCTGCTATCTGACGGATGCGGAGATTGCCTGAGAAAGGACGGCGGTCCCGGTGAGGAGCGCCGCTTTCCGAAAAAACGCCTAACCGGGGATGCAAATAACAATTTCTGTTCCCGGGGCTTGACAGCCCAGGGGGCTTCGGGTAAATACAAGAGTTGCCGGGGCTGTAGCTCAGTTGGAAGAGCGCTTGAATGGCATTCAAGAGGTCAGGGGTTCAACTCCCCTCAGCTCCACCATAATTTGATTAGATTCAGAAGGGGTTGGCGACAGGCAGGATCGTCAGCCCCTTTTGCTTTGCAGGGCGCGTGTGACTCCTGTTGGGCCTTAGCCGTTATTATTGCTGCCGCTAAGGCTTCTTTATACCGCCTTCTCTTTTAATGACCCCGGGTCACTTGCGGGGACTGTGGCTGTTGTTTCCGGCGGGTTTCTTTACAGACCGCTTTGAGGCTGGCGCAGCAAGGGATGGCGCCCCCTGTGGGTGTCCGAAAGCCGCTGCGGGAATTATCAAAGGGGACTTCAGGCCGGGACAGGATCGCCCCCAGGTTTGATCCCTCCGGCGCCGTCCAAAGTGTAGGCCCTATCCACGGCCAGGGCTGGATGGCGCTCATGGGTGAGAATCAGGATGGTGGCGGCGCTTTTGCAGGCGTTGATGACCTGGGCCAGGAGGGTGCGCGCCCGGTTGTCCAGGTTTGACCACGGTTCATCCAGGATCATGATGGGCGACTTGCGCAACAGCAGCCTGGCGATGCAGATCCGTTGCCTCTCGCCGGTGCTGACCCCGGCGCCGCGCGGGTCCATGAAGGTCTCCAATCCCTGGGGCAGGCGCGCCACAAAGTCCTTCAGTTGGGCGGCTTCCAGGGCCTCCAGCATCTGCTGGTCACTGGCGTCCGGCTGGGCGATGAGGAGATTTTCCCGCAGCGTGTCCTGGAAAATAAAGTGATTCTGGGTGACAATCCCCACCTTGCGCCGCAGTTCGGTGCGGGCAATCTGACGGATGTCGATGCCGCCGATGGAGATGACCCCTTCCTGAGGCGTATAGAGGCGCAGGAGCAGATTGATGAGGGTGGATTTGCCGCTGCCGCTTGCCCCGCCGATAACGGTGACGGCATTGGCAGGGATCACCAGGTCCACCCGGTTGTAGAGCTGCCGCCCTCCCGGGTAGGCGAAGGTCAGGCCGGACACTTCGATGGCGAGGGAGCCGCCTGGCAGAGAGCGCGGGGCGCGGCATTCCTCCCCCTCCGGGGCTTCAGCCAGAAATCCGGCCAGATGCCGCATGCCGGTCAGTTCGGGCTGCACGGTGGCCACCAGCCGGGTGAGTTGCGACACCGACATCTGCAAGAGAGCAGCATAAAAAAAGAAGAGCAAGAAGGGTTCTAGACCCATCTGACCCCGGGCGATGAGGTAATAGGCCAGGGCCACCAGCCCCAAACCGCCCAGTTGGGAGAGCAGCTCGATACC
>CAZFWX010000092.1:0-799 GCA_964522695.1 uncultured Desulfobacterales bacterium
CTCCGCGATGAGCACATCGTGCTTGGCCAGGGTGACCGCGCGCTGGATTGTCGCCTGGAGTTCCCGCACATTGCCAGGCCAGAGATGAGCGAGAAGGTAGCGACTTGCCTCTGCGTTCAACCCACAAATGTCCTTCCGGAGCGGCCGCCGGTACGTCTCCAAGAAGTGCTCCGCCAGCGGGAGAATATCTTCTTTCCGCTCGCGCAACGGGGGGAGTCGAATGGTGATGACCTTGAGCCGGTAGAACAGGTCTTCGCGCATGCGCCCGGCCAAGACCTCGTCTTCCAACCGCTTGCGGGTTGCCGAGATCAAGCGCACGTCCACCTTGAGCGTTCGGGTCCCGCCCACCCGCTCGAACTCCTTCTCCTGCAGGACGCGGAGGAGCTTGGCCTGCACCGCGGGCCCGAGATCCGTCACTTCATCCAGGAAGAGGGTGCCCCCATGCGCCAGCTCGAAGCGGCCTCGCCGCTCTTGAATGGCCCCGGTGAAGGCGCCCTTCTCGTGGCCGAACAACTCGCTCTCGAGGAGTGTCTCCGGACTGGCGGCGCAGGAGACACAGACGAGGGGTCGCTCGCGGCGGTCGCTCTGCTGGTGGATGGCCCGCGCCGTGAGTTCCTTGCCCGTCCCGGTCTCTCCGTGGACCAAGATCGTCGCGTCGCTGGGAGCCACCGTCGCAATGAGATCGCATACCGCGGCCATCTTCCGGCTGACGTAGACGAGATCGGCAAAGCGTCGAACCTTGGGTTCGGCTGTCTCATCCGGAGGGACGGCGCGGTGGGCGAGAAGCCCGCGCAAGAGG
>CAZFWX010000092.1:809-13393 GCA_964522695.1 uncultured Desulfobacterales bacterium
CGGCCACCGCCGACTGGATGGTCCCGTACGCGGTCATCATGATGGCCACGCCGTGCGGATTGAGCGCCTTGAACATCTTGAGAAGCTGGAGTCCGTCCACACCGGGAAGTTTGAGGTCGAGCAGCGCCGCATCGAAGCGACGCTGCCGAATCTGCCGAAATCCCTCGTCCCCGTCGGCGGCCGCCGTCACCTCGTAGCCATCCTCCTTGAGGTCGTTGGCCAGGGTGACCCGCAAGATGCGCTCGTCCTCCACCACCAAGATGGATCGGCCCATGCTTCACCCTCCGTTGACCGGCAAATCAACGCGAACCGTGGTCCCCACCCCAACCGCGCTCTCCACGTCGATGTAGCCGCCATGGGTGCGCACGATTCCGTAGCTCACCGAGAGCCCCAGGCCGGTGTTCTTTCCCACTTCCTTGGTGGTGAAGAAGGGGTCAAAAATCTGGTCCGCCACTTCCTTGGGAATGCCGGTGCCGGTATCGGCAAAAATAACCTCCACCATATTGGAATAAGGGTTGATCTTGGTCATCACCGTCAGCCGGCCGCCGCCCGGCATGGCCCCGGCCGCGTTATTGATAATGTTCAAAAAAACCTGCTGCAGTTCGCTGGCATCCCCCCTCACCTGCGGCAAATCCTTGGCGAATTTCGTCTCCACCTCAATTCTCTTGGTAAACAAAGTATTTTGCACGACCTGCAGGATATTGGCGAGGTCCTCATTGACATCGGTGAATTCATCGTGCCGGGAGGGGGTGCGGGAAAAGCTCATTAAATTTTCCACAATTTTCTTGGCATTTAAGCCCTGCCTCTCGATGGTTTCCAGGAGTTCATGCTCCTTGGTGCCGGCGGGAATGCGGTCCAGGAGGATTTCGGTAAACCCCAGCATGATGCCCAGGGGATTGTTGAACTCATGCGCCACCCCGGCCGACAGCGTCCCCAGGGAGGCCAGCTTCTCCGTCTGGGCCATCTGGTCTTCCATCTGCTTGCGCTCGGTGATGTCCCGGGCCATGACCAGCACCCGCTCCACCGTGCGGCCGTCTTCCCCCATGAGGGGAATGAAGTGGATGGACAGCCAGTAGACCCGGTCATTGATGGTCATCTGGGGCCTGGCTTCGAAGGTCCGGGACTGCTCGAAGGTATCCCGGATGTAATCCATGAATAGTTCTTTGCTCTGGGGGGAGAAAAACGTCTGGATATCTCTGCCCTTGAGCCCTTTGGCGGGAAGCCCCAAAGCCCGGGCCGTGGCGTTGTTGGCCGCCATGATTTTGCCGCCGATATCTACAGAGAAGATGAAATCCCGGGCGTTTTCCACCACGGAGCGGTATTGTTCCCGGCTGCGCTGCAAATCCAGGGTGGTGCGGTCCACGGCCTGCTGCAATTCCCGGGACCAGCGCATCTCATAATAGACGATGCCCACGGCCAGCACCAGCAGGGCGAAGATGAGGATGCCCTGAATGAAAAATTGCCGGATATACAGGGAGTGGATGATACCGCTCACTTCGTCGATGGGCGCCACCACGGCCACGGACCAGATGCGCTGGCAGCGGGCTTTGTCCTGCTCGCTGGCCGCCGCGCCGGCAGTGCGCACATGCTGGCAGTCCGGGTCGACGTAAATCTGGGAAAAGCCCAGTAATTTTTTCATTTCACCGATAAGGCCCCCGTGCCAGCCTGAAATATAGGAGGCCGTGCCCTCCTCTCCTGCCAGCATGCGGGTCTTCTGAATTTCATTGATCTGCTCGAACTTGATCACCGGGTTCCGGCGTCCCCGGGCCGTAAAGGCGTCCTCGCCGATAAATTCCTTTTCCGGATGGAACAGGAACAATCCCTCTTTATCGATGACCCAGGTATAGCCGGTGCGTCCGGAGCGGATGCCGCCGCAGTAGTGCTCCGTGAACTGGCTGACGTCGATGCGGAACAGCAGCACCCCATCGAATTTGTTGGTGGGTTTGGGGTGGGACTCGTCCACGCTTTCCTCATAGATGGGCGTGGCCATGATCAGGTAGGGGATTTTTCTTTGCCCCTGGCGTTCAACCTGTATGGGTCCCTGGTACACCTGATGGCGGTTCTGGGGGTCCAGGGCCCACTTCACCTCGGGGGTGTCCATGAAATCCTGTTTGATGATATGCGGGCCGGTGGCGTCAAAGACGTAGGCTTTGCCGGCGCGGCCTTCGGCAAAATCGATGCGGATGATGGCGGTCACTCCCAGGCGGGAGAGTTCCTCAAAGCTCACCCGCATGCGGTTGGCCCAGGCCACCTCCTCCAGATACTGGATGGAAGGCGAATAGGCCAGGACTTTCAGTTCCCGGCGCAGAAAGGCCAGGGAGTCCTCGATCTGGCGGGCGGTGGCCCGGGCCAGGATCAGTTGCTGTTGTTGAAAATCTTCCGTAACGATTTGCTGGGTATTTCTCAGAGAATTGATCCCCAGAAAAAAGGCCAGGGCCAGAAGAAACAACACCACCAGGCCGATGAACGACAGGAGTTTCTTCAAACCCAGTTTTTCAATAAGGCTCATCATGGTTGTAATTTCCTGAATATCAAGAAGAGGTCATGGGCCATTGCCTGTATCAACAACTACAACAGTCCGGTTCCCCATAGACCCTCGGGCAATCAGCTTTTTGTCAAAATATGTTCGTTGACGAAGTCTTTGATATACCAGTCCACAATGCCATCGGAAAACAACACCATATCCAGCTGCTTCGTATACAGGGTGAGCTTCCCCAGCAGGTACAGGCTCTGATTCATCTTGGCCGGGGGGTATTTGCCCAGACGGGCCTCGATGAGGTCCCCCTTGCGCTGATGCACCAGGTCCAGGTGGTCGATGATTTCCTCGATGAGCCGGGCCCGGCGCTCCCGCCGTTCCGGGGTGGAGCCGCCTCCCCGGAAACCGAAGGTCAGGTAGTTGTCATTCACCTTATCGGACACATAGGCCTCCACCGTGGACAGGTGGTACCCCAGGCGAATGCTGAAGTTCATATAGTTGCGGGACAGGATCACGTAGCTCTGATCCCGCCAGGGCGATTCTCCTTCGGCGATCTGCTGCTCATCCTTGACAAAGACCGATGACAGGCTTTTAACATGGGCGGGCTTGGTGTCGGGCCAGCGCATGGCGGTGAGCCCCTCCCAGAAGGCCTTGAAGGGAATGGAGCTGATCTGCTCCGGCCGGACCCGGCGGCGCCAGCCCGGATTGAGCCCCCCGCCCAGATCCAGCACCCAGACTTTGAAGGGCAGGTCCGATTCCAGGTCCACCACTTCGCCCGCGGCATCCGTTTCCCGTTCCGAAAGGCGGAACATTTCCCGCATGGAGAACTCGTGGGCGTAGCGCACCACATCGTGCAGCGTCTGGCAGTTCTCCGGGGAAAAGGCCACGGGGTCCTGGGGATTGATGAGGTTCAGCGGCACGATTTTTTTCACCGCCTCCCGCAAGGTCTGGAACACCGGGCTGTCCGCCAGCTCATTGTCGTTTTGATCCTGATTTTCCAGGAGTTCCGGAATGATGCCGGCGTAGACGTTATTGTAATTGGCGTCCACCGTGACTTCCTGGCCGGGCTGCAGGATTTTGGTGGCGTTGCCCGTATTCAAAATGGTAGGCACTTTAAATTCCCGGGCCAACAGGGCCATATGCCCCGTGGGGCTGCCCGCGTCGGCGATGATGGCCGCGGCCTGGGACATGACGGTGACGAACTTGGGCGAAGTGTTGCGCACCACCAGGACGCCTCCGGCCGGAAAATCCTTTAAATCCGCGTCCCGGCGCACCAGCACCACCGGTCCGGCGCCCACCCCCCGGTAGGCCACCGTGCCCTGGTCCAGGAGCACCTGCTGGTCTTTCAGGGTGCGGGGCGCAGTCCGTTCGGCGGTCTTCCGGCCCTGCACCTGCAGCAGCCGGCTCTGCAACAGCCACAACCGCCCCGCTTCATCCAGGGCCCACTCCACGTCCTGGGGCTTGCCGTAATGGGCTTCCAGCCGGGCGGCCCACTGGGTCATCCGGGCGATCTGCTCCCCTGTAAGGCAGGGCGCGTCCACCAACTCCGGGGGCACCTGGACTTCCTCGACGCCCTCCTCCGGCAGGCACACCAGCATCACCGGCTTGGGAGGAATCGTCTGTTCCAGAATGCGGCCGGGCGGATCATAGGCCGCCAGGTAAAGGTCCGGATTGATCACGCCGCCCACGGCATATTTGCCCAAGCCCCACACGGCGTTGATGAGGACCGCCTCCTGCTCCGGGGCTTCGGGCCGGCGGGTGAACATGACGCCGCTGGCCCGGGCGGCGATGATGGGCATGACCACCACCCCCATGGCCATCTCTTCTTCTTTGAAGCCTTTGTTCTTGTAATAAAACAGGGCCCGGGGGGTGAACAGGCTGGCGACGATGTCTTTGTAGCGGGAGGCCATGTCCTGGGCGCGGACATTGAGATAAGAGGCGTACTGCCCGGCAAAGGTGAGGGTCAGATCCTCCCCCACGGCGCTGGAGCGCATGGCCAACAGCGGCCGCTGGCCCAGCTGCCTGGCCAGACGCTCATATCCTGCGTCCATGGCCTCGGCCAGTTCAGGAGGCACCTGGGCCTCGTTGATGATGGCCTTCAACTGGTCGCTTACCTGCGCCAGACTGTCCAGGTTGTCCAGACTCCACTGGCCCAACAGTTCCATGATCCGGTGGGTCAGGCGGTTGTGGTCCAGGAAGACCTTGTAGGCGTGGGTGGAAATGGCGAAGCCGGGCGGCACCGGCAGCCCCACCTTGTTGTACACCTCCCCCAGATTGGCGTTCTTGCCGCCCACCACATCGGTCATGCCCATATCCAGGTCCTCAAAGGGGATGACCAGGGGGGCCCGGGGGATTTCCCGCCGCCGGTTGACCACATGCTCGAGAGCTTCCAGGATGCGGTCCAGGGCTTCGGCCAGGGCCTGGTAGCGGGGGCCGCCCAAGCCGATGAGAGCGTCCACCAGGACGCCGGTCTCCTCGCCCAGCTGTGTCACCTTGGAGCGAATGTATTGAAAATCAAAGAGATAATCCCCTGATAACTTCTCCTCCATATCGGTCATCAGGGTCAAGGCATTGTTGTTGGCAGCCAGCAATCTCTGAAAATGCTCATACCTGGCCGCCAGGTCAGCCTTGAAGCTGCCTTTCTTTTTCGCGGAGGTGAGTCTTTGCCAGAGGCGCTTCACCATGGGAACCTGCCGGCGAAAGGGTTGCCTGCATCGGGACAAGAGAACATATTCTCAAGTGATTTTAGTCAAGTCAGGAGGTCCGGTCAAGCAATCCCCCTGGTGCCCTTCAGGGATCGTCCCCCATCCTCCCTGCTGGCCTCTCCGCTGCCTTATGACCTGAGGATTCTGCTTGACGTACTGGCCTGAGCCGTTTATCTTAGTAAATTAATTATGAAAATCAGCTTTAGACTTTTTGTCCCGGCTGGCGGGGGCAGTGTCCGGCGGCCAGGGTCCGCCGCAAGCGGCCTCCCAGACGCTCCGTATTCGCCAAAGCCGCCGGATTGTTCTTATGATCAGCATGTGGCAGACAACTTCTGAAGAACGGGACGAGGTGGCGGAGATGCTGGATTCCGCCGGCCAACCCGCCTGGCTGGGCTATCTGGCGGCCCTGGGCGGCCTGGGCCTGTGCACCGCCCTGGCCTGGCTCCTGTTTGCGTATCTGCCCCTCACCAACCTGATGATGCTGTATCTGCTGACGGTGGTGGCCATCGCCTCGTTTTTGGGCCGCGGCCCTTCCATTCTAGCCTCCCTGCTCAGCATCGCCGCTCTGGCTTTTTTCTTTGTGCCGCCCTATTTCTCCTTTGCCGTCCTGAACACCGAATATGCCGTCACCCTGGGGGTCATGCTGGGGGTGAGCATGCTCATCAGCCAACTGGCCGGACGCATCCGCTACCAGGCCGACAAGGCCCGGCGTCAGGAGCGGCAAACCGCAGTCCTCTATGAGATGAGCCAAACCCTGCCGGCCATGCTCAGCCTGGAGGACATGCTCAACGAGGCGGTCTTGCAGATCGCCCGCATGTTCGACAGCCGGGTCTCCGTGCTCCTGGCCGACCCTAAAAAAGAATTGCTCCTCCGGGCCGGCGAGGATTTTGCCGACGACTACGGCCGGGAGATGCTGGTGGCCCGCTGGGTCTTCCGCCACGGGCATCTGGCCGGTCTGGGCACCCAGACTCTCCCCCAGGCCAAGGGCTTGTATCTGCCGCTGCGGGCCTCCCACCGGGTCATCGGCGTGCTGCGGCTGGAGCCCAGTCGATCCCAGGGCCTGCTTGACGGGGACTCCCTGCGCTTCCTGGAAGCCCTGGGCAGCCAGGTCTCTCTGGCCATTGAACGGGAAAATCTCTCCCGGCAGGCCCAGGAGGTGCGGGTGCAGATCGAGGCCGAGCGCATGCGCAGCGCCCTGCTCAGTTCCGTCTCCCATGATCTTAGGACCCCTTTGACGGTCATCTCCGGCGCCGCCAGCAGCCTGGTGGAGGGTGACACGGATTTTGACGATCAGACCCGGCGGGAACTGACCCAGGCCATTTACGAAGAGGCCTACCGCCTGGAGCGCCTGGTGAACAATCTGTTGGAGATGAGCCGCCTCCAGGCCGGGGAAATCAAGCTCCTCAAGGAATGGGAACCGCTGGAGGAGGTCATCGGCACCGCCCTGGCCCAATTGGAGCCCCATCTCAAAGATCACCCCGTGGCCATCGACCTGCCCCCCGACCTGCCTCTGGTGCAGATGGACCCCATGCTCATGGAGCGGGTCTTTACCAACCTGTTGGAAAATGCCATGAAATACACTCCCGCGGCCACCACCATCCACATCGCCGCCCAGGTGGAGGGCGACCTTCTCCGCGTGAAAGTGGCCGACCGGGGCCCTGGCCTGCCCCTGGGCGAGGAGGAGCGGGTCTTTGATAAATTTTATCAGGCGGCCCGCGGCCCGTTGCGCGGCGCGGGCCTGGGACTGACCATCTGCCGCAGCATCGTCGAGGCCCACGGCGGCAAAATCTGGGCAGCCAACCGGCCGGCCGGGGGCGCAGTGTTCATCTTCACCTTGCCGCTCACGCCGGCGGCGCCGGAGGTCGCCCCCTCCCTTATTTCCCTGGAAGGTGCAGATCCTGATGAGTCTCCGCATTCTGCTGATTGAGGATGATGCCTCCATCCGCCGCTTCCTGCGGGCCACCCTGGTAACCCAGGGCTACGACCTGCTGGAGGCCGAAACCGGCCGGGAGGGCCTGGCCCTGGCCGCGTCCCGCGCGCCCGACGTCATTCTCCTGGACCTGGGGCTTCCCGACATGGAGGGGCTGGAGGTCATTCAAACCCTGCGCCAGTGGTCGGCCATCCCCATTATCATTCTGTCGGCCCGGGGCCAGGAGCGGGACAAGGTGGCCAACCTGGACGCCGGGGCCGACGACTATCTCACCAAGCCTTTCGGCGTGGCGGAACTCCTGGCCCGCATCCGGGCCGCCCTGCGCCGCCACCGCCGGCCGCCCCAGAACCTGGCCAGCCAGGCCGTCGCCCTGGGCAATCTCGCCATTGACCTGGAAAAGCGCGAGGTCCGGCGCGGCGGCGAGCTTATCCATCTGACCCCCATCGAATATAAACTGCTGTCCGTGCTGGTGCGCCACCGCGGCAAGGTGGTGACCCACCGCCAGTTGCTCAAGGAAGTCTGGGGGCCGTCCTTCACCGAACAGAACCCGTATCTGCGCATCGTCATTCTGAACCTGCGCCGCAAATTGGAGGATAACCCCGCCCGGCCCCAGTATCTCATCACCGAACCCGGCGTGGGCTACCGGTTGCGGGATGAATGACCCGGTAACCGGGGGAGTTCCGGCAAACCGATCTCAACCGGCTCGAAAGCTTTCCCACCAGCACAGGTGAGGACACCTGTGCCACCTTGGGTCTTCCAGGTCCCCACGTCTCGCTCTGAAATTTCCCCTATGAATCGGTGGCGCAGGCTTTCCAGCTTGTGCAAACTCAGACGGCGGGCGGTGTCGCTCAGGCACAACTGCTTGCCCATCGGTAAGAATCTCTGGTGGCACAGGTGTCCTCACCTGTGCTGAAGAAGCTCTCTTGAGCCAATTCACCGCCGGCTATGCGGACGCCCCCACTTCGCTTCACCCTTCCCTTACCCCATTTTCGCCACCTCAGAAAGTTCTTGTGAAATAGTTCGCAATCTCTTAACGCGATTTTAATGTTCACATTCTCTTTCTTAACCCCCTTTTAACGGAGGAGATGGTTTAATCGGCCTCAGGTTAAGGAGTTGTGAATTGATTCTCATCATGGTTTTTTAGGAGGTCCAGAGCATGCCTGAAGGGAAAAAAGTGAAAGATTTAATGATTCCGCTGGAGGATTATCCGCATATCCCCTATTGGTTCACGCTGCGCCAGGCCATGGCCATCGTCCGGGAGGCGGCCGTCAAGTTCGAAGGCACCTTTGAACCCCGGTCGGTGCTGGTGTTCGACGAAAAATACCAGCTCATGGGCATCCTCACCTTGCGGGACATCGTCAAGGGGCTGGAGCCCCGGTTCCTCAAGGACTCGGGCATCATCAAGGCGGACCCCAACCTCACCGTGCTCATGGGCGATCTCTTCGGCCCGAACCTGAAGGAAGCCTCCCAGAAGCCGGTAAGCGAGGTCATGAGCCCCATCAAGGTGACGGCCAAGGGCGAAGACCCCATCGCCAAGGCCCTGGCGCTGATGATTCTGGAAAACGTGGGCATGATGCCGGTGCTGCAGGACAACAAGGTGGCCGGCATGGTGCGTCTGAGCGAACTCTTCCAGGAAATCTCCAAGATCGTCCTGGGCGATTGAGGCTAAACGGCAACTGCTGGAGGAGAGAGACTCATGGCTGACGAAACCAAAAAAATGCCGGTGGGCGCGGGCCTGCCGGAAATGCCCGAAACCATTGTCCTGGCGCCGCCCACAAAGGTCGTTGACTGGCGCCGCGTCTTTTTTATCCTGCTCGGTTTGGGAATTTTTGCCCTGTTCTATTTCATCCCCGGTTTGCCGGACGCCAAGGACCCGGCCGGCAAAGTCTTCCACCTCTCCTGGGCGGGCAAGATGTCCATCGGCCTCTTTCTCATGGCCGGCACCTGGTGGATTTTTGAGGTCATGCCCATCGGCATCACGGCCATCGCCATCGGCCTGTTCCAGGTGCTCTTCATGATCCGCCCCGCCAACGACGCCCTCAGGGACTTCATGGATCCCTCGGTGTGGTTTATTTTCGGCTCCGTGGTCATCGGCACCGCGTTCACGGCCAGCGGGCTCACCAAGCGCATGGCCTACAAGATGCTGGGCATCGTGGGCGAAAACACCAACATGATTCTCTTGGGCACCTTCCTGGTGGTGGGCGCCATGACCCTGATCATGGCCCACACCGCGGTGGCCGCAGCCACGTTCCCTCTGCTCATGGCCATCAACGCCCTGTACAGCGAATCCGATCAGCCCACCAAATTCGGCAAGGGCCTGTTCATCGGCATGGCCTGGGCCGCGGGCGCGGGCTCGATCATCACCTTTCTCGGCGCGGCCCGGGGTGTGGCCGCCGCGGGCATGTTCACCCAGTTCACCAAACAGGACATCGGCTTCTTCGAACTGATCTGGTACATGGCGCCCGTGGGTCTCATCATGATCTTCGCCATCTGGTTTATCATCATCACCATCTTCAAGCCCGAGCGCGCCGTCATCGCCGGACTGCGGGAAAAGGCCGCGGAACTCACCAAAGAACTGGGCCCCTTGAATCCCAAGGAAAAGTTCGTCCTGGTCACGGTCATTGCCATCATCACCTTATTTATCCTCAAAGCCTTTGTCCCGCTGGCCGTGTTCCGGGACATGGACCGGGCCGGCATCATGCTGGTGGGCACCGTGGCCTTCTTCATGAGCCGCACCCTGACCGTGGAGGACCTGGAGACCATCCCCTGGAACATCATCCTGCTCTTCGGCGGGGCCATGTCCATCGGCTTCTGCCTGTGGAACACCAAGGCCGCGGAGTGGATCGCCATCCACTGGCTGTCCATGTTCCTGAACGCCCCCTGGCTCGTTTTCGTGCTGGGCATCGCCTTCTTCGTCCTGTGCATGACCAACTTCATCATGAACGTGGCCGCCATCGCCATTTCGCTGCCGGTGTCCCTGGTCATCGCCCCCTACCTGGGAGTGGCGCCCCACGTGATTCTATTCGCGTCGCTGGCCACCGCGGGCATGCCCTTCAACCTGCTCATCGGCGCCGCGCCCAACGCCATCGCCTACGAGTCCAAGCAGTTCACCACCGCGGAGTTCTTTCTCTACGGCTGGATCCCCAGCCTGGTGCTCATGGCCGTGCTGGCGCTGTTCTGCTACCTCATCTGGCCTTTGCAGGGCATGCCGGTGTTGCTGCCGAAATGAGGATAATTCGGTCTCGTCTCCAGGCTCAAGCTTGGGGACGCCATGGAACCCCAAGCTCTGCATTTCTTCTCTTTCCCACAGCTGAACTTGGGAACAGGAGGAGAAAGGCAGGGGGGGACTCGGGAAAAGATTATAGTTCTCAAACCTCCCCCTCACCTGGTGGGAGGGGGCTGGGTAGAGGGGGAAATGGTAACCCAGGCAGCCGAATTTCACCCCCACCCCAGCCCTCCCCCATCCAGGGGGAGGGAGTAGAAGCCTGAATCTCGCCTCTGGGCAGGGTTTGGGGAACGAGACCAAGGGTTCAATGCCGAAAATAGCTTTCACGACACAATACCGAGGGGGATTCGGTTCATGACCATAAAACGAGTACTGTCCCTGTTAACCCTCCTGGCCCTGGCCGCCTCGGGCCTGTTGGCCACCTCCGCGGCGCTGGCCGCCCAGCCCGGCGACCGCCTCACCGTCTCCGGCACCTTCAAGAACCCTTCCAACAAGGGCGTCAAGGAAGTGGAGGTGGAGGTCCTGGTCAACGGCAAGCACGTCAAGCCTGAGGGCAAGGAAGAGGAGATCGTCACGGGGAAACCGGGGAGCTTCTCCCGGGAATTCGTCCTGCCCCCGGGAACGCTCCCTGCCGCCAAGGTGGAAATCAAGGCCCACAAACCCAACTGGGAGCCCCTGGCTCCCACTGCGCTCAAGGTGGTGGAAGCGGGCGCGGACAAGGACGGCAACCGCGTCTTTCAGGCCGTGGGCAACTTCACCCTGCAACGGGCCATCACCCCGGCTTTCTGGATCGCCACCCTGGTCCTCATCCTGGTCTACGTCATCATCAGCTTCGAATGGATGCACCGCACCCTGGCGGCGCTCCTGGCCGCAGTCATCCTCCTGTTCATCTCCTACACCGCAGGCGTCGTCAATAAAGGCTACTTCATCCTCTCCTATGAGGACGCCATCGCCGCCATCGACCTGAACGTCATCTTCCTGCTCATGGGCATGATGATCTTCGTAGGGGTGCTCAAGCGCACCGGCCTGTTCCAGTTCCTGGCCTACAAGGCCTACGCCTGGGCCAAGGGCAACGTCTTCGTGCTCTCCTTCGTCCTCCAGTTCCTCACCGCGGTGCTCTCCGCCTTCCTGGATAATGTCACCACCATGCTGCTGGTCTTGCCGGTGACCATCGAGATCGCCGTCACCCTCAAAGTGCATCCCCTGGACTTTCTCATTCCCCAGGTCTTTGCCAGCAACGTGGGCGGCACGGCCACGCTCATCGGCGACCCTCCCAATATCTTGATCGGCTCCTACACCGGGCTGACCTTCGGCGCTTTCGTAGTCAACCTCACCCTGGTCTGCCTAGTGATGCTCATCATTTCCTGCTTCTACTACCTCTGGTGGCATAAAAAGGACTTCCAGGCGGCAGAGGTCAAGGACGTGGAGCGCACCATCGCCTATCTGCGGGAGGAATACCGCATCACCGACAAGAAGCTCATGTACTATGGGCTGGCGCTGTTGGGCTTCACCATCCTGCTCTTCGCGTTCCACGGCTTTTTGCACATGCAGGTGTCCGTGGCTGCGCTCATCGGCTCCCTGATGCTCCTGGCCGTCTCCAAGGTGGACATCGTGGAGATGCTGGAGCATGAAGTGGAATGGCCCTCGCTCATGTTCTTCGTGGGCCTCTTCATGGTCATCGCCGGGGCCGAGGAAACGGGCCTCATCCAGCAGATCGCCAACGCGGTGTTGCACTTCTCCGCGGGGAAACTGTGGCTGGCCATCATCCTCATCCTCTGGGTGAGCGCCATCGCTTCCGCGTTTATTGACAATATCCCCTTCACCGCCACCATGCTGCCCATCGTCTTGTTCCTGAGCGAGTCCTTCGGCCTGCCCAAGGACAACGTGTTGTGGTGGTCCCTGGCCCTGGGCGCCTGCCTGGGCGGCAACGGCACCATGATCGGCGCCTCCGCCAACGTGGTCACCGTGGGCATGGCGGAGAAGGCCGGCTACCATATCGGCTTTGTGGAGTACATGAAGCGCTGCTGGGTGCCCATGATGATCACGGTCACCATTGCCATGGTGTACTTGCTGATTTTCTATTAAACGGATAGGTTATACTATGCCGGTATCCGGGCAACGAAACGGATGATCCGGATACCCTTGATGCAGGGGCGGGTTTTCAAACCGCCCCTGCCATGAACCCGAAGCAACAAAGGAGATGGTATGAATGAGTTTCTTCGGCGGTGATACTCTATCGGCCAAAAA
>CAZFWX010000093.1:0-12988 GCA_964522695.1 uncultured Desulfobacterales bacterium
CACTCCCTCCCCCAACCCCTTATCGCCCTTTGAGTTGATAATTAAAGGGGATTGGGGAGGAGGGCGGGGGAGCTCGCTCCCCCGGCCCTCCCCCCACCTTTCATTTCACCATCAGCTTTAGCGTCACCCGGACCGGAGCTTGCTCAGGCTTGGGGTAGGCGATGTTTTTCAGGGTCTCCTGAAGGCACTTGCCCAGGGCCGGGTCGCTGCCCGGGGTTTTCAGGAGGATCGGGCCGGTCACCTTCCCATCCGGACCCACGGTGAATTGCAGGACGATTTCTGGGGGCAGGTTTACGCCCCGGGCCGCCGCTTCCTGGCAGCAGGCCTGGAATTTCTGCAGATCCGCCTCCAGGGCCTGGGTCAGGGCCGCGTTATCGATCTTCCCCTTCACGCCGGTCACGGCCAGGGTCACGGCGCGTTGCTTGGCCTCCTCTTTTTTGCCCGTCATCCCGCCATCGGCTCTGCCCTTGGGTTTGGGAGCAATCTCTTTGGAGCCGGCCATGGGACTCATCGAGTACATCATAAGACGGGATGCACTTTTCCCAGAGCCGGGGGCCATGGCGGGATAAGGCGCACCCTCGCCCACGGCCAGTTCGGAAACGCCCTGGGGCAGCGGCAGGGGCTGCTTCACTGTCACGAAGGTGCCGTCGGCCCGCTTCACCTTATCCACGGCCACAAAGGAAGTGTACTGGGTCATGAGGCTGTATTTCAGACCCAGGGCGGTGATCTCTTTGCTCAGGGGGCCTTCGCTCCTTTCCAAAAGGGCCCGGTCCGTCAGGCGGCTGATGCGCTTTTTCGCCCACAGGAGCCGTAAGGCGGCGTTATCGGCGCTCGATTTGCCGTCAGCCACTTTCACTTCCTGGCGGAACTCCCCCTTGGCCGTCTTGCCGGTGACCACGATGGTTCCCGCGGGGTTGCCCCGGTATTTGCCCATGACCGTGATGGGCCGCAGGGCAAAGAGGTCCGGCACGGCTTCAGGCTCCACGTCATAGGCGTCAAAGCCGTTCATGGCCACCTTGATGTGGTTCAGCACGGGATTGGCGATGTAATTCTTAAAGCGCGCCGCTTCCCGCTTCGCCTCGCCCTGGTTCAACAGGACGAACGGCTCGCCCATGCCGGCCCGGGCCATGCCCTCTATGAGGTAACGGTTGACGCTGGCGCCGATGCCGAAGGGGAAGAGGTTGGCTTCGCCCAGGTTCTGGCGGATGAGATCGAAGAGTTGCGGCTCCACATGCACGTAGCCGTCCGTGGCCACCACCACGATGCGGGAGGTGTTGGCCGTGCGGGGCAGGGCCAGGGCCCGCTGGAAGGCCGGCATGATTTCCGTGCCGCCGCCGCCGGACCGGGCCTTGATGAAGGCCAGGGCCTTTTCTTTGTTGGCCTCGGTGGCCGGCAGTGACCCGGATTCGGAGAGCACCAGCGAGCCGCTTTCAAAGAGCAGCACATTCATGAAATCCGTGGGCCGCAGGTTCTTGATGATCTCCTCCATCAGGGCTCCGGTGACCTCCAGGGGGAATCCGTGCATGGAGCCGGAGACGTCCACGATGAAGATGTATTCGCGGGGCACCACCGCTTCTGCCTCCACCCGGGCGGGGGGCTCCATCATGAGCAGGAAGAAGTTCTCGTCCTTGCCGGGATACAGCAGCAGGCCCGTGTCAATCTTGTTGCCGGCCAGCGAGTAGCGCAGCACCACGTCCCGGTTGCCGCCGGTTTTTTCGTCCTTCAAGGTGACTTCGGCGGAATTGGGGGAAGCGAACTTGATTTCCATGTCATGGCTGGGGCTGGCCAGTTTCACCAGGGGCATGCCCGCGTTCACCGCGGCTTTGAAACCGAAGGTGTAGGGCGGGCCCTCGCCCTGGCGCAGGTAGGGATTCTGCACCCACTTTTCCGTCTCCGGGGCATCCTTGGCCTTCATATTGGAGTAGCGGGGCCCCACCACGGCGGGAAACACGAACTCGTAGATCGTCTCATGGGGCGTAAGCAACTCCAGGTACTCCATTTCCACCTTGACCTCGTCGCCCGGCAGGATATTGGCCACGTTCATCTGGAAAACGTTGGGCCGCTGCTGCTCCAGAAGCGATGCGGTCTTGCCTTCCTTTTTGGCCTGCTCGTAGGTCTCCCGGGCCTTTTTGCGCTCCATGATCTCCGCTTCCACCACCCTCTCGCCGATGGTCATGCGCATGGCGTGGACCGCAGCCCGGGTGGAGCCGGGGAAGACGTAAATGGCTTCCAGGGTCTTTTTGCCCTGGTTCTGGTAGACCTGGGTGACCTTGACCGTGGCCACCGTGCCGGCGATCTTCACATCCGCCCGGGTGCTCTTGAGCGGCAGGGCGTCCGTTTCCGGGTCATCGGTGAGCACCACGAAGTAGGGCGAAAGGGTCTTATCCTCCGGGGCCAGGGTTTTGCCCTTCTGGGCTTGCAGGGGTGCGCCCCCCCAAGCCAGGAAAAGCAGTGATGGCAGCAGAATCAGGAGGAGACAGGAGCGGCAACGGGACCGTTTCCGGCGAACCGGTCTTTGGGAAGAAGAAATTGTCATAACACCACCTTAGCATGAATTGGCCCTCTAGGGAGAGGACCTGACCGGCCCCGGCGCAGGCAGCGCGCCCGGCCTGCCGGATTTTCCATCAGACTGACGCGGCTTATCCGCCGCCTGGGTCCCTTCTCCTCCCTGATGACGGACCCGGTCTTTCCCATCCTGCCAACGGGTTTAGGCATTTAGATGGAATGGGCCATTTTTTCGTTAAGGAAAAGAGGGGAGGGGAAAGGCGATTTTTCGCTCTGCGGAAAAATGCTTAAGGAGGACATGCGGCTGCCTGCCCCAGCAGCAAGGCTGGGGCCGCATCTTGTGGGCACGTCGTTTCCTGGCCGGGCTTGGCGGCAATGTGCGTTCCTCGGGCAATGGGAGATCGGCGAAAAAATGATTAGAAAATTTGCCAGGGCAGGCGTCAAACCCGCCGTTTCCTTGTGTGCAGGCTGCAAAGCCTGCGCCATCAACTGTCTGGCGCTTTTCGTGACTCAAACGTACTCCCTGGTCCCCCCATCGAAAACTTTCCCCCAGCCTCAGGGCAGGGCTTCCACCACCTGGTAACCCTGCTCTTTCAGGCTGGCCAGGATGGGGGCCAGATCGCACTTGTGCAGGCGGAAGACGTAGAAGCGCTGCCCGTCCTGGGTGGGGCCCAGGGCGATGTTGATGATCTTGCCGCCGGCCTTGTTGATGAGTTCGGAGACGGTTTCCAGGACGTCGGGGCCCTTGTCCAGGAGGAGGTCCAGGCGGGAACTGCTGCGCAGCAGGCCCAGCATGGAGATGAAGGCGCTCAACAGGTCCATGGCGGTGATGACGCCCACCAGCTTTTCCCCGTCCATGACGGGCATGCCGCCGATCTTGTGCTCCACGGTGAGGCGGGCCGCCTCCTCCACGCTGGTGTCCGGACCCACGGTGATGGGGGCCTCGATCATCACGTCTTCCACGGTGATCACTTCCAGCATGGAGGCCAAAAGCACCTCCCGGAGGATGCGGGCGCTGATCCAGCCCAGCATGCGGCCGCCCTTGACCACGGGCAGGTGGCGGATGCCGTGCTGCTGCATGATTTTCAACGCCTGCCCCACGCGGCGGTCCGGGGCGATGGTGACGGGGCTTTTGTTCATGATCTGGCCGACGCGCATGGACCCTCCTCCTTGAGATTGTGGAATACCGGGGACTTAGGTTCACCTTAAGACAAAGCGGCGGAAATTTCAAGGATAATTCGTAGGCCTTTCTAAGGGATTGGAGGAGAGAAGAGAAGCGGGGGGCTCAGGTGAGGGGGGTGTAGGGGCGGGTGGAAAACCCGCCCCCTCTGAAGAAAGATTGTTCCTGTCTAATTCGTGGCCAGCACCGTCTGCAAAGTGGCCACCAGGTGCTCGGCTTCGCCGATGTAGGAGGACATATTGGACCGGTGGTTGGCCAGGATGCCGTCTTTAGCGCCGTCAGTCACCACCCAGGGATGGAGGTGGGTGGCGGCGTGCAGGGCGTGGATGGTGTCGTCCAGGAGTTTTTGGCTGCCCTTTTTGGTGAGTTCCGGCCGGAATTCCTCTTTGACGGCCTCCAGCATTTCCGCCAGGCCGATGGCCAGGCCCTGGTTGAAGTAGAAGTAGTCGTCGGTCTTGAACCAGGAAATGGGGCTGCCATCCGCCTCCGCGTCCTTGATGAGATTGTGGTAGCCCGAGCCCAGGATGTCTTTGTAGCTATTCAAAAGGACAATCAGGTTGTCCACCCGGGTGTAGAAGCGGCTGCGGCCCAGGCGCAAATCCTCGGTGTAGACTTCCAGGGCCTGCATGGCCTCCCGGTATTTGCCCGACGCCGAGGGAAACCAGTACTTGTCGGGGCTCACCATGAGAAAGTTCATGGCTTCGTTGACCTGGGGGTTGTAGGCCTCGGTGACGGCAAAGCGGGTCATGTTTTCGTTCAAGACCACGATGGTGCGCCGGGCCACCTCCAGCACGCCTAACTGCTGGTTGTTGACGTTGTCGGTCATTCCCATCTTGCCGAAGAGGATGGTGTTGGGGCGCCAGCCGAAGAGGGTCTGGTTGACCTGGTCGTCGATGATCTTGATGAGGGCCCGGGTGAAGATTTCGCCTTTCACCGGCTCCCGGGGGGCAGCCGGGGGAGGCGCCGCAGGCTTGGCGTGTTCCCCGGGTTTTGCGGTTTCTCCTGGTTTATGGGCCTCGCCGGGTTGGGCTGGCTCGGCAGGCTTGTGGGTTTCCACAGATTTGGCAGGTTCACCTGGCTTGGGGCGTTCACCCGCCTTGGCGCTCTCGCCGGGCGGGGGGGCCTCGCCGGGCTTGGCCGCGGCCGGAGCGCCGGGCTTGACGGCGCCGGCTTCGGGAGCCTGATGTCCCGGTAGCGGCCCTTCAGGGCGCTCGCCCTCCCAGGCAAAGAGGATGGCCAGAAAGACGAGAATCACCAGGGCCACCAGGAGGAACCGCTGCTTCAGGATTCTCTGCAGCAAGGGGTCCGGCGGCGGCGGGGTTTCGGGAGGCAGCGGCACAGGAAACTGCTCATCGGCTGGTCGTAAAATCATGGGGACTTGGACTCCTGCCTGGGGGTTGCCTCTGAGAGCGGAGGCTCTTTCAGTATCTCAGCCGTAAAAACAAAAATGCGGGTGGCCGGGTCCTGCCAGGCATTGGCCGGCAGACAGGCCTTGGCGCAGGTTTGCTGCAAAAAGGTAGTGCGGTCCCAGCCGCATTCGGCGGCCACCTGGGGCAGAAGCAACCCGCGGCAGCCGCCCCGCTCCACGTAAAGCCCGTGGGTCCCCACCCGGATCTCCTCGATTGCGTTAATCCGCCGCATGGGGCTCAACACGGAAATTTCCAGATCGATCTCCGGCAACTCTTCCGGCCGCACCGGCGGGAAGCGGGGATCCTGGATGGCCGCGGCCAAGGCCATCTCCTGTACGGCCTGGGCCAGGGGTTTTACGGCTTCCAGATAGCCGATGCAGCCCCTGAGGCGCCCCTTCTGGCGCAGGGTGACAAAAACCCCGTAAGGTTCCTGCAGCGCGGGCGGGACGGCAGCAAGTTCTGGCGGGGCCGTCCCTGTGAGGCAAGCCTGGATGCTCCCCCGGGCGAGGCGGAAGAGTGTCGCCTTGTCGGCATCGTCGATGAGCATACGCTCCTTTGCTCCCCTGCGGGCGCTCAGGGCATCACCAGAAAGACCGGCGGCAGGGAAGCAACCACCACGGGTCCGCGCTGCCGGGTCGGATGGCCATCCTCCTTTATATAATCAGGATTTCCCGGGGCTGTCAACGGCAAAGGGCTGGCGGCACGGGCAGGAGTCTGTCCTTGCATTGAGACAAAGACCTTGATAGATAAGGTTTCAGGAAAAAACTAGGGAGACCCCGGCGCCCATGAAGACCTATCCCCTGTTTGCCCTCATCGATGGCTCCCCCGTCCTGGTGGTGGGGGGCGGAGCCGTGGGAGAACGCAAAGTGTTGGACTTGCTGGCCGCCGGGGCCCTGGTGACGGTGGCCAGCCCCCAGGTCACGCCCGTTTTGGCCAACCTGGCCGAGCAGGGGGCGATCCGCCACCTGGCCCAGGAGTTTTTCCCGGAGCTGGTGGAAGGCATGGCCCTGGTGGTGGGAGCCACGGACGACCTGGAGGTTAACGCTGCAATCAGCGCCGCAGCCCGGAGCAGGGGTATCTTCGTCAATATCGTGGACCAGCCCGAGCTGTGCACCTTCATCGTGCCGGCCCAGGTGAAGCGGGGAGATCTTACCATCGCCGTCAGCACCGGGGGCGCGAGCCCCGCCCTGGCCAGGAAAATCAGGGAGCGGCTGGAAGAAGTCTTCGGCCCGGAATACGGTCCCTACCTGGAGCTGCTGCAGCAGGTGCGGCAGCGCCTCCTGGCGGTGCGCCGGGGCCATCCTGACAATGCCCGGATTTTCTCCCGTCTGGTGGCCGCTCCACTGCCCCAGGTCCTGGAGCGGCAGGATCGGCACGGTCTGGTGCGGCTTTTGACGGAGGCCTGCGGCGAGGTCCTGGACGCCGGCGAAATTCAGGCCCTGGTGGAGCAGGTCCTGGCGAAGTGAGAGAACCTCTCAGGACCAAAAAAATCTTGAGGAAAAGTCGGGGGAGGGGTGATATGACGGCCTTCCCCTCACCTCACGCCCATACCCCCTCGATCTCCGCCTGGCAGCGGGGACAGGCCCCGTCCTTGAGAATGAAATCCTTGATGCGGTACCCCAGGCGCTCGATGAGCAGGGCGCCGCAGTTGTAGCAGGTGGTGTCTTCGCCCCCCTGGCCGGGGATGTTGCCGGTGTAGACGTAGCGCAGTCCCGCGGCCAGACCGATGTCCCGGGCCTTGAGCAGGGTGGCCGCAGGCGTGCGGGGCCTATCCAGCATCTCGTGAGTGGGATAGAAAGCGGAGACATGCCAGGGGATCCCCGGCGACAGGGATCTGATGAACTGGGCGATCTCCGTCAATTCCTCAGATGAATCGTTCAGGCCGGGTATGACCAGGGTGGTCACCTCCAGCCACACGCCCAGGCGATAAAGGCGCTCGATGGTCTCCAGCACCGGATTGAGCCGCGCCTTGCAGACCTTGCGGTAGAAGTCGTCCCGGAAACTTTTCAGATCCACATTGTCCGCGTCCACGAACTCGGCCAGGGCCTGGGCCGAAACCTCGGTCATGAAACCGTTGCTGACGAAGACGTTTTTGATGCCCCGGCTGTGCGCCAGCTTGCCCGCGTCCTGGGCGAACTCCATGAAAATGGTGGGTTCCGTGTAGGTGTAGGAGATGGAAGCGGACCGGCTGCGCTGTGCCTCGTCCACCACTGACTCGGGGCTGTAGGTCTCCCCGGGAATGCGCCCGCCGTGCCGCCGGGGGTATTGGGAAATGTCGAAGTTCTGGCAATGCAGGCACATGAAATTGCAGCCCGCGGTGGCGATGGAATAGGAGCGGGAGCCGGGCAGAAAATGGAACAGGGGCTTTTTCTCGATGGGGTCCACATTGGCGGCGATAAGCCTGCCGTAGACCAGGCTCATGAGCGTGCCGTCCTGGTTTTCCCGCACGTGGCACAGGCCCCTTTTGCCGGCATCGATCTTGCACTCATGGGCGCACAGATGGCACTGCACCTTCTGTCCGGCCAGCTTCTCGTAGAATCGCGCTTCCTGCATGTTTCTCCCCCGGGGGCATGGTCTAAGGAGGGACTTGGCGGGTGAGAATGAAGCATCCCTTTCAGAATAAACATAAAACCTGATCACCTCCTTGTAAACCCTTTGCTCCGCCAGGGAAAAGCCAGGCCGGCAGCATGTCTGCCGGTCTCAGCCGGGAATAACAATCCAGGCCGCGATGGAGATGTCCGGTTTCCCCAGGAAAAACGGGGGAATCGGCGGTTCCTCCAGGACAAAGGCCTGATAATTTTTTCGATGGGCTCGCGTGGGATGTTTTTTGGCGGGGGGGCCGCCAGGGCGCCGGAACCGCGGTGACGCTGATGCATCCTGATCTCGCCTGTGAGTTCAGGGGCTTTTTCCTTTCTGTGGCGAGGAAAGACCAACGGCCGTCAGTCCGGCGGTGATCATCAATCTGGGGGTTGCCCTTTTCCTTACCTGGGGGCGCTCCTGGAGGTGCTTTCCGTGCCGGTCACCGGGCCGTCCGGGGCCATCGGCGTGTCTCTGCCGGGTGAGCGGGTGCTGGTAAGGGAGGGGGTCACCGGCTATCGTTTCATCACTCTGCGCAGTCAGCTGAAACTGCCCCGGGTGGGTCAACGGGTGCGGCAGAAGGAATCGGGCGCGTTGTGGAAGGTCATCGAAGAGAAGGAGAGGCGACTGTCCCAGCCCCATGCCGGCGGAGGCCCGCCCCGCCTGGTTTGGGCTTTGTCCCTGCGCTTCGGAAACCTTGAGAGCGACCTGCCCCCGGGCAAAGGCAAAACACTGCGCCACGCCTACTTGCCGGGCGACACTTCCTTTGATCGCCCCTACAAGATCTTGGAGGCATCAATCATAAGGCTGTTGCAGTCCGGTTCACCAAGATGAGATCTCTCGGACCACCCCCTTGACAGGAACGCCGCCTCTGCGTATATAAAAACAGACACTGGGGGATCGTCCAACGGCAGGACAGCAGACTCTGGATCTGCCTATCTAGGTTCGAATCCTAGTCCCCCAGCCAGTATTTTTATGTCTTTCCAATATATTATGGTCGGCATACCCCACCCGGGGGTTGTCCCTGAGCCGGCCCCAAACTGTCCCCGTTCGGTTTGCCCCCGAATGGGGTTTTTTTTGTTAATCTTCACGGTCGGGGGAGGACTCGTGAGAGCAAGGAGCCGAAAGCCGGGGTTTTTTAAAAACGAGGATTTGGCTGAAGTGGGACCCTACGCTCAACTCCTTTTTGAGAGGCTTTGGTGTCTGGCTGACCGGGAAGGAAAGTTGGGGGATCGACCCAAGAAAATCAAAGCAGAAATCTTTCCCTGTTGCGAGCCTGGACCCGAAACCGACACCTCCTTTGCCAACTGCAGTGATGCCCATTATTTAAACCGTTACCGGGAAATACCTGCCTGCTGATATCCTTCTCCCCGCAGCACAATTGTTCTGGGAATCACAGGCGGCCCTTTCCTTGCCTTTTCCCCCCACGCCCCGGGGGCTTATATTCTCCGCCCCATCCCCCGCCCGCCAGCCTGCCTGCCCCGCCTGGCGCTTCAGGACGGTCATGGAGGCGCCCTACCCCATCAACCGGCCCGGGGCGGCCGCCGATCCCCATGACAACCACCCCTGTTTCAGGAAGGTCTGGGTCACGTCGCTAACGTTGGCGATGGCCATGGCGTTGAAGGTGTCCCTCGCTCTGGTGACGATGACGTTGTCGATCAAGTGATGTTCGCTGTGGATGGAGAAGTACTGGCGGAAGGGGCATTGGCGGCCGGCCAGGCCGCCAGTTTGAAAGAACAGGAGGATCAGGAGGGCGTCCCAGTCCCGCCGCCGCCCCTGGCAGTTGCCGCACAGCCGTCTGACCTCCTCGGGGGTGGGGTAGGGCGCCAGGCGCAGGGCCCGTCCCGGCAAACCCGCCTTCAAAGGCAGCCCTTCCAGACCTCCGTCACTTTTTGCCAGCTTTCGCCCCGGGAAACCAGCCGCACAAGCCCACAGGATCTGCTGGCCAACGCCTTCCCCCCTGTGACTTTTCCCTTTTCATGTGGGCATCGGCTGCGGATGGTGATAGGATATGGGGGAATACACGCCTGCCTCATTGAAGAAATGGACGTTATTCAGCAATCCATGGTCTGCACCGGCTGCGGCTGCCTGTGTGATGACCTTGATGTCACCCTGGCTGGAGGCCTCGTTAAGGAGGTGTCCAATGTCTGCCTCTGGGGGTTGAGCCGGTTTTTTCCGTATAAGCGACTCAATCCAAAAAAAGAGCGCCAGCGCCTCCTGGAGCCTCTGGGTCGCAGAAACGGCCGGCTGCAGGGGATCTCCTATGAGCAGGCTTTGGAGCAAGCCGTTGACATCCTTGGAAAAGCCAGGCGGCCTCTGCTTTACGGCCTCACCAATACCGGTTCCTGGGCCCAGGAGGCGGCCCTGCACCTGGCGCGTAAGCTCAAAGCGCGGCTGGAACCGGCCGACCTGGCCTTCTCCTCCCCTTATTACAGCAGCATGCGAAAACACGGCCTGTATTGGGCTCCCCTGGAGGTCATCCGGGACGAGGCGGATACGGTGCTGTTCTGGGGAGCCAATCCCCTGCACTCCTGCCCCCGCCACGTGGTGCGCCACAGCGTCTTTGCCAGGGGGCGGTTCACGGAGAGGGGGGTGGAAGACCGTCAGGTGGCTGTGGTGGACCTCCACCGCACGGAGATGGCCCAATTCTGCCATCTGTTCGTCCAGGTGGAGCCGGGGCAGGAGGTGCAGCTTCTGAAAGACATGGGGGAAAGCCTGCCGGCAAGCTCGAACCCCCAGCCAACGGTGCGGGGCGCCGGCAAACTGGCGCGGTTGCTCTCCCAGGCTGAATTCGGGGTCATCTTCTTCGGCCGCGGGGCCACCTATCGCCAGGGCCACGCCATTCTGGACGCACTGGGCAGTCTGGCGGCGCAGTTAGGTGAAAAGAGGCCTTTCGTCCTCTTTCCCCTGTCCGGCGATTTCAATGCGGCCGGCCTCTATCAGTTGTTGTTCAACGAGTTGGGCGTCCCGGAGGCGCCGGATTTCGGCCATGAGAGCGGCTTGATGACCTCCGCCCGGCCCGTGGATCTTGACGAATTTGACGCCATTCTGGTCGTGGGCGCGGACCTGTGCTGGTTTCTCCCCGAAGCCCAGACCCAGGCCCTGCAGGCCCGCCGGGTTCCGGTGGTCTCTTTGAGCCCGTTCGCCAACCGGACCACAGCCTGCGCCCAGGTGGTCTTTCCCACGGCCCTGGCAGGGTTGGAGACCACGGAAGTGGCGTACCGGATGGACGGCCTGCCCCTGGTCTTGAAACAGCTCGTCCCCGCCGGCGCCCCGTCCGACCGGGAGATCCTGCTGAATTTGGCGAATGGGCTGTAGGACGTCGGCCCCGGCGCCCGCAGCGCAGAGAGAGAGACGGAAAAACCGGGGGAGGGGTTTGAGCCCGCGCCTCTTGACACCTCCCCCGCTTTAAACTTTTCAACACAAAACGACTGGCCGGCATGCCATGAATATCAAAATCACCGGAGGGCTCATTTACGATCCAGCCCGGGGACGGGACGGGGCCGAGCAGGATCTGTTGATCGCCGGGGACCGCATCGTCGCCCGGCTCCCGCATCCGGATTTGGTCATTCAGGCCCGGGGGCAGATCTTGGCGCCGGCCGGCATCGAGCTGCGCGGTCAGGTGGCTTCTTACGGCCTCAATTTCCTGCATTTATGGAATCCGTCCCCCACCCTGAGCGAACTGGGGGGCCTCTACGCGGCCATGGGCTACACCCACGTGCACGAGCCTTTCCTGACGCTCTACACCGCCGGGTACGTCCACCGCCAGTTGGCCGCCCTGCCCCTGGTGGACACCTCCGCTTCCCTGGCCCTGAATTTACGGGACCTGGACCAGTCGCTGAAATCCCCCGGCGATATGGAGGAACTGGTACAAACAGTCAAATTCTTACTGGAAAAAACCCGGGCCCTGGACCTGCGCCTGGTGGAACCCTTCGTGCGCTACCGCCAGTCTTTTTATGCCCACCGCACAATGGAAACGGCCCAGACCCTGGAAACCCTGACCCGGCTGGGCCAGGCGGGCCAGTTGCGGTTCAGCCTGGAAGCCTCGCCCGAAGTCCTGGATGCGCGCCTGCCTGACCCCCGGGTCTTCCATCTGGCGGCCCTGGGGCCGGCCTTGACGGAGCCGCGCCGGCTGGAGCAGATCCTGGCCCATCTGGAGCAGGGCGGCACTGCAGATCTGGGCTTTCCCCGCCAGGCCGCGGGCCGGGCCCCGGAAAAACCGGTCAGGGTTGACCTGGGGGGGTATCACTCGTGGCACCTGAACCCTGGGTCGGCCCCAGAGGCCGCGCCTGCAGCCCTAAGCCTGCTGCGGCACTATGGGGGTCCGAACCTGGCTGTGTCCGTGTGCGGGCCGGTGGGAAACCCGGCGTCGGACTATGCCTCCATCCTGGCCTGTCTCTGCGACGGGGACCAGGGCCGGCCGGAGCGGCCATTTTCCCTGTCCCGGTGGCTCTATGCCACCCGCACCCTGCCGGCCCGGCTCCTGGGGCTGGCCGACCGGGGGCATCTGGGGCCGGGGGCCCGGGCCGACGTGGCCCTGTTCGACCCTCCGCCGGACACCGCCGCCGGCGGTTGGGCCCAATCCTTGAGCCGCTGCCGCACTCTGCTCAAAGCCGGGACCGTGGTCATCGAGGACTTCGAGCTGGTGCGGCCCGAGGTCCCCAAGGCCACCTATTACCGGCGCACCGGCGCGGCGGCGGGGCCGCTTCTGGCGGACATCTGCCAGTACCGCAGCTTCCGGCCCGAAAACCTCTGGGTAGCCGACGAACTGGGCGGGGTCTGGGTGGAGCTGGACTGATGGCGGCGGTGGAAGAGCTCCTGGAATTTTTGCCCGGCAGCGACTGCGGCCGGTGCGGCCTGACCTGCGCCCAGTTCGCCGCCGCGCTCAGCCGGGGCGAGTCGGCCCCGGAAGACTGCCCGGTGCTGCACGAACCCGACTTCGCCGGCTTTATCGACGCCCTGCACGAACTGCTGGGGCCGCCGGCGGTTGCGGCTCCGGGCATGCGCCTGGACCCGGACAAATGCAACGGCTGCGGCATCTGCATCACCATGTGCGAATATCACCTGGGCAACTGCGACGAGGCCCGCCTGGGCCGGGGGCCCCGCCCGGGGGCCAAACTGGTCTTCCAGGTGATCGACGGCACGGTGGTGGTGGTGCGCCAGGACCTGTGCACCCGGCTCATCCAGGCTGCGGAAAAGTGCAACAAGTGCGCCGAGCATTGCCCCACCGGCGCCATTACGTTATCCTGACCTGCGTCCTGGCGGGAAAAATTCGTCACGCTAAGACGCAGGGACTCAAGGGGACAGTTTTTTCTCC
>CAZFWX010000094.1:0-11763 GCA_964522695.1 uncultured Desulfobacterales bacterium
ACCCCTTAATCACCCCCAGCGGCGCCAGCCGGGCCACCTTCTTGGAAATGCCCGCGCCGTGGGCCACGTCCACCACGTTCTGCACGTCTTTATAGGCCTCGGAAATCTCTTCGGCCACCGTGCCCCGGCCCGCGCCCTTGACCACGATGCCTTTCTCCGCCATCTCCCGGACGATATCCCGGCCCCGGGCCACCTTGAGCGCCTGGCCCCGGGACATTTCCCGGCCGGCCCCGTGGCAGGTGCTGCCGAAGGTTTCTTTTAAGGCCTGCTCCGTGCCCACCAGCACATAGGAATAGCGCCCCATGTCGCCGGGAATCAGCACCGGCTGGCCCGTCTCCTTGTAAGCGGCCGGGACCTCGGGATGATGTGGCGGGAAAGCCCGGGTCGCCCCCTTCCGGTGCACGCACAGCTTCCTGGCCTTGCCGTTCACCTGGTGGGTCTCGATCTTGGCGATGTTGTGGGCCACGTCGTACACCAACTCCAGACCCAAATCCCGGGGCCCCAGCCCCAACGCCTGCTCGAAGGACTCCCGCACCCAGTGGGTGATGATCTGGCGGTTGGCGAACGCGAAATTGGCCGCCGCGGCCATGGCCGCCAGGTAGTTTTCCCCTTCCGGCGAACCGATGGGCGCGCAGCACAACTGGCGGTCCGGCAGCTCGATGCCGTATTTGGCCGCGGCCTTGAGCATCACCTTGATGGAGTCGTCGCACACCTGGTGGCCCAGCCCCCGGGAACCGGTATGCACGATGGCGGTAATCTGCCCGGGGAAAAGCCCCAGGCCCCGCGCCACCACCTCATCAAAAATCTCCACCACATACCCGACTTCGACGAAATGGTTGCCCGAGCCCAGCGTCCCCAACTGATCCTTGCCCCGGTCCAGGGCGAATTGGCTCACCAGATCCGGGTCCGCGCCAGGGATCTGTCCCCCGGCCTCGATATGCTCCAGGTCCTCGGCCCGCCCGAAACCCTGCTTCACGGCCCAGCCGCTGCCGTAGCGCAGCACCTGTTTCAAGGTGGGCGCAGTCAGCTTAAAATCCTTGCGCCGGGATCCCAGCCCCGAGGGGATGTTGCGGAACAGGGTGTTGACCAGTTCCTCGATGCGGGGGGCGACATCGGCCTTCGAAAGATCGGTGCGCAAAAGGCGCACGCCACAGTTGATGTCGTAGCCCACCCCGCCCGGCGACACCACGCCTTCATCCAGATTGAAGGCGGCCACCCCGCCGATGGGAAAGCCATACCCCCAATGGATGTCCGGCATGGCCAGGGAGGCGCCTTCGATGCCGGGGAGCGTGGCCACATTGGCCACCTGCGCCAGACTCTGGTCCTCCTCGATCTTGGCCAGCATCTCCCGGGAGGCATAAATGAGCCCTCGGGTGCGCATCTTCCCTTCCCGGGGAATCTCCCAGCGATACTCGTCAACCTGCCGGATCTTGAACTTCGCGGTCATGATGGTGTTTTGGTGGGGAGAGGGCCAGGGGGATGATCCCCATGCCCTCCCACCACCCCCACCCAACCCGCTTATTGGGGGCCGTCAAGGCAAGGCTTTCAGCCCTGACTTGCCGGCCCTAAAAAGACGTTAAGGGATTGGGGGTGGGGGTCTGGGGGAGGGGGTAAGGGCCTGTGGCCCTTAGCCCCCTCCCCCAGTTCACTCCTCACAAATCCAATATCACTGTGGCCTGCCAGCCGTGGGGCTGGCGGGTGATTTCCAGGTGGTGGTACGTGGCGGCCTTGACCGCGGTTTTGCCGACGTGGCGGGCCGGGTCGTAGATATCGCCCCGGATCCGGGCCGTGAGAGTCTCCGGGGTGAGGTCTACAATGGTGAAATCCCGCCCCAGAAAGGCTTCCACATCATAAAGATAAAGCAGCCGGTTGAGCCAGGCAACCAGCAGGGCCTCCCGGTCGGGGGCCTCAGCCGAAACCTCCCGCACTTCCCGGCCGCGCAAACGCCGCCGGTCTGTCAGGGTGGCGGTGAGGGCCTGGGCCGCATGCACGTAAATTTCCTTGAGACTGGCGCCCCGGATGCGCCAACCCAGATCCGCCGTATGCCTCAACGGCCGGTATTTCGCCGGCCGCCGGCCCTGGGACCCACCCCCCGATTTTCCGGACACTTTTTGCCGCATTATATAATGTACAGAATTTGCCGGGACCTGCAAACCATTAATAGGTGAGAGGGAGAGCTTGCCCAGGCCCGCGTGCCTGGCCGGGGTGGTGTGCCGGCGTCCCTTATTTCCCCGCTGGTCCGCCCTTTCTCCAGTTCTGGGGATTGTCTGCCGCCTCCCAGCCCATCTCAAAAGCCGCCAGGTTGGCGTCCAGAAATTTGGGGTTAGTGAGTTTCCGCACCGTTTCCCGCAGGTCCTCTCCTGAGAAAGGCAGCGACCCGGAAGCCGCCAGGGCGCCTAGGATCACCATGTTCACCGCCAGCTGCGTGCCTGCCTGGCGGGCCAGGGCCCCGGCATCAAAGGCCAGAAGCCGGCCCACCTGCCCGGCCATGAGGTTAAGGAGCCGCTCCGTCTCAGGATAGCGGGACTGCCCGGTGGACACCGAATAGGGGACGATGGCCGAGGTGTTGGCGATCACCAGGCTCCCTTTGTGGCAGCGGTCCAAAGCCCGGAATGTCTCCAGCATCTCAAACCCTAAGAGCGCGTCGGCCTCTCCCGGAGAAATGATGGGGCTCAGCCACTGCCCCAGGACCACGGTGGAGATGACCACCCCGCCCCGCTGGGCCATGCCGTGGGTCTCGCTCACCAGGGGGGACAGGCCCGCGGCCAAAGCCGCTTCGCCCAGAAGCCGGCTGGCCAGGAGCGTCCCTTGGCCACCCACGCCGGTTAAAAATATGCGTAAGTTCATGGCGTTTCCCAGTTATTTTGAGGGAGGGGGCTAAGGGTCGCAGACCCTTACCCCCTCCCTCAAACTCCCTCCCCCAATCCCTTAAGGGGGGCTGGGAGGGGGGTGTGGGGGAAGGGGGGGGGGTCTATGTTGCCCCCGCCCGTCCCCCACATTATCATCTCACCCCGCCTTCACCGGCCGGATGGCGTCGCAAAACTGCACACAGAAGGCGCAGCCCGAACAAATATCCGTATCGATGGCCATTTGCCCGGACCCATCCTCCATCAGGTACATGGCCGGGCAGCCGAAATACTCGAGACAATGGTGGCATTCGGCGCAGGTCCCTTTCACCTGGAACCGGGCCGTTCTCTTCTTGCCCTGGAGCCTTTGCTGGTAAAGATGGCAGGGCGCCTGGGAGAGCAGCACCCGCACCCCCTGGCCCTGCACGGCCTCCTTGGTGGCAGCCAGAGATTCCTTGTATTTAAAGGGGTTCACCCGCCACATTTGCTCCACTCCCAGGGCCCGCACCACTCCCTCGATGTCGATGGGCTTCCCCGGGTACCCCGGCGGGGTCATGGTCACCCCCGGATGGGGCTGCTGCCCGGTCATGGCCGTGGTGCCGTTATCCAGGATGACGAGCAGCACGTCGTGGCGGTTGTGCACCGCGTTGGCCAGACCCGTCAACCCCGCATGGAAAAAGGTGGAATCCCCGATGAAGGCCACCACCTTCTGCCCTGTGGCCCGGGAAATGCCGCACGCGGTGGTGATGCTGGAGCCCATGCAGATCAGGTAGTCGGCCATGGACAACGGCGGCAGCAGCCCCAGGGTGTAACAGCCGATATCCGTGGGAAAAATCCCTTCCAAGTGCAGATCCCGCAGGGCGATCTTCACGGCATAGTACATGGCCCGGTGGGGGCAGCCCGGGCAGAGGTTGGGGGGGCGGTCCGGCAGGGGTTGGCCGAGCAGTTCCTGTGGCGCAGGCGGAGTCTCAGCCGGCCGGGACACCCCAAAAAAGTCCCCCATCACCTGCCGCACCAGGGCAGGATGGAACTCGTACAGGCGGGAAAAAAAGCCGTCTCCCTTGCCCCGGATGGGCAGCGTCAGCCCCTGGGCCTGGGCTATGGCCTTGATGCCGTCTTCCAGGTAAGGCTCCAGCTCTTCCACCACCAGGACCTTGTCCACCTTTTTCAGGAAATTGGCGATCAACCCGGCAGGCAGGGGATGGGTGAAGCCCAGCTTGAGCACGCTGACTTTATCCGTCAGGCCCAATTCCAGGATGGCGTCCGCCACGTAACTGGCGGCTACCCCGCTCACCACCACGCCCATGTTTCCCGAACCGGTGATGGTGTTAAAGGGCGAAATTTCCGCCAGGGCCTGCGCCTTCGGCTGTTTTTCCAGGAGCCGGGCATGGGCCCCCCGGGCCACTGCGGGCACCATCACCTGATGGAAAGGATCCTTGACAAAGTGCCCCTTGCCCGGCCGGGACGCCATCTCCCCCAGGGTTATGGCCCCCCGGGTGTGATTGAGGCGGGTGGTGGTGCGCAGCATCACCGGCAACCCCAACTCCTCCGAAATGTCAAAGGCATCCACCGTCATGTCCTTGGCCTCCTGGAGCGTGGCGGGCTCCAGCAAAGGAATCGCGGCCATGCGGGCGTAAAGGCGGTTGTCCTGCTCATTCTGGCTGGAGAACATGGACGGATCGTCTGCATTGACGATAACCATGCCCCCTTTGACCCCCACGTATCCCAGGGTCAACAGGGCGTCCGCCGCCACGTTCAGCCCCACGTGCTTCATGGAACACAGGGTGCGTAACCCCGTGGCTGCGGCCCCGGCGGCCACTTCCATGGCCACCTTTTCATTGACGGAATATTCAAAGGCCAGGTCAATGAGACGGGACAGGGCGTAACACCGGTCCCCGATCTCCGAAGCCGGGGTGCCGGGGTAGGTGGTGACCATGCCTACGCCGGCCTCCAGGGCCCCCCGGACGATGGCTTCGTTGCCCAACAGCAGGCGCCGTTCCCCCGGCTGACCTGTCAGCAGTTCGTTCATGGCGATTCTTTCGCTCCCTGAAATGCAAAATCTGTTAAAATTACCATATTCTTGCAAATACCCCAACTATTTTCTGATATTCCCATTTATCCGATACGACTTATCGTCTGGCCGTGGCCCAGATAATTTCGTAGGTGGCGAAAATTACGCCGTTGTCTCCGAAATCTTGCCGGTACTTCTCGGTGAGGGCGGCCAACAGTCGCGGTGAAAAGGGGCGGGGCCTGGGATTGGTGGCGCCGGTGGCCTTGAGGGATTGCAGGAATTGAGACACCCCGGGATAGCGAACTGTCACTGACTCGTCCTTCAATTCCAGATCCCGAAGCCCGGCGTCTTGGAGCAGGCTGAACCAACCCTCCCGCCCCAGAAAGCGGCTGGCCGGGATGGGCGGCGCCTGCCGGCCCAATGCTCCGGCGGCCCGGCGTAAAGATACGGCCAGTTCCCGGAAGGTTCCCGGCCCCAGGGTGGCGAAGGCCAGGATGCCGCCTGGAGCCAGGGCCTGCTTGAGACCCTCCAGGGTCTGGCGGGGATGGGCGAACCACTGAAACGTGGCGTTGGCGACAATGAGGTCAAAATTGCCCCGGTCCAGGGTTTCTCCGTCCGCCATGATCCAGGCCGTTCTGGCATCCGGGCCAACCCTGGCCCGGGCCGCGGTGAGCAGCGCCCGGTCCAGGTCCACGGCCACCAGGAACGCCTGGGGGTAAGCGCGGCGCAGCAGCGCCGTCAGATACCCCGTGCCGCAGCCGATTTCCAGGATGCGGTTGGCCCCCGCAGCAGCCGCGGGTACCCGGCCCATAAGCTCGTCCGCCATATGCCGCTGCACCGCGGCATGCCGGTCGTAACTGGGGGCCCGCCGAGCAAAGTTGCGCCTGACGCCGCGCTTCGCCTCCTGGGCGGCTGCCTGCCGGTCCTCCCACCACTCCACCCAGCCACCTGCCTTAAAAAGCCGCGAATCCGCCAAGCACGTCCTCCAATATGGCGTTGACTGCCTCACTCTGGGTGATAAAGGGCGCATGCCCGCCCCCGGCCACCCTCTCCAGCGTTGCCCCGGGCAGATGGGCCTGCAGGAACTCCCCCTGCTCCCAGGAAACAATGGCATCCTGGTCGCCCTGAATAATGACGCATCTCCCGGGCAATTGGGGCAACAGGGGTCTTAAGTCCCGGTCCAGCAGGTAATCCAGCCCCGAAACCATAAGATCAATATCACCGGTCCCGGAAAAACACGCGGCCACTTCCGCCGCCCACTCCCCTTCGCCGGGAGCCAGACACTGCCGGGCAAAACTCCGCAGCACCCCGCCCGCATCCTGCCGCAGCGCCTGGCGCATGGCCCGCACCGCAGCCGGCCGCTGACCCAGGGGATGGTCCGGCCTACGGCAAAAGAGCGCAGGCGCCCCCAGAAGCACCACCCTTGCGGGCTTGAGCCCGCTTGAGGCCAGGGCCTCCATGAGGATCATCCCGCCCAGGGACCAGCCCACCGCCACCAAGTCGTTCACTGAGCGGCTTGTCAGTAAATCGGTCAACCAACCGCTGTCCCAGGCGGGAACCGAAGGGGCCAGGATTTCCCTGCGGTTCCGGAAAAAATTCTCCTGGCGCTGCCAGCACCACGGGCCTGCCCCCCAGCCATGCACCAGAAGCAGGGTCTTCATCCGCCCAGTCCCATCTCATGAGCCACAGAAATTATGGCGGCCCGGGCCCGGGCCAGGTCCTCAGCACTCTGCGCGGCGCATAGTGAGAACCGCACCCGGGCCTTCCCCGGCGGCACCGTGGGAGGCCTCAGGGCCACCGCCATCAGCCCCGCCTCCCGCAGCCGCGCCGCGTATGACAGCGTCTTCGCATTTTCACCCACCAGCACCGGCACGATCTGGGTTTCACTCCCCAAGGTGTCCAGCCCCGCTCCCCCCAGTTCCTCCCGGAAAAGCCGCGCCTGCTCCCGCAGATGAAGGCGGGGCGCCGGTTCCCATGGCACGATTTCCAGGGCCGCGTTGATGGCCCCCAGCACCGGGGGGGCCAGCGCCGTGGAATAAATAAAAGCCCGGGCCCGGTTATGCAGGTACTCCATGAGCCGCCGGCTGCCGGCCACATATCCCCCCAGGGACCCCAAGGCCTTGGAAAAGGTGCCCATGTGCACCTCAATCCCTTCAGTCAGGCCCAGGGCACTGGCCAGCCCCGCGCCCTTGGGCCCCAGGACCCCCGTAGCATGGGCCTCATCCACCATGAGCCAGGCGCCATAGCGTTCCTTTAAGTCCACCAGGTCTTTCAAGGGCGCCAGGTCGCCATCCACCGAAAACACCGAGTCGGTAATGATGAGCCGCCGTCCCTGGGCCGGGGCCTTTTTCAGCATTGCCTCCAGACGGTCCAGGTCCCGGTGCGGGAAACGCTCCAGCGCAGCCCCGGACAAATGAATGCCATCGTAAATACTGGCGTGATTGAGGCGGTCCCCAAAAACCCGGTCGCCCGGACCCATCAAGGCCGTGATCGTGCCCACGTTGGCGGCGTAACCGGTGCTGAAGATGACAGCCGCCTCCGTGCCTTTAAAGGCCGCCAGCCTTTGCTCCGCCTCCTCGTGCAGAGCCAGATGCCCCGCCACCAGCCGGGAGGCCCCGGCGCCTGCGCCCCAGCGGGCCGCCGCCTCCTGGGCCGCGGCAATGAGCCGGGGGTCCTGGGACAGGCCCAAATAATCATTGGCCGACAGGTTGAGGAGTACCCGGCCGTCCACCCGCACCCGCCCGCCGGGTAAAACTTCCTCCACCACCTGCAGCCGCCGCCGCAGAGCCTTGGCCTCCAGGGCCGCCAACTCGCCTTCAAGCTCAAAAGACATGATTTAGTTTGAATGATGAGAACCGTAGGGAAACTATTTCCGCAACCTCACCCATCAACGGCAAATTTCAGGAAGGCCAGGGCCTGCGCGGCCTCGGCCAGAGTGCTGCACACCTGGTCCAATGCCGCCAAAAATCTCTCCCGGTCCTCCGGAAAATCGAGTCCGGTTACCCGGGGCACCAGACCCAGGATGGGCACCCCGCACAAATCCTCGATGACCTCAGGGTTCGTCTCCTCGGCCAGGGAAGGTTTTTCAGGATACTGATTTAAAATGACGCCCATCACCGGCACCCCGGCCTCCTGGGCCGCCTTCACCGTCAACACCGTATGGTTGATGGTGCCCAGTCCCGCCCGGCCCACCACCACCAGGGGCAGCTTAAACCAACGGATCATGTCCAGGACCAGAAATTTTGTCCCCACCAGCGGCACGTACAGGCCCCCCGCGCCTTCCACCACCAGGAAGTCGTATCTGCGGACCAGGGGCCAATAGGCTTGGGCGATTCTGGCCAGATCCACCTCCACCCCCGCTTCCCGGGCGGCGACTCCAGGGGCCAGGGGCAGGCGCAGGGCAATGGGGGTGAGGAGGTCCAACGGTTCATTTAAACCCGCCAAATCCCGGGCCAGCAGCGCATCGGTGGGAATGAGCTTCCCGTCACGATTGGGGCAGCCGCTCTGCAGGGGCTTGAAATAGGCGGCGTTGATATTCCGCCTTTTCACCACCCATGTCAGACCCGCGGCGATCCAGGTCTTGCCCACCCCCGTGTCGGTCCCCGTAATGAAAAACCCATGCGTTGGAGGCACATAGGGCAAGGTCATTTTGCCGCCCAGCACGGTGGTGAACTCGATGGTGTCCGACTCAGAAGGAATAGCCTGGATGATATCCATGTTCGCTCCGCTATGGAGTTGGGGAGAGAAGGTTCGCGAGAGAGGCAGGAGGCCGCGCACCCTGGCCCTCTCCCTCGTTGATAAGCTCCAATCCCAGATCCGCCAGCATCTGCCGGTCCTCGTCCGGCAAACGCCCCCTGGTGGTGAGGTAGTCCCCGGTCATCAGGGCATTGGCCCCCGCGGCAAAGATCAGGGGTGCCAGGGACCGCAGCGTCGGCTGCCGCCCCCCGCAGATGATGATGGTCTTCTCCGGAAACATCAGCCGGAAAGCCGCGATGATCTTCAAGGCTTCCAAAGGCGCCAGCAAGGGCCGGGCCGCGAGGCGCGTCCCCGGCAGGGGATGGAGGAAGTTGAGCGGGATGGCGTCCACGTCCAGATCCAAAAGGGCCTGGGCCATTTCCAAGCGCTGGGCCGCGCTCTCCCCCAGTCCGAAAATTCCCCCCGCGCAGACGCTCAGACCTGCCTCTTTGGCAGCCTCAATGGTGGCCACCCGCTCCACATAGGTGTGCGTGGTGCAAATCCGGGGGAAATAAGAGGCGCTGGCTTCCAGGTTATGATGGAAGCGGTACAGGCCCGCGGCCTTGAGCTCACCCAGGAAAACCCGGTCCACAATCCCCAGGGAGGCGCACACCGAGATGGGCGCGGCCTCCCGGATGGCGGCCACCGTTTCCACCAGCGCGGCCTGCTCCTTGGGTGAGGCCACCCCTCTCCCTGACGTGACCAGGGAAAATCGGGCCGCACCCTGGGCCGCAGCCGCCCGGGCCGCGTCCACCAGCTTCTGCCGCTCAAGCAAAGGATAGTGGGGCGCCCCGGTGCGCGCCGAGCCCGACTGGGAGCAGAAGGCGCAGTCCTCGGAACATGCTCCGCTTTTGGCGTTGATGATGACGCACAGGCTCACCTGCGCCCCGAACCGGGCCGCCCGCAGGCGGCCGGCTTCCACCAGCAGGGGCCAGAACTCCGGCCAGGACAGTCCAAAAAGGTGGGTCCAATCAGAGAGATTCATCCTGAATGACAAGCTTCGCCCAGGACAAAAGCTTTGTCAACCCATCTTGTTAAACAGGTTTACAATAGGATGAATAAAATCTTCGGAAATGATAACCGGGAATCAGGGGCAGGACTGACGTGAGGGGTTATTCCAGCCGCATCCTTCGGGCAGAGGGGCAAGAGGGGTCATCCGGACCGCTTGCGGTTCTTTCCATCGCCGTATCGTATTGTATCTGGCTGCCTGACTGCAGCGCCTGGGACTTGCCTCAGCACCCTCCGCTAAGGCCAGGATGAGAAGGGAGAAAAGTATTTTCTTCAGCCTATCTTATCTCCGAGCAAAATTACCGCCACCGCTCACCGCCGGGGAATATACACCTCCCGGGGCTTCAGGCCGTCCGACGGCCCCACCAGGCCCTCCCGCTCCATGGTCTCAATGATGCGGGCCGCCCGGTTATAGCCCACCCTGAGCCGCCGCTGCAGCATGGAGATGGAGGCGTTCCGGGTCTCGGCCACCAGGGCCAGGGCTTCGTCCCATTTCTCGTCCCTTTCCCCTGATTCTTCGTCCTCCCGCTCCTTTTCGGCCATCTCCACAATACCCGGCTCGAACTGCGGCGCGGCCTGGGATTTTAAATAACCCACCACCCTTTCCACTTCTTCTTCCGAAACGTACGCCCCATGAATGCGCCGCTGGCGGGAGGTCCCCGGCGGAATGAAGAGCATGTCCCCCATGCCCAGCAGGCGCTCCGCGCCCACCGTGTCCAAAATCACCCGGGCGTCGGCCTTGGAGGAAACCTGGAAGGAAATGCGGGTGGGGAAATTGGCCTTGATCAAACCGGTGATGACGTCCACCGAGGGCCGTTGGGTGGCCACCAGGAGATGCAGCCCCGAGGCCCGGGCCTTCTGGGCCAGGCGAATGAGATATTCTTCCGTGTCCCGGGAGGATACCAGCATGAGGTCGGCCAGTTCATCGATGACAATGATGATGTAGGGCAGCGACCGGGGCATCTCGTCTTCTTCGTCCGCCGCCTTGGCCGGCAGGGCCTTGGCCTTTTGGTTGTAGCCCTCCACGTTGCGCACCCCCATCTCCGAGAGCAGGGCGTAGCGCTTCTCCATCTCCATCACCGCCCAGTGCAGGGCTGCGGTGGCCTCCTTGGGATTCACCACCACGGGGTGCAAGAGGTGCGGGATGCCCTCGTACGTGGACAGCTCGATGCGCTTGGGATCGATGAGCAGAAAGCGCACTTCATCGGGTCGGGCCTTGAAAAGCACGGAGAGGATCATGGCGTTCAGGCCCACGCTCTTGCCGCTCCCCGTGGCCCCGGCGATGAGCAGGTGCGGCATACGGGCCAGGTCGGTGACCACCGACGTGCCCATGATGTCCTTTCCCAGTGCCAATGTCATCCGGGAGGCCGAGCGCTGGTAAGCACTGTCGGCCAAGATCTCCCGCAAACCCACAACTTGGCGCTTGTTGTTGGGCACCTCGATGCCGATCACCGCTTTCCCCGGCACCGGCGCCACGATGCGGATGGACAGGGCCTTAAGGGCCAGAGCCAAATCGTCAGCCAGGTTAGTCACCTTGCTGATCTTCACCCCCAGGGCCGGCTCCAGCTCAAAACGGCTCACCACCGGCCCCGGCACGATGGCCGACACCTTGCCCTCCACCCCGAAGCTCCGCAGGGTCTCTTCCAACTTCCGGGCCTGGGCCACCATGACGTCTTCCTGCACCTTGTGGTCCCAGGGTTGTGGCTCATCCAAAAGGTCCAGGGGCGGCAGGGTGAAGGTGGCGCCCGGCTCAGGCTCCGGCCGCCGCCTCTTGCCCTCCTGAGTCTTGACCGGCGCTTCCCGCACCGGCAGCGTCAAGGAGGCCTCTTCCGGGTCCGTGGCCGTGCGCTTGATCACCGGACCGGCAGTTTTGGCGATTTTGGGGGTGGCTTTGGCCGGCGGCGGATGCTCCTCCACCGGTTCACTCTGGTCCCGGCGCCAGATTTTCCGCACCGCCTCGCCCATCAGGGATAGCAAACCCACCAGGGAAAGCCGGGTAAGCACCATCAGGCTCACCAGAATCACAAATATTAAAGCCAGGGCGGCGCCGAAGCCATTGAGCACCGCAACCAAACCCCGGCCAGACTGCTCCCCCAGCCAACCACCGGATTGGAGAAAACCTTCTCCCCAGCGCACAAAAGGCTTCCAGAGCGTCAAAAGCCC
>CAZFWX010000094.1:11773-12966 GCA_964522695.1 uncultured Desulfobacterales bacterium
CCCGCACTGGCCGCTACCGCACCCACCGCCGCGACTCCCTGGAACCAGGGGAACCGCACCCGTCCCTGCCGGTGGGTCCGTAAGGCCAGGCTCCCCAGCAACACCGGCAGCCAGAAAGCCGCCAGTCCCAGGGCCCACAGACAGAGCCAGCTCGACAGAGCCCCGGCCTTGCCGGCCCAGTTGTAAACCCGGTCGGCCTGCCAGAGGCCCAGAAAGCTTTGCGGGTCCCGTAAGGTGTTAGTAACCAGGGCCAGCAAGAGGAACACGGCCAACCCCAGCCACACCAGGGCCGCCACCTCCCGGGCCAAGCCGGTCAGCGGCCGGACATCCACCGGCGGTTCAGGCTTGCCATTCTTCTCGGCCTGGACCTTCTTCCCTTTATTTTTCGGCGCGGAATTCTTTGCCATGGCTGTGTGGGTTTTGTTGAGGGAGAAGGCCAGGGGGTGCAGCCCCCTGCCCCCTCCCTCAAACTCCCTCCCCCAACCCCTTAGCGCTTTTTTTCCTGGTCCAGGGCAGTCGGGGCCGAAGGCCCCGCCTGACCCGGACCCAATAAAGGGGGGTGGGAGGAAGGTGTGGGGGAGGCGGGGGAACTCGTTCCTCCGGTCTCCCCCCACAATTATCTCTTTTGCCTATCTCGCTTCTTCACTCCTCCTCCCAGGCCCCGGGCGCGGCCAGGGGCGCGGTGGCGGACAGGCGCCGCCGGGAGGTCACGTCCGTCAGACTGGGCAGGATGGCGGCCAGAGCCTCGGGCGCAATGCTGAGCTGCCGGTATTCGGCAAAGCCCGCCTCCTCCACCGCGGTCCGCCAGTATTCATCCCGGATTTCGTCGCGGGATTCGTACGGCAGCTCGAAAAAGACCCGCTCGATCTGGGCCGACGCCAAGAGCTTGATGCACACAAAGCATGGCTCCAGCGTCACGTACAGGCTGGCGCCCTTGATGGCGATGCCGTGCTTGGCCGCCTGGGCGATGGCGTTGGCCTCGGCGTGGGAGGCCCGGCAGAAATTATATTTATCCACGTCGGCGATCTTCAGCGCCCGCCGGTGGCAGTACGGGGTGCCATCCTCAAAGAATTCCCCTAAACAATGGGGCGCGCCGGGCATACTGCCGTTATACCCCGTGGCCAGAATCTGTCGGTCCTTCACCAACACCGCGCCCGTGGGCCGGCTGTTGCAGGTGCTGCGCGTGCTCACCA
>CAZFWX010000095.1:0-12948 GCA_964522695.1 uncultured Desulfobacterales bacterium
ACCAGGGCCCCGTAGACGATGCCGATGACCGCCAGGATGCTGAAGAGCGGCACGAAGTAGTGGGCCGCCTGGGGGAACATGGGCATGTTGAAGCGCAGGAAGCCGTACGTCCCCATCTTCAGGAGCACTGCGGCCAGGATCACCGACCCTACGGTGGGGGCCTCGGTGTGGGCGTCGGGCAACCATGTATGGAAGGGGAACATGGGGACCTTGATGGCGAAGGCCAGCCCGAAGGCCAGGAACATCCAGAACTGCATGGCGAACGGGAGGTTCAGGCCGTACATCTTCAGCAGGTCGAAGGTGTAGACCCCGGTCACCTGGCCGTTATGGAAGTAGAGCACCAAAATGGCCACCAACATGAGCAGGCTGCCGAACATGGTGAAGATGAAGAACTTCACCGCGGCGTAGACCCGGCGGGCCGGGTTGCCCCAGATGCCGATGAGCAGGTACATGGGGATGAGCATCACTTCCCAGAAGACATAGAACAGGAAGAGATCCAGGGCCACGAAGACGGCGATCATGCCGCTGCTCAGACCCAGCAGACAGATCATGAACTCCTTGACCCGGTGCTGGATGTCTTCCCAGGTGGCCAGCACACAGATGGGCCCCAGGAAGGTGGTGAGCATGATGAGCAAGAGCGAGAAGCCGTCAACCCCCACGTAGTAGCTGATGCCGTATTGGGGCAGCCAACGGTAGTGCTCCACGAATTGCATGTTGGCCGTGGTGCTGTCGAACCCGAACCACAAGGGGAGCGAGAAGAGGAACTCCAGGACCATCACGGCCATGGTGAAGCCTTTGAGGGTCTTGTGGTTCTTGCGGTCCAGGAAGAACAGGACCACAATCCCGAAAACGGGGAGAAAGACGAGAATGGAGAGAATGGGTAGCTGCATAAGCAACTCCTAGCCGATATACCCGAGGAGATAGCCGACAATGATGGTGACGCCCAGGAAGATGGCCAGGGCGTAATTGGACAGGAAGCCGCTCTGCAACGTCCGCAACCGTCCGCTGAGCCAGGCGACGACGCTGGCGGAGCCATTCACCGCCCCATCCACCACCTTGACGTCAAAGCCGGTCCACAGGAAGTTGGAGCCGTTCTTGATGGGCTCCACCACCGTGGCGTCGTAGAGCTCATCCACATAGTACTTGTTGAACACCCACTCGTAGATGGTGGGGTATTTTTTCACTACCTTATCCGGGGTCTCAGGCTTGACGATGTACATGCGGTAGGCGGTAAAGATACCGGCGCCGGCCACCGCCATGGAGAAGAGCATCATGATGATTTCAAAGGTGGCCGAATGATGCACTTCCGGTTTGGCCAGGGTGATGGAGGGGGCTAAAAACTCCTTGAACTTGTGCGCCCCTTCGATGATGGGGAAGCCCACCAGGCCGCCCACCACAGACAAAACCGCCAGGACCATCAGGGGGACGGTCATGAGGGGCGGCGATTCATGGGGATGCACGTGGTGATCCCAGCGGGGCTCGCCGTAGAAGGTCATGAAGACCGACCGGAACATGTAGAACGCAGTAATGAAGGCAGCGATGGTGGCGACCAGCCAGTAGGAAATGCCGCCGTCCACCAGGGAGAAAAAGAGAATCTCATCCTTGGAGAAGAAGCCGGCGAAGGGAAAGATGCCGGCGATGGCCAGGGTGGCCAGGAAATAGGTCTTATAAGTGATGGGCATCTTTTTTTTCAAGGCGCCCATCTTGCGCATATCCTGCTCGCCGTGCATGCCGTGGATGACGGAGCCGGAATCCAGGAAGAGCAGGGCCTTGAAGAAGGCGTGGGTCATGAGGTGGAAGATGCCGGAGACGAAGGCGCCCACGCCGCAGGCCAGGAACATGTAGCCCAGCTGACTGACGGTGGAGTAGGCCAGCACCCGTTTGATGTCGAATTGGGCCATGCCGATGGTGGCGGCGAAGATGGCCGTGGCTGCGCCGACGACGGCCACCACGGTCATGGAATCGGGGGCCAGGACGTACAGCTGGCTGCAGCGGGCCACCATGTAAACGCCGGCGGTCACCATGGTGGCCGCGTGGATCAGGGCGGACACCGGGGTGGGGCCTTCCATGGCGTCGGGCAGCCAGGTATACAGCGGCAACTGGGCCGACTTACCGGTGGCGCCCACGAAGAGACACAGGGTGATGGCCGTGATGACGCCGGTGCCCACCGGATATTTGGAGGCCAGGGCGAAGACTTCCCGGAAGTTCAGAGTGCCGAAGGTCCAGAAAATGAGGAACATGCCCAGGAGGAACCCGAAGTCGCCGATCCGGTTGACCACAAAGGCCTTCTTGCCCGCATCGGAGGCGGACTGCTTTTCGTACCAGTAGCCGATGAGCAGGTACGAGCACAGCCCCACGCCTTCCCAGCCCACGAACATGAGCAGGAAGTTGTTGGCGCTCACCAGGGTCAGCATGGCGAAGACGAAGAGGTTGAGATAAGCGAAGTACCGGTAAAACCCATCTTCGTCATGCATGTAGGCGATGGAGTAGATGTGGATGAGGGTGCTCACGCCCGAGACCACCAGGAGCATGATGAGGGAGAGGGGATCCACCAGGAAGGCCACGTTCACCTGGAAGGCGCCGGAGGCGATCCAGGTGTAGACCACCTTCTCCACGGCCCGGGCATTGGTGGGGAGCTTTAAAAACTCCAGGAAGATGGCCACGGTGAGCAGGAAGCTCAGGCCCACGGCCCCCGAAGCGATGGCCCCCACGGTGTTCTTGGGCAGATTCTTCCCGAACAGGCCGTTGATGAGGAAGCCCACCAGGGGAAAGACGGGTATCAGCCAAACATAGTCGATCATGGGGTCAGCCTCACCATTTCATGAGGTTCAGATCGTCCACGGAAACCGTGGCCCGGTTGCGGAAGATGGCCACTACCAGGGCCAGGCCCACGGCCACTTCGGCCGCAGCCACGGTCATGACGAAGAAGACGAACATCTGGCCGTCCACGGCCTTGAAGGCGTCGGCAAAAGCGATGAAGGCCAGGTTGACGGCGTTCAACATCATCTCGATGCACATGAGGATGATGAGGATGTTGCGCCGGATGAGGACCCCGATCGCCCCCAGGGCGAACAGGGCCACGCTCAGTCCCAAGTAACATTCCAACGGCACGGCCATAAAACGTCCCCTGCGCGGCTTACTTCAGCCTGGATTTGGAGAGGACCACCGCCCCCACGATGGCCACCAGGAGCAGCACGCTGGTGACTTCGAAGGGCAGCAGATAGTCGGTGAACAGCAAGCGGGCCACGGACTCGGTGTTGCCCAACCCCGGCGCGCCGGCCCGGACGGGAATCAACACCGTTTTCTTGAACCCGTACATCATCAGAAAGCCCGTGGTCACAGCCAGACTCACCGCCAGGATTTTCGTCCCCAGGGCGGGCATGGGTGAGGGCTCTTCCGGCTGCCTTAAGTTCAGCAGCATGATGACGAAGAGGAAGAGGACCATGATGGCCCCGGCGTAAACGATAATCTGGATGGCGGCGATGAACTCGGCGTTGGCCAAGAGATACAGCCCCGCCACCGCAAAGAAATTGACGATGAGCCAGAGGGCGCTCCTCAAGGGGTGGGTCTGGAAGACCACCAGGGCGCCGGCCACCAGGGCCGTGGCCGCCAGGATGTAAAAGAGCGTGTGCATTCCCCCTCGCCTCCTATTTCCGCCGGGATACCTGGCGCGTTACACCGAAGCCGATCATAACCAGTCCCCATCCCGGAGCTTGGGCTGCTCCTGGGTGAGCCTGTCCATGTCGTAGATCAGCATCTGTTTCTCGTACTGGGCCAGCTCATAAAGGTTGTTCAACTTGATGGCCGCCTTGGGGCAGGCCTCCTGACAGAAGCCGCAGAAGATGCAGCGGGTCAGGTCGATGACGAAGGCCGCGGGATACTTCTCATGCTGGTCGCCTTCCGCGGGCACGATCTGCTTGATGGCGTTGCTGGGGCAGACCACCATGCACAGGGTGCAGGCCACGCAGCGCCGGCCGCCGTCCTCGTTGGTCACCAGCTCCGGGTGGCCCCGGAAGCGGGGATAAACGGGGCGCTTCTCCTCCGGATACTGGAGGGTGACAGGCTTGGTAAAGACCATCCGGAGGGTGGTGGCCAGTCCTTTGAGCAACGGGATGATCATAAAGAACCTCGTTTTCGCATGGGCTGTGGGCCTTGGTTTGAGGCCGTGTCAGCCTTTGGGCATCAGTGGCGTAGCGTACCTGTAAACGTCAGGCTATTTGATCGCCAGCATGACCGCGCCGGTGACCAGGATATTCACCAGGGACAAGGGCAGCAACACCTTCCAGCCCACCTGCATGAGCTGATCGAAGCGGAAGCGGGGGAAGGTGCCCCGGAACCAGATAAAGACGAAGACCAGGAAAAAGGTCTTGCCCACAAACCAGACGATGGGGGGCAGAAACGGTCCCTGCCAGCCGCCCAGGAAAAGGGTGGTGGCCAGGGCCGAGGCCACGATGATGTGGCAATATTCGCCCAGCATGAACAGCGCCCATTTCATGGAGCTATATTCCGTCTGGAAACCGGCCACCAGCTCGTTTTCACACTCGATCAAGTCGAAGGGCGTGCGGGCGCACTCGGCCAAGGCGGCGATGAAGAAGAGGACGAAACCCAGGGGCTGGTAGACGATAAACCACATGGACTTCTGGGCCTCGACGATCTTCACCAGGGAAAGCGACCCGGCCAGCATGAGCACACCGATGACGGACAACCCCAGGGCCAGTTCGTAGCTCACCATCTGGGCGGAGAGGCGCAAGCCGCCCAGGAGCGAATATTTGTTGTTTGAGGCCCAGCCGCCCAGCACTGCGCCGTACACCGCCAGCGACCCCATGGCAAAAACGTAGAGCAGGCCCACATTGATGTCGGCGATGACGCCCTGGTTCAGGCCCGCAGTAGTCAGGTCGAAGGTGACGCCGAAGAAGCTGAACTCATCGGGCAGGATCTGCTGGGCAAAAGGAATCACCGCAAAAGGCAGAAAGGCCGTGACAGCAGTGATTACCGGCGCCAGGACAAACAGCACCTTGTTCACATGGGGCGGGGTGAAGTCCTCTTTGAAGAGGAGCTTCAGCAGGTCCGCCAGGGGCTGCAACAATCCCCAGGGACCCACCCGGTTGGGGCCGTAGCGCAACTGGATGAAGCCCAGAACCTTGCGCTCCATGAGCACGGTGTAGGCAATGGCCGTGAGGAAGACCACCAGAATTAAGGTGATCTTGATGGCGGTCAGGACGATTAATGCCGGCAGATTCATAATCTTACGCCTTCTGGATGGAAACCCGCACCAGGTTGGAGTTGAGGGTCAAAGCCTGGGCCGCGGGTTCGGCGAAGTGTTCGGCCAGGAAGACCACCCCGGCCGGCAATTCCGCAGTTAGCTCCACCGGGGCCGTAATCTCGCCATGGGACGAGGTGATTTTGGCCGCGTCGCCAGATCCCAGGTGCAGGGTAGCCGCATCTTCGGGATTCACCTTCAGGGCCGCGCCCGGGGTGACCAGCAGGGTGCCGCAGGGCTGGTGCGTGGTATAGGAGCCCGAGTGCTGCAGGGACTTGCCCACAATCAGCACGTAGGGGCGCCGCCCCGGCAGGGCCACATCCAGGTCGAAGGGGACGAACTGCCCGGATACTGCCGCCGCAAAGCCGGCCGGCACGCTGGCGCCGCCCGAGGCTCCGGCCCACAGAGGCATGGCCTTGGCCAATTCCAGGAAGATGGCAGCCGGCGTCCCGTATTTGAAGCTGAAGCCCATCTTTTGGGCCAGCTCGTTGATGATCTGCCAGTCCGGCCGGACGCCGTTGACGGACAGGGCCTTTTTGATCACTCCCAGCCGGCCGGCGCTGCTCAGGAAGGTGCCTTCCTGCTCGGCGTGAATGGCTACGGGCAGGACCACGTCGGCCAGTTTCGCCGTTTCGGTGAGGAAGGCATCCTGCACCACCAGGAATGACAGCTTTTTCAGAGCCTTTTCCACCCGGCTGCGGTGGGGGAGCCATCTCACCAGGTCGCCGCCCAGGGCATAGACGGCCTTGGGGGCGTCCTCGGCGTCCTGCTCCAATTTATCCAGCAGTTCCGGCAGGGTCAGGCCGGGCTGGACCGAGGCGGATTGCGGCGCAAAGAAGAAGCTGGCGGCGCCGGAGTCCAGGCCCTGCAAGCCGGGGAGCCGGTCGGGGAGCACCCCCATTTCACACACGCCCCGGGTGTTGGCCTTTTCGGCCACCGGGAAGAGTCGGCTGCCGGGGGCCTCGGGCTTGCCCACCAGGAGAAACAGGTTCGCCAGGGCCAGGGCGTTCTGTTCGCCCTTCTCCTGGCCTAAGAGCTCGGTGCCGAAGATAATGGCCGGGGCCTGGGCCTGGGCCAGGAGGCTGGCCGCTTCCTTGATCAGGGCCTCGTCCACGCCGATCTTCTTGGCCAGTTCCTTAACGGTGCCCTTTTTCAGGCTTTCTTTCAGCTCATCCAGACCTTTGGCCGCCATGGCCGGCGCGAAGTCGGGCTGGTCGGCGAACAGGGTTTTGAGAATCGCCGCCACCAGGAGCCGCTCGGACCCGGGCGCGTACCGCAAAGAAAGAGTGGCGTTGCGGTCGAACTTGGTCTGCCGGGGGTTGGCATTAATGAGCTTGAAGGTATCCTTGCCCTTGGCCTCATTCACTGCCCAACCCAAGGGCGGCAGTTCCGGCGTCAGATCGGCGCCCACCACCAGGACCACGTCGGCCTTGGCCACGTCTTCCAGGTCGCCCAGGATGAAGCTGAAGCCTTTGCCTTTGGCATCGTCGGTGAGCTTAAGAGGCGAGGAGTAGGACTCCAGGGGCCGGGGGCCGGCTTCCGTGCCTTCCACCTGGGGCCAGCCGAAGACCTGTCCCAGGGCGTTCAGCGCCCGCACGTAATGGTAGCGGGCCGGGTTGTCCAGCTGGTTGGTGCCGAGCCCCGCCCGGAAGAACTTCTGGAAGAGGAAGTTGGCCTCGTTGGTGGCCCGGGGCGAGCCCACCCCGTAGATGGCGTCGGCGCCGTTGGCCTCGACGATTTCCTTGAACCGCCGGGCTACCAGGTCCAGGGCCTCATCCCAGGTGGCTTCCCGGAACGCGTCCTTCTCTTTGATGAGAGGCGTTTTCAGCCGGTCCTCAGCCTCCACCACCGGGAAGCCGAAGCGGCCCCGGCCGCAGAGGAGCACGCTGTCTTCATTCACCACCCGCATGATGCGGCCGTCTTTGACGTGGACCTGGTAGGTGCAGCCGCCGCCGCAGAAGGGGCAGACCATGTCGGTCTTTTCCACTTCCCAGGCCCGGGCCCGGTATTTAAAGGCTTTGTTGATGAGCGCGCCCACCGGGCAGATGTCGACGCAGGAGCCGCAGAACTCGCAGTCCAGGGGCAAAAGACCCGACCCCAGCTCGGTGAAGTAGCCCCGGTGCATGAAGTTGATGGCCATGGCCCCCACATGGTCCCGGCACACGGCCACGCACCGGCCGCAGGTGACGCAGCGGTCGGGATGGCGCTCGATCAACTGGGAGACGTAGTCGGGATTGGGAGGCAGCTTCAGGGCCTCGTAATCCACGGAGCCTACGCCCAATGCGTGGGTCAACTCCTGGAGTTCGCACTCGCCGCCCTTGTCGCAGATGGGGCATTCCAGGGCGTGGTTGATGAGCACCAGCTTGGTCAGTTCCTGGCGGATGGCCATTACCCGGGGGGAGTTGGTCACCACCTCCATGCCTTCGCTCACCGGCGTGGCGCACGCGGGGATGGGCCGGGGCGGTCCGGGTTTTACCTCCACCACACAGATGCGGCAGGAGCCGATGGGCTTGAGCCGCGGATGGTAGCAGAGGTACGGGATGAAGATGCCGTTGTCTCTGGCCACTTCCAGGATGGTCTTACCCGCTTCCGCCTGGATGGCACGGCCGTCGATGGTCAGGTTCACCATAAGTCTTTCCTGTAGTAACTGCCCATGAGCTTTGAGCTGCCGGCAAGGCGCCTGCAGCCGAATTATTTCCTTGGGGAGGACGCAGCCCCCTTTATCTGTCCACGTCCGCCAGGACGATGTCCATGGTGCCGATCACCGCGATGAGGTCGGCCAGGAGCCGTCCCCGGCAGAGTTTGTCGGTGGCGTTTAAGACCACAAAGGACGGCGTTCTGATCTTCACCCGGAAGGGGTGGCCGGTGCCGTCGCTGATGAGGTAGACGCCGAACTCCCCCTTGGGGGCCTCAATGCACTGATAGACCTCGCCCGCAGGAGGAGTCACGCCTTCCTGGATAAGCTTGAAATGGTTGATGAGCCCGGCGATGTCCGTATACACCTTCTCTTTCGCCGGCAGAGTGATGCGGGGGTCGTCCACCTTGATGTCGCCCTTGGGCAGCTTTTCCAGCACCTGGCGAATGATGTTGTTGGACTGGAGCATCTCCTGCATGCGCACCAGGTACCGGGAATAGGTGTCGCCTTCCTTGGTGCCCAGGGGCACCTTGAAGTCGAAGTCCTGGTAACTGGAATAGGGATTGTCCCGGCGCAGGTCCCAGTCGATGCCGGAGCCCCGGGCCATGGGACCGGACCAGCCCCAGTTCAGGGCCTCGTCCGCGGTCATGGCGCCCACGCCCACGGTGCGCTGCTTCCAGATGATGTTCTGGGTCAGCAGATTGTCATAATCCTTCCATTTGTCCGGAAAGGTTTTGACGAATTCCCAGGCCTTTTCGATGAAGCCTTCGGGCAGGTCCGCGGCCAGGCCGCCGATGCGGAAGTACAGGGGGAACATGCGCGCGCCCGACACCATCTCGCACAGGTCCATGATCTTTTCCCGCTCCCGAAAGGCATAGAAGAGCGGGGTCATGGCCCCCAGGTCGTGGCCGTGGGTGCCCAGCCAGAAGAGATGGGAGGCGATGCGGGTGAATTCCGCCAGCATCACCCTGATATACTGGGCCCGCTTGGGGACTTCCACGTCAAAGAGCTTTTCCACGGCCAGGCAGAAGCCGAAGTTGTTGACTTCCCCGGCCAGGTAGTCCACCCGGTTCATGAGGGGCAGGCACTGGTGGTAGGTGCGGCCCTCACACATCTTTTCGATGCCCCGGTGGAGGTAGCCCAGATCGGGGTCAGCGCTTAAAATGACCTCCCCGTCCAGCTCCACCAGCACCCTGAGCACCCCGTGGGTGCTGGGGTGGGAGGGGCCCACATTCAACATCATGGTTTCGGTGCGTTGCATGGTGCTCAACTGTTCCATGTGCCTCACCTAATAGCCCCGCTGGGGGAAGCCCTTGCGCAGCGGATACCCGGCAAAGTCGTCGGGCAGGAGGATGCGCCTCAGTTTGGGGTGGCCCACAAAGCGGATGCCCATGAGGTCATAGGCTTCCCGTTCGTGGAAATCGGCGGTGGCGAAAACCTTGACCACCGAGGGCATGACCGGGGCTGCGTCATCCTCACAGAACGCCTTGAGGGTAAGCCGGTTGCGGTTCTTGTGAGAGTAAAGATTGTAAACCACGGCATAACGGGGACTTTTGGGGTGATAGTCCACCGCCGCAATCATGGACAGATATTGAAAGGATTGGGAGGGGTCGTCCCGCAGGGCGGTCAAAATCTCCACCACGCGGCCCGGTTTTACCACCACCGTGGTGTCGCCCCGGTGTTCCGTGGCCTCCACCACCTCCGCCGGGAACTTGGCCTTCAAAAAGTCGGCGCCGGGGTGCATCAGGCCACCTCCTGGCGGCGAGCCAGGGACTCGCGGTATTTCTCGGTGAGGAAGGGATCTTTGAGGATCTGCTCATGGAGCTTCAGGATGCCGTAGAGCAGCCCTTCCGGCCGGGGCGGGCAGCCGGGGATGTACACGTCCACCGGCAGGTACTTGTCGATGCCCTGCACCACCGCGTAGGAGTCGAAGATCCCCCCCGAGCAGGCGCAGGCGCCCATGGCGATGACCCACTTGGGCTCGGTCATCTGCTCATAGATGCGCTCGATGGCGGGCATCATCTTTTTGACCACGGTGCCGGCGATGATGATGACGTCGGCCTGGCGGGGCGAGGCGCGGAAGGCCTCCATGCCGAAGCGGGCGATGTCCCAGCGGTTGGCCGCGGTGCAGATCATCTCGATGGCGCAGCAGGCCAGCCCGAAGGTGGCGGGCCACAGCGAGTTTTTCCGGCCCCAGTCCACCAGCTTTTCCAGCGTGGTGGTGAGTACGTTATAGCCGAGCTTTTCTTCTATTCCCATTCCAGTGCTCCCTTACCCCAGACGTAGACCAGTCCCACCACCAGGATGAGGATAAAGATGAGCATCTCCACGAAGCCGAACCAGCCCAGGGGCTTGAAGACCACCGCCCACGGGTACAGGAAAATAGCTTCAATGTCGAAGACGATGAAGAACATGGCGATGACATAGAAGCGCACCGCGTAGCGGTGGCGGGCATCGCCAATGGGGTCCATGCCGCATTCGTAGGGGATGTCCTTCTGGTAGGTGTGCACCTTCTTGCCCAGCAGCTCCGACAGGAGCACGATGAGCCCCACCAGCCCCACGGCGATGACCATGTAAATGAGGACGGGCACATAGTTAATCAGCATGTCTCAGATCCTTAACGTTAATGGCAACTGTTCTCGAAAGGATTTGCCAGACACCCATACGTATCGAAAAGGTCAACCATTTCTTTGACGAAAGCCATGGCTGCTGATTCAGTCTGCCAAAGGCCGGGAAACCGCTGCTGCAGGTTGGCCGCCACATCCTTGAGAGAAGTCAGGCCATTCAAGGATTGCAAAACAAAGAGGCCGGCTTCGCCCCGGCGGTTGGGCCGGGGGGCGGCCTCAGGGGAGGTCAGTCGCAGTCTCTTCCGGTCCAGGGGGGACCCCCAGAAAGTCGAATGCGTATAGCGGCTGCGTCCTTCCGGGGCATCGGCGTCCGCGGCGTCCACTTGCCAGAACCACGAGGCGCCGTTGTCGCCGGAGCGAATGACCACCTCGCACGTGTCACCGGCTTTGACACCCAGGGGACGCTCCAGGGGAAAGAAGAAATGGCCCCAGTTGGGCGTGGGATTGGGCACGCCGTTGGACAACGAGATGGCGCCGGTGAGTTCGGCCCGGAACCACCCTCCCAGACCGTGAAAAGTGCCTTCCCGGCCAGCGGTCAAGGAGACCGCGGCCTTCAGATCGGCGGTCTCAGCTTCGGCCAAATCAATCCGCCCCAGGGAGGCCGGCTCCCCCAGAAGATGTTCGGGTTCGAGCCGCACCATCCAGGGATGGTTCATGACGTAGGGGCGGACAGGGGATAAATCGACGCCATAGCAGCCGTCAGTCCATATGTCCTGCCGCCGGTATCCCTCTGTCAATTCCACGGGGGCGATGAAGAGTTCCACGGACCGGGGGATGATGGCGCCCTGCTCTTTCAGGAATCTTTTCCGGGCGTCCGTTAAGGAGCCCAGGATGCCCTCGTTCAGACCGAAATTCCCCAGGGTCTCGGTGATGATGAGGTCCACCTTTTCCGGCAGATTCACCCGGTCTGACGGTTGGTGGTAAAACTTGATGCAGTCCTCGAAATGGTTCGCCCGGGAGAGCACCCTGGCCACGTTGATAATATTGGCCGCCTCGATGGCATAGACCCGGCGCGCCCTGGCCTGGCAGGCGAAGAAGCTCAGGATGCCGGTGCCGCAGCCCACCTCCAGGACCACGTCCCCCTCCTTGACCGTCTCGAAGATGGCTTGGCGGTAGGCCTCAGTCCGCACCTGGTCGCCCACGAGCGAAGCATGATAGCCCAGCAGGTTCAAGGTGGAAGGGGAATTTGACATCGGTCCCGGCATATCCCGGCTCATTCTAGGGCACCTGGGCGCCCTCATCTATCGGTTCCCTCGTCCAGAGTGGAACCGGAAGTCACTCGCGCCTGGTTTAATGCGACGCCACGGCCTTCTTGGAGCACACGCCGAGAGAGCATTTGCCATGCACGTGGTCCAGCCATTCCTGCTTAAAACGCTGCATGGTGGTGTCCAGGAAGGAGTAGGGGCTCCAGCCCAGGGCGCAGTTGGCGCTTTCCACCATGGCTTTGGACAGCGTCAGGAGCTGGTCCAGATCGCTCTCCTTGCCCTTGCCCGCGACGATGTTGCACACCATCTCGTAGAGCACCCGGGTGCCCCGGCGGCAGGGCAGGCAGAAGCCGCAGGATTCGTGCTGGAAGAAGTAGAGCAGGCACTTGACCACGTCCACGATGCAGGTGGTGTCGTCCAGGATCAACATGGTGCCGGAGCCCACCGCGCCCCCCACCTTGCCCATGGCTGCGTATTCCAGCGGCGTCTTGATATGCTCGGGCAGGATGAAGCCGCAAGCCGCGCCGCCGGGCTGCACGGCCTTGAGCTGGCGGCCTTCCCGCACGCCCAAGCCGATTTTGTCGATGAAGTCGCTGAGCGGCATGCCCATGTTCAGTTCGGCCACACCAGGCTTCTTCACATGACCCACAATCTGGAAGATCTTGGTGCCCTTGGAATCCTCGGTGCCCTTGCTGCTGTACCACTCCGCACCTTTAATAATGATGTCCGGCACGCTGGCCAGGGACTCCACGTTGTTAACGATGGTGGGCTTGTACCAGACGCCCACCTGGCCGGGGAAGGGCGGCTTGACCCGGGGGTTGCCCCGCTGGCCCTGGATGGATTCGATGAGCGCGGTTTCCTCGCCGCAGACATACGAGCCGCCGCCGGTCTGGATCTGGATGTGGAAGGAGAAATCCGTGCCGAAAATCTTGTCGCCCAGGTAGCCCTTGGCCACGGCCTGGTCGATGGCGTTCTGGAGGCGGTGCATGGACAGGTAATATTCACCGCGGCAGTAAATGTAGCCCTGGCGGGCGCCCACGGCGTAGCCGGCGATGGCCATGCCTTCCAGCACCCGGTGGGGGTCGCCTTCCATGAGGTAGCGGTCCTTGATGGTGCCCGGCTCGCCTTCGTCGGCGTTGCAGACGATATACTTGGGGAAAATGGGAGACGGCCGGGTGAAGGACCACTTGAGCCCGGTGGGGAAGCCGGCGCCGCCCCGGC
>CAZFWX010000096.1:0-12791 GCA_964522695.1 uncultured Desulfobacterales bacterium
TCCTTGGCCACCTGGTGCTCGATGGGCAGGCCGTGGCAGTCCCAGCCCGGCACGTAGGGGCAGTCGAAGCCGGACATTTGCCGGCTCTTGATGATAATATCCTTGAGGATCTTATTCAGGGCGTGGCCCAGGTGGATGTGCCCGTTGGCGTAGGGCGGGCCGTCGTGCAGCAGGAATTTGGGGCGCCCCCGGCTGGCGGCGCGGATCTGCCCGTAAAGATCCATGGCGGTCCAGCGCTTCAGCATCTCCGGCTCCCGCTGGGGCAGGGACGCCTTCATGGGGAAATCGGTGCGGGGCAGATTGAGTGTGGCTTTGTAGTCCATCCAGGCCTCGTGAAGGGAAATATGCAAGGGGGGACAGGCGGAAAACGGCGCAGCTCCCAGCCCCTCCCCCCTGGGCATGGTTTAGCGTTGGCATTGACATTTCATCTTAACGCATCGACGCGCAAATGCCAAGTACTCCCCATGGTTGCGCTCTGCCTTGACCGGCTTGCCCGCTTGGGATAATATGGCAAAAATTGGCGGAGAGACGGGGCTTGCACCGTTCCCCTTAGCCCGCCAAATTTCTATGCACGGAGCTGCCGGATTTTGTCCCTGAAAGCCTTTCTCTTGTCCGCCCTGGTTTTCCCCGGGTTGGGACAGCTCTACAACAAGGATCAGCGCAAGGGCATCCTCATCATCCTGTTTGCCAATCTCCTCGCAGGCATCACGGTGTTGGCGGGCCTGGTCCTTTTTTCCCAGGAATACCTGGCCGTGTATTACCCCAAACCCCTCACCGGCGAAATCGTCCGGGCCATCGTGGGAGAAGTCCTGACCCATCTCATCTTCCTGGTTCCTGCGGCCCTCCTGGTGGGGTTGTGGGCTTTCGCCGCGGTGGACGCCGGTTTCAAACGGGGCGCTCCTCCGCCGGAGGAGTAATGGCGACCACGGATCTTTTTTGGATTTTCCTCATTTTCATCGCCCTACAACCCCTTTTCCGGCAAAAGGCCCTGGAATTCTCCCGCAAGCGCCTCATCGCCCGCCTGGAGCAGCAGCGGTCTTCCCGTGTCATCATCATGGTGCACCGCCAGGAGACCATGGCGCTTCTCGGTTTTCCCCTCTTCCGCTTTATCGACGTCAACGACGCCGAAGAGATCATCCGGGCCATCCTGCTGACTGACGACGACATGCCCCTGGACCTCATCCTGCACACGCCCGGCGGACTGGTGCTGGCGTCCCTGCAAATCGCCCGGGCCCTGAAACGCCATCCCGGCAAGGTCACGGTTTTCGTGCCCCACTATGCCATGAGCGGCGGCACTCTAATCGCCCTGGCCGCGGACGAGATCGTCATGTGCGAACATGCCGTCCTGGGGCCGGTGGACCCGCAAATCGCCCAATTCCCCGCAGCTTCCCTGCTCAAGGCGGTGGCCAAAAAGTCCGTCAACGACCTGGAGGACAAGACTCTCATCCTGGCCGATCAGGCGGAGATGGCCATCGCCGAAGTGCGCAACTCCGTCCTGGAACTCATCGGCGATAAATTTAGCGGCGGCCAGGCCGAAGATCTGGCGCGCCTGCTCACCCAGGGCACCTGGACCCACGACTTTCCCATTACCTTCGACGCCGCCAAATCCCTGGGTCTGCCCGTTTCCGCAGGCATGCCCAAGGAAGTGCTGGATCTCATGAGCTACTTCCCCCAACCCGTGCGCCAGACCCCGTCGGTGGAATATCTCCCCATCCCCCGGCGCACCCGTCCTGAGTGAGGTTTGAATCTCTCTCCATGGAAAAAATGAGCATCAAGCTGCGGCGGCTCTACTGGGAATTCCTTTTCCGGCTGCCGCTGAGCCACTATCTCTTTTATCGGTATAAGTATACTTTTCTACCGGCCCACCTCTGTTTTCTGTGCCAGGTTCTGGGGGAGACCGGACCCCTCCCCGGCGCCATCGTGGAAGTGGGCTGCGCCCTGGGCCACACCACCGTCTTTCTCAATAAGCATCTGGATTTTCTGGGCGTGGAGAAGCCCTATTACGCCATTGACACCTTTTCCGGGTTCACTGAAGCGGATGTGGGTTTTGAGGTCCGGAACCGGGCTAAACAGAAGGATCATTACAAGGGGTACTCCATCAATAAAAAGAAGTGGGTTGACGCCACTCTGGCCGCCAACAGCATCACCCGGGTGGTCACCATCGAGGCGGACGTCAACCAGTATAATTTTAGCCCTTTGGGAGAAATTTCCTTCGCCCTCATCGACGTGGATCTGTACCAGCCGGTGCAGGCCGCCTTGAAAGGCATATTTCCGCTGCTGGCCCCGGGGGGCCTCATCGTGGTGGATGATTGCGCCGCCAATAACCGCTACGACGGCTCCTTGCAGGCCTACCAGGAGTTTGTGGCCGGCCGCAGCCTGCCGGCGGAGGTGGTTCTGGGGCGGCTGGGCCTGATCCGGACCGCGTGAGCCGGCAGGTTATTGTGTGGCGATGAAATAAGCATCTGCATCAGGCCGTCCGCGGGTGCAGAAACGAGGGAGGAAGATGCGGCAATATCTTCTGGACGAAATCAGCCGGGACGACACGTCCCGGGTGAGGGATTACTTGAGCGAACATGCCAAAGCCTCGCGCCTGGGCGACGTCTGGTGGGTGGACCTGCAGGAAGACCTGCTCAGCCCTCTGCAATTTGAGCATCGGGACTGCCGCCCCTATCGCTTCGCCGTGGAGGTGGGCGACCACTTCGTGCGCTTTGAGTTTCTCATCCGTAGCGAGCGGACCATGCGCTGCCCGTGTATCGGCTACGCCACCCGGGCCCAGCGGGAATTCATCCTGGGTTTTGCCGACCGCCTGGTGGAGACCCTGAACATCCGGACCTGAGCCGGTCCGGCAGCGGAGGCGCTGTGGACGAACCTGCCTGCAAATCCGGCCTGGACGCCTTTCCGGCCCCCGAACTCACCGACGAAGATGTCAGCGAAGCCATGCGGGAAATTCCCGGCTACCTGGACATCACGCCGGGGGACTTCCGGGAGCTTTACCGCCTGGCTTTCCGGCAGGCTGTCCAGCGCCTCACCCGGTCGGTGAAGGCTGCGGACATCATGACCCGAAAGGTGGTCTGGGTGAGCGTCGCCACGCCCATCGCCGAAGTAGCTGAAATAATGGGTCAAAGCGGCGTTTCCGGGGTGCCGGTGCTGGATAAGGATGCCCGGGTGGCCGGGGTCATCTCCGAGCGGGACTTTCTGGACCGCCTGGGAGTGAGCGAGCCCAAGAAGTTCCTGAACCTTCTGGCCCAGTGCCTCAAAACCGGGACGTGCCTGGCCCCCCCTTTGGGACGGGAGCTCGCCGCGGACCTCATGAGCGCCCCGGCCGTCACCGTGGGGCCCGATACGCAGGTGGCGGACATCGCCGCCCTGTTTGCGGCCAAAGGTATCAACCGGGCCCCGGTCACCGACGCCCAGGGGCGCCTTCTGGGGATCGTTTCCCGGGCCGACCTCGTCAAAGTCGGATTGCCAAAAGGTTTGCCATGTTCAGGGGCTTCTTCGGAAAAATGAAGGGCACCACCCAGAGCCCGCCCATGGTGGGCCTGGGGGAAATCGCCTGGTCGTGGCTGGGCAGCTTCCTGACCATCGGCCTGGTGGCCTACCTGAACTCCCGCTTCTGCGCCGGCACCAGCCTGGTCCTCCTCATCGGCTCCTTAGGCGCTTCCGCGGTGCTCATTTTCGGGGCCATCAAAAGCCCCCTGGCCCAGCCGCGCAATCTCATGGGCGGCCACTTCATCTCCGCACTCATCGGCGTGGCGGCCTATCAACTGCTCCACCCTGTCCCCTGGCTGGCCGCGGCCATGGCCGTGGCGACAGCCATTGCCGCCATGCACGCCACCAAAACCCTGCACCCCCCCGGCGGGGCCACCGCCCTCATCGCCGTCATCGGCGACCAGAAGATTCACGATCTGGGTTTTTTGTATGCTCTCGTGCCAGTGACGGCCGGGGCCGGACTGATGCTCCTGGTGGCCCTGGTGGTCAACAACATCCCGAAGACCCGGCGCTATCCGGAATTTTGGTGGTAACTGCTCCGAAAAGTTTTTGGTGGGACCGGCATCTTGCCGGTGGGACCCACGGGTTGGGAGCCCAAGCCACTAAAGGCGGCGGGCGCAAAGGCCAGCCCCACTGGCTTTTCTTCGTTTCGGGTGAGGAGGAAGAAGAGACTTACTGGCGGGAGTTTTTCCGCATCGCGGCTTTTACCAGGTCGGAGCGGGACACCCAGCCCCACGAGCCGGCCTTCTCCGTCCACCACGGGCACCCGGCTGATCCCCTGCCCTATAAAGATGTCGGCGATCAGACAGAGGGGCGTCTCCGGCGTCACGGTTATGGCTGGCGCGCTCATGAGTTCTTCGGCCTTTTGAGCCTCAAAAAGGCCGGAATCTTTTGAACCTGCCCGGACCCAGGCCTTAAGCATGTCCAGGATGTGCTGGGGGTCTTTGGCCCTGGCCCGCAGGAGAAAGTCCTTGGCGGAAATGACGCCCGCCACCCGCCCGCCGGCGTCCACCACCGGGACCCCGGAGATGCCCTGCCGGCGCAAGATTTCGGCTACCTCAACCAGGCCGGCGTGCCGCGGGACCGTTATCACCTTGGCGGTCATCATGTCTTGGGCCGTCAGTGAGGCGGTGAGGCGCATCAAGGCCTGTTCATAGGCCAGGGCGTAGACTTCTGCCAAATTTTTCATGGTGTTGAGGGAGTCAACGGCTCATGAGCGCCTGCTCCGTGTGCGGCTCCGTGGCTAAACCTTTTCTTTCCATTTGCAATTTGTCAAATACCGCGTTCTGCGTTAATTCTGCTTTCATATCATCGGGACCGGCGCAGTCAATGCACCTGCCTTTTTCTAGGCCCCACAGGAGGGAGTCATGGCATACCAGACCTTATTGATAAACCGGGATCAGGGCGTCGTCACCGTCACCTTCAACCGGCCGGAGAAGTTGAACGCCCTGGACCGGGAGATGGCCGGGGAATTGGCCCAGGTCCTGGACCAGGTGGCCGGCGACCCCGAGGCCCGGGTGCTGCTTTTCACCGGTGCGGGGCGGGCCTTCATGGCCGGGGCCGACGTGCGGGTCTTTGCGGACATGTCGCCCCTGGCCGGGAAAAGTTTTGCCCAGCGGGCCCACCGGCTCCTTTTCCGCCTGGAGGCCCTGGAAATTCCCGTCATCGCCTGCGTCAACGGCTTTGCCCTGGGCGGCGGCCTGGAGTTCGCCCTGGCCTGTGACATCATTTACGCGGCCCGCAGCGCCCGCTTCGGCCTGCCGGAGGTCTCGCTGGGCATAATCCCGTGCGTGGGCGGCACCCAACGCCTGGCGCGCCAGGTGGGGAAGGGCGTGGCCAAGGACCTCTGCCTCTCGGGCCGCTTTCTGGATGCGAACGAGGCCCAAACCCTGGGCCTGGCCGCCCGGGTCTTTCCGGATGAGGTCTTTATGAGCGAATGTCTCAAGGCCGCGGGAACCATGGCCGCCAAAGGAAGGGTGGCCGTGCGGGCCGTCAAGCAGGTCATCGACCGGGGTCTGGAGATGGACCTGGCCGGGGGCTGCGCCCTGGAGATCGAGGCCTTCGCCCTGTGCCTGGCCAGCCCGGACGCCAAGGAGGGGGTGGCCGCGTTCCTGGAGAAGCGGCCGCCGCGCTTTTCAGGGGGCCTGGAGTAGGGCGAGGACGCGGAAAATTTCCTGGTGGTCCGCCAGATGATACGGCGCCGCCAACTCCGGGCGCCGGTAGGCTGCAAAAGTGACGCCGGCCCGGGCGGCGGTCTCCTGGTCCACCACCGAGTCCCCCACATAGAGGGCCTGGGCCGGCTCCAGGTGAAAATGATCCAGGATGCGTTGCAGGCACTCGGGGTGCGGCTTGTGGTGGACCACATCGGCGCTGGACAGGACCAGGTCGAAGAGGGGTTCGATCTTCAGAAATTTCAGGACGAGAGGCAGGCTGCGGCCCCGGTTGGTGGCAATGGCGGTGCGGTAGTCCGGGCGGAGCCGCTCCAGAGTTTCCCGGGTCTGGGGCATGAGGCGCAGGAGGGGCAGGAAGGGCGTGTTGTCCACCTGCAGCATGAAAGCCTGCACCTCGGCCCGGCGGGGATGGCCCGCAAAGAGCAGATCGATGGACTCGCCGGCCGTCAACATCTGCACGGTGTCCAACTGGGACGGAGTGAGGGGAGGCAGGCCGAAGTGGCCCAGGATATGGTTATAAAACGCGGCGTTGGCCTGGCTGGAATCCACCAGCACGCCGTCCAGATCGTAGATGATGGCTTGGATGCGCGTGTCCATAAAGATTTAATTGAAGAAAAATAAATGGTTAGAAAGATTACTCTGAAATCACCGAAGCCCTTGGTGGCACAGGTGTCCTCACCTGTGCCGGGGCAGGCCGGAAGCTGGCCGCACCCTATCTTAAGCCGCGAGTGAGGGGGTGCAGGCGATGGGGAACAGCCGCCCCCGGCTGTTCTTGCGGCACATGCAGGCGAGGGCGCCCGCTCTGCGCCGTGGCCCTTCAGCCACACCCGTTCACCGCACTCTCCCGAAAAAGTCCAGGTGGTGGGCGATGTAGGTGAGTTCCCCGGCCTCGATCTGCCGGTGGCGCGCCTGCACCCAGGTCTGAAAAGTACCTGATTCCAAGTCCGGATGCCCGCTTAAGGCCTTTTCCACCGTGGCGACGATGGCGTGCAGGAAGTAGGCCTCATCCCCCTGATACTGTCCATAAACCGGATGCACCACCCAGGACGAACTGCCCGCGGCCAGGATGCGGCCGCCCGCGGCGGCAATGGCGGTGACAAGCCGGCGGCCCGTGTGGCAGGCCCCGGGGGTGGGCATTTGGGTGCCCTGCCGTTCCATGGCCCCGTGGTACAGGACTTCGATGCGGTCATCCAACTCATGGCCGATGACCGGCAGAAAGAGGGTGGCCCCGTCGAAGTTGAGGGTGAAATAAAAAAGGCCCCCGGGTTTAAGCAGGCGAAAAAGAATGGGGAGAACCTGGTCCAGGTGGAAGAGGTCCAGGACATGATGGGCGATGACCAAATCAAATTCAGTCTTGCCGGCTTGGTCAGCTGCAAAGGACAAGAGATCGGCAGGTACGAAGGCCAGGTCAATATGCTGATTTTCCCGAAAAAAAAGAAGGCGATGCGAATCCTCCTTCACTTGCCAGCCCCAGTTTCGCCCCAAAACCGGCAAACGCCGCCGGGCCTTAGCCAATAGTTCGGGCTGGTGGTCCAACGCGGTGTACGAGGCGTCGGTGAAGGTCAACCCCTCGAGGCAGCGCTCCACCGTGGCCCCTGTGCCGCAGCCCACGTCCAGGATGGCCAGGGGGCCGGGCCATGTGGCGAGGGCCCCGTGCAGCGCCTGGGCCACGGCAGGGTTCAAGGCCCGGTCGTCCACCGTCTTTTTGGCCGCCAGATAGCGCGAATAGTCCCGGCCTTCCCAATCTTTCATGACTTCTTCCCGGCCATTTCCTCCAGAAACCGGCAGGCGCTCGTCAGGCTTTCGTCCCAGGTGGGGTGCCGGTCAAAGCGCTCCCGGGCCGCCAAGCTCATGGACACCAGGCGCTCCCGGTCCGTCAGGAGCAGCCTCAGGTATTGGGTGAGCGCTGCCAGATCCCCCGGCTGCACCAAAAACCCGTTTTCCCCCGGGGTCACCAGTTCGGTGGCTCCGCCTTTCCCCGCCGCGATGATGGGGAGGCCGAAACTCATGGCCTCCAGGTAAACGATGCCGAAGCCTTCCAAAGACGAAGGCACGGCCAAAAAATGGCTGCCGGCCAGAAGCGCGGCCAGGGGGTCGCCGTCCCGATGGCCGTAAAAGCGCACCTGCTGCGTCAGGCCAAGTTCCCCAACCTGGCGCCGGATGGCCCGGCCGTAGGCAGGATCAAACTCGGCGCTGCCCACCACCAAAAGCTCCCAGCGATCCCGGGGCAGGGTAGCCAGAGCCTCTATCAGTAAGTGGAGCCCCTTGCGCGGCATGAGATTCCCCAGGAAGAGGATTTTTAACGGCCCGGGACCCTGGGCCCGGGAAAGGATCTCTTCCTTGCTTAACGTCCGGCCCAGACGGTCGCCGCCCGGCGTGGCCACCACACAGGGTTTGGGGGCCGGGAGGAGCCTTTCCACCGACTCCCTGGTATCCCGGCTATTGTAAATAAAGCCGTCCACCGACTGGAAATACCGGCGCTCCACCTTCTGATAGAGGCGGTTCTGCCAAAGGGGGCGGTTTTCCTGGCAGCGCAGGTGATGGACGATGGCCACCACGGGACGCAGGGTGCGCCGGCGCAGCCGCTGGTTCAACCAAAACAGGGAAGGGTGGGCCAGTTCATCCTGAAGGAAAAGGTCAACCGGCGCCGCGGCCAGACGGACCAGCAGGGCAGGGGAGAGATTATCGGCCAGCCCCAAGGCATAGGGGGGCCAGGGCAGGGAAATTTCCTGGACCGCATGGCCCCGGCGGCGCAGGTGATCCACCAGCAGGCGGTCATAGAGAAAGCCGCCGCTGTTCATGGTCAGATCGCCGTAAAGAATCAGGCCGAGGCGCATAGGGGCACAGGTTGGCTGGCGGGGGGACAATCAGGGTTCGGCGGCCCAGACTTTCCCGCCTGTGGACATCCCTGCTCCCTTTCCGCCGGCGCTCTTTACAAATTCACATGGTAGGCGGCCCAGGCGATATCCGCCTCCCAGATGCGCACCGTCAGGCTGCTGAGATGGGGAGTGATGAGGCGGGTTCGCAGTTTGTCGGAGAAGATGCGGCAGAAATGCTCGATACTGGGGTTGAGCCCGGCAAACTCCGGCAAATCGTTTAAAGTTCGGTCCCGGTAGGAGGCTACCAGTTCGTCCAGCCGCGCCTCCAGGTCCACAATATCCACCAGATAGCCATGCCGGTCCAGCGTGGGGCCCGCCACCTCCACTTCCACCTGGTAATGGTGCGAATGGCGGCGGTTCTCATCGCCCCAGTCGCCGCCGAACAGAAAATGCTGGGCCACAAAATCCCGCCGCACGGCCAAACGGTACATGGATACTCCTTGCTTTCAGGGTTGGCTTTCTTGAGAAAGGGGCCAGGGGGCGCGCCCCCTAACCACCCCCCGTGACAGTTCCCTCTTGTCTCAGTAGGTCAGGACCACCTGGATGGCTTCTTCGGGACGCCGGTCCAAAAGGGAAAAGGCCTGGTCCGCTTCACCTAATGGGAATCTGTGCGTGATCAGGCGCGCCGGCCGGACTTCCCGCAGCATGTCCCAAGTCCAGGCCAAAATTCGGGATTTGCTGAAACGCCCCCGCAGTTCCGGGGCAATGGTGCTCACCTGGCTGCTGATGAGGCGGATGCGGCTGCGGTGGAAGCCGCCTCCCAGGTCCAGGTTGGCCCTCTTGGCCCCATACCAGGAGCCAATGACCACCCGGCCGTGGAAGCCGGTGGCGGCGATGGCCAGATCCAGGGCCTCGGGATTGCCGGTAAGTTCGAAGCTCAAGTCTGCGCCAGCGTAGGCCCGCGGTCCCTGAAGCAGGGAGGGCAACCCGGCCAGGACTCCCTCTGCGGCCGGGTCCAGGCCGGCGTGCGCGCCCAAGTCCTCAGAAGCCAGGCGGCGTTTGGGATGATGATCCAGAGCCACCAGGGCGGCCAGTGGAAAGCGGGCCAAAAGCGCGGTCACCAAAAGTCCCACCACGCCCTGACCGAAGACGGCCACCTGCTCTCCCAGGAGCGGCTGGCCATCCAGAACCAGGGTCGCCGCGGTTTCCATATTGGGGAAAAATACGGCTTCTTCCGGGGTCAGGTCCGGCGGCACGGGATGCAAGTTGGAATAGGCCTCCAGGAAATGGCTCTCGTGGGGATGAAAGGCGAAGACCAGCCGGTTGAGCCACCCGGCGTTCACCCCCGGCCCCAGGGCCGCTATCTGGCCCACAGCCGCGTAACCGTATTGCAAAGGGTAGCCGAATCGGCCCGCCAAGGCCTCGATGCTGGCGTCCACGGCCAGGCCTGCGGGAAACTGACCGCGGTAAATCAGCAGTTCCGTGCCGGGGCTGATGGCGGAGAGCAGGGTTTGCACCAGCACCTGGCCGGGGCCGGGAGAGGGCAGGGGCCCCTCGCGCAGGGCGACCTGGCCGGGCGCCTCAAAAAACAGGGATCGGCGCGTCAGTCCGCCAGCCACTCGGGATCACCCCGGAGGACCAGGTCATCCCCCAAGTGCTCGGAGGTCAGCCGGCACAGGCGCGGATAGGCGAACGGGTGGGGCAGGGAGAAAAGATCCACCACCCTTAAGCCCCCCACCAACAGGGGGGCGATGGTGATCACTATCTGGTCCACCAGGCGGGCGGCCAGGAAACTGGTGATGATCTGGGCGCCTCCTTCTACCATCAGGGTATTGATGCCCAAGTCGCCCAGCCGGGTAAGGAGCGCGGCCAGGTCGATCCAGCCTTCGGGGCCGGTGGGCAGGGGCAGGATGCGGGCCCCGGCTTTGGTCAGCACCTCCCGCCGCTCCGGGTCCGCCTGCTGGCTGGTGGCGATCCAGGGAGGCTGGCCGTTTTGGCGCAGCAGGTGGGCGTACAGGGGAAAGCGCAGCCGGCTGTCCAGCACCACAGGTTGAGGATTAGCGCCGGGGACCAGACGCACGCTCAGCCGGGGATTGTCGGCCAGCACCGTGCCGATGCCCACCAGGATGGCGTCGTGCGCGGCCCTGAGGGAGTGGGTGAGGGCCTGGGATTGGGGGCCGCTCAGGGCCAGGGGCCGGCCCGGACGGGCGGCGATGCTGCCGTCCAGGCTCTGGGCGTAGGTCAGGGTGACCAGGGGCCGGCCGGTGGCAAGCCTTTTGGCTTCAGCGTCTTTGAGAAAGTGGCTGACCTGTTCCAGCACCGCCATGCGCGGCTGCCTTTCCTATCAGGAAGAAACTGCCTCAACCAGACTGCCGGGAGGCAGGCGAGGGGTGACGTCCGGGCTGACGCACATGAGAGTTGAAGATATGATCAAGATACGGGTAAGCAGCGGCCTTGTCAAGGTAAGGCTCCCAAGTCACCGAACGTGCCGGGATCAGAAAAATGGTTGCGGGTTGACAGAGGGCAGTCCGGAGCAGGATGCAGACGCTGAGAAGATGTTCTCCTCCCGGTTTGCTCATAACTGCCCGGCCCGGTGATTTTGGCAAACCTGTACACTTCTTGATTCACTCTCCGGCTAAATCCCTTGCAATTACCGCGGGCCGACTTATGATAAGTGTACCAGGGGAACCGCGCTCCACACCGGAACGGGGGTTTCCGATGGATTACCTGAACAAGGAGGCAGTTGCCATGTCCGAAGGAACTCAGGTCGCCAGGGTAACGGAAATCATTGCGGAATCCCCCAAGGGTTTCGAAGACGCGGTTCAGGTGGGCTTCAAGCGCGCCGTCAGCACTTTAAGAGGTATCACCGGCCTGCGGATTATGGAGATGCGGGTATCGGTAAAGGAAAACAAAATCGCCACCTATCGGGTGAAAATGGAAGTGATCTTCATCCTGGATTAGCCAGCTTTGCTGAAGGCTTGATTTTTACCACTATTCGCGAGGACTTACGGATAGTTGATTGATGTTGCATCTGGACGGCTCTTACGGAGAGGGAGGCGGACAAATTGTCCGGACCTCCCTTTCTCTTGCGGCCCTGCTGACGCTGCCGGTGCGCCTCACGAACATCCGGGCCGGCCGCGCCAAGCCGGGCTTGCGCGCCCAACACCTGACCGTGGTGGAGGCCCTGGCCCGGCTCACCCGGGCGGAGGTCACCGGCGCAGAAATGCACAGCCAGCAGCTCACCTTTCGCCCCCGGGGCGCGGTGGCCGGGAATTATCTTTTCGACGTGGCCGCCAAGACCGGCAGCGCCGGGTCCGTCACCCTCATCGCCCAGGCGCTGTTGCCGCCCCTGCTGCGGGCCGCAAAGCCCAGCACCCTGGTGCTCAAGGGCGGCACCCACGTTCCCTGGAGCCCTCCGGCCCACTATCTTGCGCATGTCTTCCTGCCGGCTTTGGGCGAGATGGGGGCCAGGGTGGAGATGAGCCTGGGGCGCTGGGGCTGGTACCCCCGGGGCGGCGGCGAGATCAAGTTGACCATTGAGCCCGCGGCGCACTTGTCTCCGGTGCAGTGGACCGCCCCGACTGCGGCCTCGCGGTTCCAGGCCCTGTCCGCAGCCTCGGGGGTGCCGGCCCATGTCCCGGCGCGCCAGGCGCAGCGGCTCAAAGAGCGGTTGGGGGCGGATTTCCGGGTGACAGAACTCCCCGCGGCCGGCCGGGACCCCGGCAGCTTCGTCTTTATCTGGGGGCCGGGGGGCGGCTTCGGGGCCCTGGGGGCCCGGGGCAAGCCTGCGCAAAAAGTGGCCGACGAGGCCGCCGACGCCTTTCTAAATTATATTGGATGCCAGGCCGCCCTGGACCGGCACCTGGCCGACCAGATCGTCCTTTACCTGGCCCTGGCTGAGGGTCCCTCCACCTTCACCGTGGAGGCGGTCACCTTGCATCTGCTTACCAACCTGTGGGTGCTGGAGCAGTTTTTGGGGGAGACCTTCAAAGTGGTTGGGGAATTAGGAGAGCCGGGGGAAATTTACTGCGTGGGACGTAAATTATAAACTATCTAGTTTGGCTTCTACGAGGTATGTATTTAAAGGCTGGATAGATTCTCTGCAAATGGTGGCGCAGGCTTCCCGGCCTGCGCACTGACAAGTGTTTTCATGTGGGACAGCCGCCCTTAGCGTGGCGTTTCAGAAATAACCAAACAAAGTCGCCATGGCAAATCGGCCATATTCTCCCTCCCCCTTGATGGGGGAGGGCTGGGGTGGGGGTGCAAAATTTTCTTAAGGTTTCTCAATCTTGCCAAAGAAGCTCCCCCTCCC
>CAZFWX010000097.1:0-12719 GCA_964522695.1 uncultured Desulfobacterales bacterium
CCCGCAACCCTCAGCTTGGAAGGCTGATGCTCTGGCCAATTGAGCTATTCCCGCGTGCAAACACAAAAAATGGTGGAGAGGGGAGGATTCGAACCTCCGAAGGCGGAGCCAACGGGTTTACAGCCCGTCCCCTTTGGCCACTCGGGAACCTCTCCAGCCGGAAAAGCTCTTTCTTCTATGACCGGCAACGGTGGAGCTGGCGATGGGACTCGAACCCGCAACCTGCTGATTACAAATCAGCCGCTCTACCATTGAGCTACGCCAGCCTCAAGGTCGTAGGGCCTCAGGCCAGAGAAGACCAAATTTTAACTTTTTAAATATATGGCAGGGTGAAAAGCTTGTCAATAAATTTTCTCTTCACCCCAGGTCTCATTTTTCCCTTTTACCGCCTGTCTTATGCCCTGCCCTGCTGGCGCTCCTCCCCCTTTGACAGGCCGCATCTGACGTGGCATAGTGTTTTATCAGTACCTCCCTTCATTTCAGGAGAACGCCATGGATCCCGTGCGGGCCCGTCTCTTACGTGAACTTCCGGCGGTGGACGAATTGTTGCGCCAGGCGCGTCTGGCCCCGCACCTGTCCGGCCTGTCCCGGTCCCGGGCGGTGGAGGTGCTGCGCCGGGCCCTGCACCAGGAACGCAGCCGTTTGCTCAGCTGTCCTGCTGCCGAGTTGCCGGCGGTTTTGGACACCGATGAACTGTGGGACAGGCTGGCCCGGGCCCTCAAGGCCGAGGCCGCGCCTTCCATCCGGCGGGTCATCAACGCCACCGGCGTCATCATCCACACCAACCTGGGCCGTTCCCCCCTGGTGCCAGCCGCCTGGGAGGCCGTGGGCCAGGCGGCCCTTCATTATACCAACCTGGAGTACCATCTGGAACGGGGGATGCGGGGCTCCCGCCAGGATCACCTGGAGAAGCTGCTCCTGTCCCTCACCGGGGCCGAAGCGGTGCTGGTGGTCAACAATAACGCCGCGGCGGTGCTCTTGACACTCATGGCCCTGGCGAAGGGGCGCGAGGTCATCATCTCCCGGGGCCAACTGGTGGAGATCGGCGGCTCCTTCCGCCTGCCGGACATCATGGCGGCCAGCGGCGCGGTGCTGCGGGAAGTGGGCACCACCAATAAGACATATATAAAGGATTATGAGAAGGCCATCACCGGCGACACCGCCATGCTCCTCAAGGTGCATCCCAGCAATTTCCGCCTTCTCGGCTTTACCCGGGAAGTCGCTTTGCCGGAACTGGTGGAGTTGGGGCGGCGGTACAATCTCCTGGTGGCGGAAGACCTGGGCAGCGGCTGCCTGGTGGATCTGGGCCGCTACGGTCTGGAGCGGGAACCCACCGTGCAGGAGACAGTGGCCGCGGGCGCGGATCTCGTTATGTTCAGCGGCGATAAGCTCCTGGGCGGCCCCCAGGCGGGCATTATCCTGGGCCGGACCGAGGCGGTGCAACGCCTCAAGCAGCACCCCCTCACCCGGGCACTCCGGCCCGACAAGCTCACCCTGGCGGGCCTGGAGGCCACCTTGCGCCTTTACCTCGATGAAGCCAAGGCCATGGCGGCCATTCCCACCCTGGCCATGCTTTCCCGTTCCGAGGCCGCGGTGGCCCAGGAGGCCCGGGGGCTGGCCCGGGTCATCCGCCGCCGCTGTCCGGCCTATGCGGTGCAGGTGGTGCCCAGCCAGGCCCGGGTGGGGGGAGGGGCATTGCCCCAGGTGGCCATCCCCAGTGCCGCCCTGGTTCTGGAACTCCCTCCCCTGCCGGCCCATCAGTTGGAGGCCTGCCTGCGCTCCGCCTCAACGCCCGTCATCGCCCGGCTGGAGCGGGAGCAGTTGCTCCTGGAGGTGCGCACCATCCTCCCCCAGGACCGGAAGACGCTCCTGCACGTCCTGGCCGAAGTGGCCGGCAGCCCACCGGCACAGGACTGATAAGGAGAAGAACAATCGGTGAATTATCCTCGCCGGGGCGCGAAGACGCAAAAAATTTCTCCGGGCGGAACTTTTCCAGGCAGTCGCCCATGAACCTGCGGTTCAGAGCAGGAAAAGTACGGCAGGGCGGTCGTCCCGCCCGCCGCCCCGATGTGCAGGCGGGAAAGCCTGCTTCACCAACCATATGCCTTTTCATCCAGAAAGCTTGGGAAACTGAACAGGCGCCATAGGAGGAGTATTCATTTTGGCAAATCCGCATCGCGCCGGCAACCGCCGGCCAATTAAGCAGCCCGAAGCCACCCGCCCTCTTTTCCCTGGACTGGCCCCTTGCCTGGGTTTTTTCACTTTGATCCTGATCATCTTGTCTGCCGCCCTGCTCCCGCCCGGCCCGGCCTGGTCCCAAACCCTGCGGCCGCCCCTGCCGCCGCCGCCTGCATCACCGGCCTTGGTGGTGTGCCTGGACCCGGGGCACCCCTCGGAGGTGAGTTCCGGCAAAGGCGTGACCAACGGCGTCACTGAACTGGACATGAACTGGCAGGTGAGCGAAAAGCTGGCCGCGCTCCTGGCCCAGATCCCCGGCCTCAAGGTGGTCAAAACCCGACAGGTCCGCGACCAGCTCACCACCAACCGGGAGCGGGCCGAAATCGCCAACCGGGCCGGTGCGGCGCTGCTGCTGCGCCTGCACTGCGACGCCGGCAAGGGCAGCGGCTACACCCTCTATTACCCCGACCAGCAGGGCAAAAAAAAGGGCTTCGTGGGCCCGTCCCCCCAGGTTATCGCCGCCAGCCGCAAAGCCGCCCAGGCCGTCCATGCCGGCATGGCCAAGACCCTGGCCGGAGCCTTGAAAGACAACGGCATCCGGGGCGACAGCAGCACCTACATCGGCAGGAAACAGGGGGCGCTGACCGGCTCCATCTTCAGCCAGGTGCCGGTGGTCACGGTGGAGATGGTCTTTCTGGACAATAAGGCCGACGCGGCCTTCATCAAGAGCCCCCAGGGGCAGCAGCGTCTGGCCCAGGCCCTGGCCGAAGGCGTCAAGCTCTATCTCAACACCCTGTCTAAGGCGGCCGGCTGGTCAAAGTGAGAAGCCCCCTTAACAAAATTAATTTTAAAGGATAATATTTGGCAAGGCCTTCCGGACGGCGAGTCAGAAGTCCTGGGTTTGCGGTTTTCCTCACTTCATAGCCAGGGTGACTCATGAATGTGTGGCCCAGCGATGCAGGCAGAGCTTTGATCGGCAGGAGATGGGGGCGGACGTTTGGCTCCTGCCTTGCCATCCTGGCGTTCGCCCTGATGATCACCCTGCCTCAGGCGGCACGGGCCGCGTTGCCGTCAGACCTGCAGGCATTGATCGATGAGGCGGTGAGATCGAACCAGGAAGTCCGGCGCCTGGGCAGCCTCAAGACTGCCTCCGGAGAGGCGGCCAAAGCCGCCGGGGCCCTGGAAGACCCCATGTTTTCCTTCCTCCTGAAGGACATTCCCACGGATACCTGGAGCTTCCGGCAGGATGACATGACCCAGAAGATGATCATGCTCTCCCAGAAGCTCCCCTTCCCCGGCAAGCGCCGCCTGCGCACCGAGGCGGCCCAGGAACAGACCCGCGCCGACGGCTTTACCCTCTTGGACAAGATAAACGAAGTGCGGGCCAAGATGGTGCAGACCTATTACGCCCTCTCCCTGGCCCACGCCTCGTATGAACTCACGGAGAAAAACAAGAAGTTCTGGGAGCAGGTGGTGCAGGTGGCGGAAACCCGCTACTCGGTGGGCCAGGGCATGCAGGCCGACGTGCTCCAGGCCCAGGTGGAGCTGGGCAATTACCTGGACCGCCTCTTTAAATTTCGCCAGCAGCAGGAGTCGGCCCAGGCCGACATCAACTCCCTGCGTTCCAAGCCGCCAGCCACGCCGGTGCCCAAACCCCAGGCCCTGAAGCCCCGGTCCTTCACCCTGAAGCTCGACGACTTATTGAGCCAGGCCGAGAACCAGCCTTTGATGCAGTCCTTGAAAGCCCTGGTGGCCAAACAGGAAAAACAGGTGGCCCTGGCCCGCAAGGAATATTATCCCGACCTGACGGTGGGGGTGAACTACGGCTTCCGGGAGAACGCCCCTGACAAAAAGCGGGCCGATATGTTCGGCTCCACCTTCAGCATCAACCTGCCCATCTGGTACAAATCCCGCCTGAACCCCCAGGTGGAGGAGCAGCGGGCCCGCAGGGAAGCGGCCCAGGCGGAGCGCCAAGCCCTGGGCGACCGTCTCGCTGCGGCTGTCAAGGACCGTTTTGTCAAGCTGCAGCGCCTCTCCCAGCAGATCAAACTGATCAGCCAGGGCATCCTGCCCCAGGCCCAGCAGGCCACCCAGGCGGCATTGGCGGGTTATCAGGTGGGTTCGGTGGACTTCGCCCAGCTCTATCAGGCCCAGATCACCGTGCTCAATACCGAGCTCCAACTCCAGGAATACCTGAAGGATTTTGAGGAGAACTGGGCTGAACTGGAATGGCTGGTGGGGATGGAGTTGCCCCGGACCGCGGGAGGGAAGAGATGAAGTCTGCATCCCGGGGTTATTTGCTCTGGGGGATTTTATTGGGCCTGGGGTTGGCCCTGGGGGCTTACGGGGTGCTGCATTACCTGGGCTTCCAGTTCATGCGCCACACTGCCGGACCCGCCGCCCCGGAGGCCAAACCCCTGTGCTATGTGTCGCCGGCCGACCCAGAATTCATCCGTTTTGCCCCGGGGAAAGACGACAAAGGGCAGGAACTGGTCCCCGTTTTCCCCACCAAAGGCCCCCGGCCTCCGGGAGCGCCGACCGGCGGCATGAAGGTCACCTACTGGGTCTCACCCATGGACCCCACCTATGTGCGCACCGCACCGGGCAAGGACCCCATGGGCCACGATCTCAAGCCGGTGGAAACCGAAGTCCAGTCCCCCCAACCCGCCGCGGCCAAAAAGGACCGCAAGATCAAGTACTATGTCTCCCCCATGGATCCGGGCTATGTCACGGACAAGCCGGGCAAGGCCCCCTGCGGCATGGACATGGTGCCGGTTTACGAAGATGAGGCCGGAGCCGGGGAGGCCGGCGTCATCGCCGTGTCGCCCGCCTTCCTCCAGACCATGGGGGTGCGCCTCACCAAGGTGGAGGCCAAGGCCCTGTCCCGTTCCATCCGGGCCGTGGGCAAGGTTGCCGTGGACGAGCGCCGCTTGACCCAGGTGACCACCAAGGTGAACGGCTACGTGAACCGCCTCTACTTCAAAGTCACCGGCGACCCCATCCGCAAAGGCCGCCCCCTGCTCTCCCTGTACAGCCCTGAACTTGTGGCCACCCAGAAAGAATACCTGTTGGCCCTGAAGAACATGCAGGCTGTAAGTCAGAGCCCCTTCCCGGAGATCAAGGATTCGGCCCGGCGGCTCATGGAAGCCACCCGCCAGCGCCTGGCCTATTGGGACATACCCCCTGCGCAGATCGAGGCTCTGGAGCGGCGCGGCCAGGTGGCCAAAGACCTCACCCTCACTTCGCCGGTCACCGGCATCGTCATGAAACGCCTGGTCACCCAGGGACAGTACGTCCAGGCCGGCATGCCCCTTTTGGAGGTGGTGGACCTCTCCTCCGTCTGGGTGGAGGCCGAAGTTTACGAGTACGAACTGCCCTGGATCAAGCTGGGCCAGCACGCCCATATGACTCTCACCTCCCTACCCGGCGAGACCTTCCACGGCACGGTGAGCTACCTTTATCCCATGCTGAGCGGCATGACCCGCACCGCCAAAGTGCGCCTGGCCTTTGCCAATCCCGGTCTCAAGCTCAAGCCGGAGATGTTCGTCCAGGTGGAGATCGTCTCCCCCCTGGCCGAGACCACCGTGGTGGTGCCCTCCGAGGCCGTCATGGATACCGGCGAGAAGCAGCACGTCTTTGTGGCTTTGGGCCAGGGGCGCTTTGCCCCCCGGGAGGTGAAGCTGGGCGTCCACGGCGATGGCGGCCTGCGCCAGGTGCTGTCCGGCCTGAAGGAAGGTGAAGAGGTGGTCACGTCCGCCCAGTTCCTCCTGGACTCCGAATCCCGCTTCCGGGAAGCGGTGGCCCAGATGCTCAAGGCCAAACCGGGGGAACCGGGGAAAGAACCGGCGCCGGGTGAGAAGCCTGCCGCGCCGCCGGTGCATAAGCATTGATGAGAAGGGGGGACCCGGGGACGGTTCTCCTGCCCTCCCTTCTCCCCCCAAATGGGGCAAGAATGGTGGCACAGGCTCCAGCCTGGGCGGCAAGGTGGGTAAGACGCCCTGGACCCCACACGTTTTAGGTGATGCCAGTCATGACGATTCGTCGCCGGTTCTTCTGGCTGGCCGGACTCCTGGCTCTGATGGCCGCCCTGACTGCGGTCTGGGGAGAATTGGCCCACGGCGGCCGCAATTCCCTGGCCTCAGCAGCCAGGGAATACCAGCAACTCAAAGGCGTGGAGCAGGCCATCTTTCGTCTGACCAACGAGGCCCGCCGCCAAAACGGACTGCCCCCCCTGGAGCGGGACCGGGATCTCTTCCGGGTGGCCTGGTTCACCTCCGTGGACATGCTGCACCGCCAGTTTTTCAGCCACGTCAACCCCGACGGCGCCACTCCCAAAGACCGGGTGCAGGCCCGTTACTCCGGTGAAGTGTTGATGGTTGGGGAAAACATCTGGAGCGGCACCGGGTCCCGGTATACCGACGACAATCCTCTGCCGAGCCTCATTGTGGACAGTTGGATGTCCAGCCCCAGCCACCGCAAGAACATCCTGGAGCCCTCCTACACCCACCTGGGCGTGGGCGTTGCGGCCACCGGCAAGGATGTGCGGGCCACCCAGATTTTTGTCCGCCTGAAACAATAATAGCCTGGCGCGTCACCCATCCCTCCAGCGTGCCGGCCAACCGGCCCCTTCCCTTGGCCTGACAATTTCACCCTGCCCAGGGGTCTTTTTTCAGATTGCCATTTCCGCCATCCTTTGCTAATAGTAATATTTTAGAGGGATATTCAGGATATCTCCGCCAAGCTGCACTCTGGATTGGCCAAGTGAAGCGGCGTGTGGGGCTGCCGGCCGGTGGCCGGCCCCCGGTTAGTTGGCTGGGAATTCCTTTTCGACCGGGGTCCTCCCGGGCGCATCCATTTACCCAGACCGCTTTGCGGCAGGAGGGTTTTATGGATACTTTCCAGCTCTTAGGATACTACACCAATCGTCTTCTGGACATAATCCTGAACTTCGCCACCAATACTTTGCCCAGCCCCATACTGATCGGCGTGGTCCTCATCGCCCTTTTGGTGGGAGCCTATTATATGCTGAAAGCCTGACCCTCTCCAGAAAACCGCCATCTTCGCCTCTCACTCATCCAGGCGCAACACCTTGGCGCCGCGAATCCGCCTTTCTTTCAGTTCCCTCAGCGCCCGGTTGGCGTCTGCCAGCCCATATTCCTGAATCTCCGGTTTGATGGGAATCTCTGCGGCCAGCGCCAGGAATTCGCTCACATCCGTCCGGGCCACATTGGCCACGGTCTTGATTTCCTTTTCCAGCCACAGGTGGGCCGCGTAATCCAATGTCAACAGAACGGTTTTATCGGCTTCCTCTTTGCGGATGGCGTTGATCACCAGGCGGCCGCCCCGCTCCAGGCGTGTGAGTCCCGCCACCACCGGCCCCCACACCGGCGTGGTGTCAATGGCCCGGTGCATCCTGGCCGGGGGGGGCTCGTCGAAGCCTCCGGCCCAGTCCGCGCCCAGTTCCCGGGCGAAGTCACGTTCGCCGGGAGTTCGGGAAAAGGCGAAGACGCGGGTAGCGGGATAGCGGTATTGCACCATTTTCAGGACCAGGTGGGCCGAGGCCCCGAAGCCCAGAAGGCCCAGGATTTCGCCGTCCCGCAATTCCGTGAGGGCCAGGGAGCGGTAGCCGATGGCCCCGGCGCACAGCAGAGGCGCAGCCTCGGCATCGGTGAAGATATCCGGGATGGGATAGGCAAACTCCTGGGGGACCACGGTGAATTGGGCGTACCCCCCCGGCGCGTCCCGGCCGGTGGCGGCAAAGCGGGCGCACAGGTTTTCCCGCCCGCTGCGGCAAAAGTCGCATGCCCCGCAGGCGTGGTGGATCCAGCCGATCCCCACCCGGTCCCCCGGGGCAAAACGGCTGGCTCCCGGGCCCGCCGCCGCCACCCGGCCCACCACCTGGTGCCCCAGAATCATGGGTAGGCGCGCCGGCGGCGTGCGGCCTTCGATTTCATCCAATTCGGTATGACAGACCCCGCAGGCCGACACCCGGATAAGGACCTCGCCCTCTCCGGGTTCCGGCGCCGGCACTTCAGCCAGCCGCAGGGGCGTGCGATTCTCGGACAGAGGCGCCACCCGGTCCAAAATCATGGCCTTCATCGGTCATCTCCGCTGTGGAGAAAAATTACTGGGAAGCAATGCGCAGATGCGCCTCCCGGCGGTCCAAAAAGCCCTCGGCTTCGAGAAGCGCAACCTGCCGCCGCACCCGCGCCGGTTCCCGGCCCACCAGACGGACCAGATCTTCACAGGTCAGGGGCGCATGGGCCAGGAGAGTCTTGAGAATCAGGCCCCGCAGCTCCCGGTCCGAGCCGGCAAAAGGCCCTTGCCGGGCATAATGCCGGCTACGCTGGTTGGGATTGGGTCCCTGGGCTTTCAGCCACGCGCCATAGTCCATGAGGGCGGAGTACCACATCCGCGGACGGCGCCGGTCCAGGGTCTGCCCGGCTAGGGGCAAGATCTGCCCATCTTTCACCCCGTTGCAGCCCGCAAAGAAAAAGTGGAGGAAGACCCGGCGAATATTGGTTTCCAGGAAAACGGCCGGCCGGTTAAAGGCAAAGGCCGCCAGCGCCCCCGCGGTGGCCGGGCCGATGCCGGGCAGGGTCCGCAAGACCGCTTCGTCCCGGGGGAGCCGCCCCCCATGCTCCGCCGCCACCTGCCGGGCCAGGCGCTTGAGGGCCAGGGCCCGGCGGTTGTAGCCCAGCCCCTGCCAGGCGGCCAGAACCTCCTGGAGCGGCGCCGCAGCCAGGGCGGCGAAATCGGGAAATTGCTGTAAAAAGGGGCCATATTTCAACAACACCCGTTGGGTCCCGGTTTGCTGCAACATGAACTCGGACACCAGAATGGCATACGGGTCACGGGTGTCTCGCCAGGGAAAGGTGCGGCCCTGCTCCCGGAAATGGCCGTAGATGGTCCGCCGGAAGGATAAAATCTCTTTGCGGCCCAAATCCGGCCCCGGAGGTGCGGATCGGGAAACCTCACTCAGAGCCATGCTCCACTCCCGGATCCGGCGGCGGCCCCCCGTTGGTGTACCCGCGGGCCAGCAGACTCGCCAATTCCTCGAGAAAGCCTCTCTGACCGGGCACTAATTTCTCCCGGGCGGCATCCAAGGCAAACCAGCCGGCCCGGTCCACCTCCGGAAAGCCCTGCAGCCGCCCGGAACGGGGGGGCCATTCCCGGGTGAACGGGTTGCTCACCAGTTTGTCCGGGTCCGGGTCGCCGGGGCAGGCCCAGGCATGGATCAGCTTGCCGCTCTTCTGTCTGCGGGGGGTCAGGGGCAGAAATGGACCGGTGGCGGTAAAACCCGTCTCCTCCTGAAACTCCCGCCGGGCCGCGTTCAAGAGGTCTTCGCCGGGAGAGCGCTCCCCCTTGGGAATGGACCAGGCGCCCTCATCTTTGCCGGCCCAGAACGGACCGCCGGGGTGCACCAGGAAGACCTGCACCACTCCCTCGGCAAACCGATAGACCAGCAGGCCGGCGCTCACCTGGCTCACGCCCCGTCACCCTCCCCTCTCAGATACTTTAATCTGTCTCATACCTTGACTAATTCATCAAGGGCAGGGGAAGAAAGATCACCCGGGGTGGCAGGCCTCCATGGCAAGAAACCGGGTCCGGTCATTTCTTCAGCGCGTCGTTACGGAGGAAACAGGCGGGACGGCCTCCCGGGGTCCTCCGCCGCTCTCCCAGCCGCCGCCCAAGGCTTTATAAAGCTGGACTATGGTGACCAGTTGGTCCAGTTGCACGGTGGCCAGGTCCAATTCCGCCGTAAAAAGCTGACGGTCGGCATCCAGTACGGACAGGAAGGGCTCCAGCCCCCCTTTGTAGCGTTTGGTGGCCACCGTGGAGTATGTCTGATAGCTTTGCACCAGGGCTTCCTGCTCCTGCCGCAGTTCCTGGAGTTTGCTGTGGGCCACCAGCCCGTCGGACACCTCCCGGAAAGCCTGGCGCACCGTGAACTGGTAAAGGACCAAGGCCTGTTCCTGCTGAGCCTTGGTGGCCTGCAGGGTGAAGTAGTTGGCGCCGGCGGTGAAAATCGGCTGGGTCAGGGCGGAGCCGATACTCCAGAAGCCCGAAGGCCCGGTGAAGAGGCGGGTCAGGTCGACGCTTTGCGTTCCTGCTCTCCCGGTCAGGGCGATCCGGGGGAAGAAATTGGCACGGGCGGCGCCGATGCGGTAGTTGGCGGCAATGAGGATCTCTTCGGATTGGCGGATGTCCGGGCGCCGCTCCAAAAGGTCGGAGGGGAGGCCGGCGGGGATCTGGGTGCGCACCGCCAGCTCCGTCAAGGTCTTGCCCCGGGGGATGGCCTGGGGGTTGTTGCCCAAGAGGATGCTGATCTGATTTTCCTTCTGGGCGATCAGGCGCTCCAGGTCGGGAATCCTGGCGCCCGCGGTGTGCACCAGGGCGTCGGCCTGGGCCACGTCCTCTCTGGACACCATGCCCCGGCCATGGCGCAGCTTGACCAGGCGCTGGGAGGCTTTGAAGGATTTCAGGGTGGCCTTGGCGATGTCCAGTTGGCGGTCAAGGGTGCGCAGTTCGAAGTAGGCCCGGGCCACATCGGCCACCACGCTGGCCCACACGGCCCTTTGCGCCCATTCAGAGGCCAGGGACTCGGACTGGGCGGCCTTCGTCAGGTTCCTGAGGCGCCCGAACAAATCGATTTCCCAGAAGAGGTCAAAGTTGAATTGGGCCAGGCTCTCCACCACACTGACCCCCGGGGGTATGGGCGGATTGACGCTGGTTCGGCTCACTTTGTCCCGTCGCCAGAGGGCCGTGCCGCCCGCCTGGGGGAGCCACAGGGAGCGGCTCACCCCCACCAGGGACCGGGCCTCGGCCAGCCGGGCCACGGCCAGGCGGACGTCGTAGTTCTCTGCCAACGCGGTGCGGATGAGATCCCGGAGGACGGGATCGCGAAACACCTCCCACCAGGAGAGATCGGCCAGGGTGTGCAGCTCTGGCCGCGGCTGGCCCGCAGGCGTTTGAAAGCGATATTCCGGGGGCACCTCCCCGGGGCTGCGCTCATACTGGGGCGCGCAGCTGCACAGGAGCAGAGCGCCCATGAGGATGACCGTCCACCGCTTCATGAAGGCCCCCTTCCCTCGCCGCCGGCCGGCCCGGTGATGGGCGGCTTTCCTCCAGCTGGGGCCGCCTTGCGCCCCGTTAGCTTTTCCTGCAGCCTGACGATGGCATAATAGAGCACCGGGATGAAGAACACGCTCAGGACCGTGGCCGCGGCCATGCCGGCCACCACGGTGGTGCCCACCGACCAGCGGGCCGCAGCGCCGGCGCCGGTGGCCAAAAGCAGGGTGGACAAGCCGAAGACCTCGGCCAGGGCGGTCATCAGAATGGCCCGGAAACGCAGCCGGGCGCCCTCCCGGGCGGCCTCAAAGGTGGAGTAGCCCTCCAGGTCCCGCTTGTTCTTGGCGAATTCCACAATCATGATGGAGAGCTTGGCATTTAAGCCGATGAGCATGACGATGCCCACCTGGACGTAGACGTCGTTGGCCAGGCCCCGGAGCCAGATGCCGGACAACGCCCCGAACACGGTGATGGGTATGCCCAGAATGATGCCGAAGGGGACGGCCCAGCTCTCATAGAGCGCGGCCAACACCAGGAAAACGAAGAGCAGGGAGAAGGCGAAGATGTATCCCGCCTGACCGCTGGCCACCTTCTCCTGAAAGGCCAGACCCGTCCATTCGTACCCGAAGCCCCGGGGCAGATCCTGGGACAGGCGGTCCATGGTGGCGATGGCCTCACCGGAACTGTAACCGGGAGCGTTTTGCCCCACGAGTTCCGCGGCGCGGAACGTGTTGTAGCGGGTGATGAGGATGGGGGCGCTCTGAGACCCCACCTGCACCAGGGTGCTTAAGGGGACCATCTGGCCCTTGGCGTTGCGGACGTGAATGCCGCCGATGTCCTCGGGGCTGCGGCGGAATTCCGGCTTGGCCTGCATCATGACGCTGTACACCCGGCCGAACTTGTTGAAATCGTTGATCCTGTAGCCGCCCAGGTAGAGCTGCAGACCATCGAGGACATTTCTGAGGGGAATGCCCAGCGTCCTGACCTTGTCCCGGTCGATATGCAGCTTCACCTGGGGCACGTTGGTCTGGAAGGTGTTGAAGACCGCGGCGATGGCCGGCTCCCGAAAGGCCGCGCCCACCAGATTCTGCGCGGTTTGGAAGAGTTCATCGGGGGTGTGATTGCCCCGGTCCTGGAGCATATACTGAAAGCCGCTGACGTTGCCCATGCCGGGGATGGCCGGGAGGGAGTAGACGAAGGCCCGGGCCTCGGGATAGGTGGCGAATTCCCGGCGCAGGCGCTGCATGATGGCCGCGAGCCGGGTGTCACTGGAGGTGCGCTCGTCCCAGGGGGCGAGCGTCATGACCACGGTGCCGGCGTCGGAGGCGAAGCTGTTGCTCGTGAGGTTGAAGCCCCCCCAACCCAGGACCGTCTGAATCCCCGGGACCTGGGCGGCAAATTGCTCCGCCCGGGCCAGCACCGCGTCGGTGCGCTCCAGGGTGGCCCCCGGCGGCAGGTTGAAGGTGGCG
>CAZFWX010000098.1:0-12596 GCA_964522695.1 uncultured Desulfobacterales bacterium
CGCTGATCCTTCCACGATTTTTTCTCCCTCCCCCTTGATGGGGGAGGGCCGGGGCGGGGGTGAAATTCCCGGAGAATGGGCCGCCTACCCCCTCCCCCCACCCCCACCCGCGAGGGGAGGGGGAGTTCATGCAGGGTGCGCCGCGCCCCATTGCTCATTTTAGCTTGCTGATCAGGGACCTGCTGTTCCATGGATGATAAACTGCGCCTGTCCGACCTCGACCCCTTGTTTAAAGAGGAAGTGGCCCGGGAGCCGGGTTGCGGCCACCTGCTGCGCTGTTTTTCCTGCGGCGTCTGCACCGCGGCCTGCCCGGTGAGCGAGGTGGAGCCGGATTTTTCCCCCAGCCTCATCATCCGGCACATCCTCTACGGCCTGCGCACCGCGCTCCTGTCCTCCCCCGCCCTGTGGTACTGCGCCCGCTGCGCCCGCTGCTCCTTCCAGTGCCCCCAGGACGTGCGCTTCCTGGACATCATCGAGGGCCTGCGCCACCTGGCCGTGCGGGAAGGCATAGTCAGCCCCGCCCGGGCCGCGCTGCTGCAACAGGGGGAAACCCTGGTCCAGGACCTGCGACGGCGGTTGATCAAGCGGATCTTGGCGGAGCCTGGGGAAGATGGCGATCCTCGGGAAATGCTGTCTCACTTAATAAAGGAAATGGATAAGCCTTAAGAATTGGGAGCGTTGTCCAGTACTGTCCGGTAGGGATTTTGCATGAACGCGTCCATTAAGCCCCCTCCCCATGGTGGGAGGGGGTTAGGGGGAGGGGGGCGAATAAGGCAAGCCATCGTCATTACGAAAAGTTTCGCCACCCCCACCCCAGCCCTCCCCCATCAAGGGGGAGGGAGCCTGAGATGGAGGCCCTCCCATGTCTGGAGGCCTTTTCGATTTGCGCCTCCATTTCTCTCAGGGCCGAAACATCAGGGATTGATGGCAATATCCTTGTCAGCGATGCCTTTCTGCAAAAATCGTGCCGGACAGCACTGAGCGTTGTCATTAAGTTGCTGGAGAGCGGGCTCGGCCCGCCATGAAGACATTGACAACGAGATGGTGGGCAGACCCCTCACTACCATACTAAGATAGGATAATAATTTAATGTATAAGAGAATATATATCCTTGGCGCTGGAAGTTCTATTGGACATAGTAAAGATATATTTCCTTCAATTACAGAATTTTTGATTAAGGCGAAAGAAACAGGGTTAATTCAAGAAGGTTTTTTTAGTGAACTTAAAAAATATACTGAAAACATACTGGGGAAATCAGTTTTTGATGGTAATACCAAGATTAATATTGAAGAGTTATATACTTTTATTGAAATTGATATTGAACGAAATCCATCATGGGAACTATTTGCTACAAGACAGCAACTTTTGAAGCTTATTCAGAACGTATTGATTGAACTTGAAAAACAAATTCACAATGTTGAAGGTGAATATAATGAATTTCTTAATAAAAAATTAACAAGATCTGACACTATTATTACTTTTAATTGGGATTTACTCCTTGATAATATCTTAAAGCGAGAGTATTGTTTAAAAAATTATCCGGTATTGGATGGAAGCATACCGGATTTTCAGTGCTCTCAATATGGTAATTTTATTTATGATTTGTCAGCACTAGGTCTTCATATGAAGAAAGGAATTATAAATACACCTTATCGTGCGTGGAATTTTGGAAAAGGATATTATTTAAAGGCACACGGCTCTATAGATTGGTTTTTTTGTGGAAATGAAGCCTGCAGAGCGCAGAACATGGTCTTCCCTTTATTGGAACCTGCTCAAGAACATCATTGCTCGCAATGTCATGAATCTTTAAAGTTATTAATTATTCCACCAGTATTAAAGAAGGATTTTAGGCAATTCCCCCTTATTAGGCTAATTTGGAACTTGGCTGCCAAAAAACTAAGCTCTGTTGATGAATTAATAATTTGGGGTTATAGCTTGCCCCCTACTGATTTTTATAGTTCATGGTTAATTCGCAAAGCTCGTGAATCCTCGATAAGTAAATTAGCAATAATCAATCCGAGTGTTTGCATCGGAAATGGGGACAATAAGAAAATGAAAATAGAGACCAAATTTATTCGTAGATTTTATGATATTTTTCACGATAAATTACGGAAGGAAGCTATTTATCTTTATGAATCTTTTGGAGATTTTTGCAATTCACTAGATGTAATCAAAAAGTATAACTTCGAAGTAGACAATCATTTATAACGCCATGAATAAAAGGCCAGGAATGGACTTTCTGGTGGCTGGATTGTTAACCATCTCTGATTTTAAGAGGCAAAGGGAACCGGAAGCCCACCAGGCCCTGGTGCGGCCGCTGGGGCGCGTGGCCAGTTCCCGGGTGCTGGTGGTGGGGGGCGGCGTGGCCGGCCAGCAGGCGGCCCTGGACGCCGCGGCCCTGGGGCTGCCCGTGACTCTGGTGGAGGCCGGGCCTTCCCTGGGCGGCGTCATGGCTCAGTTGGACAAGACCTTCCCCACCAACGACTGCGCCATGTGCATCCTCTCGCCCCGCATGCTGGAAATGGCCCGGGCCCCCGGCATCCACATCCTCACCCTGACCCGGGTGAGGCGTATTCAGGGGGAGCCGGGGGATTTGCGGGTGACGCTCAGCCGGCAACCCCGCTATGTGGACGAAGCCCGGTGCACCGGCTGCGGGGAATGCGTCCGGGTCTGCCCGGTGAAGATGCCGGACCCCCACAACCTGGGGCTGAGCCTGACCCGCGCCATCCATGTGCCCTTTCCCCAGGCCATCCCCCAGGCTGCGGTGGTCTCACCCGAGGCCTGCCGCCTGTTCCGGGGCAAAAAATGCCAGGCCTGCCTGCAGGTCTGCCCCACCGGGGCCATCAACGTGCAGCAATCGTCCCAGACCTTGACACTGCACGTGGGCGCCGTCATTGTGGCAACCGGAGCGCAAGCGGGCGGGGGGGAGCATTTTCCCGGAGCCGGGGGCGGGGACGTGGTGACCAGCTTCCAGTTCGAGCGGCTTCTGAGCGCCGGCGGGCCTAACCAGGGCCGGCTGCTCCGGCCCTCGGATGCCACCCCCCCGGCCCGCCTCGCCTTCATTCAGTGCGCCGGCTCCCGGGACCTGCATCCGGGCGCGGCCTCGTACTGCTCCTCGCTGTGCTGCCTGGCCAGCCTCAAGCAGGCCCTGGTGGCCCGGGAGCTGGGCGGCCCGGGGCTGGAGACCGCGATTTTTTATATGGACCTGCGGGCCCAGGGGAAGGGCCACGAAGCTTATCTGCAACAGGCCCGGGACCAGGGGGTCCGGCTCATCCGCTCCCGGGTGAGCCGGGTGGAGCCCCAGGCGGGGGGCGGGGTCCGGGTGCGTTATACGGATGAGGAGGGCCGGCCCCGGGAGGCCGCTTTTGATATGGCGGTGCTGGCGGTGGGTCTCAGGCCTCCCCCTCTGTTGGCGCACTGGTCCCGGGTTCAGGACATGGCCCTGAACGAACACGGCTTTCTTGACGCCTGGGCCGGCAATCCTGCGGTCACCGGGCGGTCCGGGGTCCTGGTCTGCGGCACCGCGCAGGAGCCCATGGACATTACCCAGTCCGTCACCACGGCGGGCGCGGCGGCCCAGGCCGCGGCCCAACTGCTGGCCATCAGCCCCCGGACCTTTCCCCCGCGGCCCCAGTTGCCCGTGCCGACCCCTGACGCTTCCCCCCGGATCGGGGTCTTTCTGTGCCACTGCGGCACCAACATCGCCCGGACCATTGATCTGCCCAAACTGGCTGACGAGGTCCGCCAGCTCCCCGGGGTGGCCCACGTGGAGGACGAGATGTTCACCTGCGCGGTGGAGTCCACCCAGCATCTGGCCGAGACCATCCGCACCCAGGGCCTCAACCGGGTGGTGGTGGCCGCGTGTTCGCCCCGGACCCATGAGCCCCTTTTCCGGGAGGTGGCCGCAGCCGCGGGGCTGAACCCCGGGTACGTCACCATGGCCAATATCCGGGAACAGTGCGCCTGGGTGCACCAGGAGGAGCCCGCCGCGGCCCAGGCCAAGGCCCTGGGGCTGGTCGCCATGGCGGTGCGCCGGGCCCGGGCGTTGACGCCCCTGACCCCCCGGGCGTTCCCCGTCATGCCCCGGGCCCTGGTAGTGGGGGGCGGCGTGGCCGGCATGAGCGCCGCGGTGTGCCTGGCGGACCAGGGCTTTCACACGTATCTGATCGAGCGGGACGACCGCCTGGGGGGAGTGGCCCGGCGGCTGCATTTCACCCTGGAGGGAGTCGATCCCCCCAGGTTCGTGCAGGAGCTGGAGGTCAGGGTTTACAGCCATCCCAACATCGAGGTGTTCACTTCGGCCGAACTGGCGGGTTGCCAGGGCCACGCGGGCAGCTTCCGCAGCCGGGTCCGCCAGGCGCGAGGGGGCCAGCGTCCCCGGGAGTTCCGGCTGGAACACGGGGTGGTGCTGGTGGCCACGGGCGGCCGGGAATTACAGCCCCAGGGGCGGTATTTGTACGGGGACGACTCCCGGGTGCTCACCCAGTTGGAACTGGAAGACCTGATCAACGACCAGGACTCCCGTCTGGCCGCGGCTCGCCGGCTGGTAATGATCCAGTGCGTGGGGTCCCGGGAGCCCGAACGCCCCTATTGCAGCCGCCTGTGCTGCAGCGAAGCCATCAAAAACAGCCTGCTGCTGAAGGAGCGCTACCCGAGGCTGGAGATCACCGTGCTCTGCCGCGATATCCGGGCCTATGGGTTCCGGGAGGATTATTACCGGCAGGCCAAGGAACGGGGGGTGAGGTTCCTGCCCTTTGCGGCGGACCGGCCGCCCCGGGTGACCGCGGCCCGGCGGCGGCCCCTGTCGGTGTGGGTCTGGGATGAACTGCTGCGGGAAGAGATGCCCCTGGCCGCGGACCTGTTGGTCTTGAGCGCCGGCATCGAGCCGGCCGCGGACCAGACCCGCCTGGCGCGGCTTTTGGGCATACCTTTAACCAAGGAAGGCTTTTTCCTGGAGGCCCACCAGAAGCTGCGACCGGTGGAAACCGCCAGCGACGGCGTCTTTCTCTGCGGTCTGGCCCATTATCCCAAAAGCCTGGGGGAAACGGTGGCCCAGGCTCAGGCGGCGGCCGGACGCGCTGCCGCCATCCTGTTCCGCACGGAGCTGCCGGGCGGCGAAATCACCGCCGCCATCGACCTGGGAAGGTGCCGCCGGTGCCTGACCTGCCTACAGGTCTGCCCTTACGGCGCGGTGAAAATCAGGGCCAACGGCAGCCTCATGGTGGAGGAAGAGGCCTGCCGCGGGTGCGGGACCTGTATGGCGGAGTGCCCGGCCGCCGCCATCACCATGAGCCGCTTCACCGAGGAGGAAGTGGAAGCCCAGATCGGCGCCGCCTTGGCTGAGTAATCCCCCTAACGGGACCTCGCCCGGTGTGAACGGTGAGCCTTAAGACATGGTTTTATAAATAGTGTCATTTTTTTATTAGAGAGGACCTGCAAGTCTCAATCGTACCTATGAAATAGTGTACTGAGGCATGAGGCATGTTAAGGAGAACCAGGCATGGTCAGAGCGAGTTATTGCGGCTTATGTGACGACTGCCAGTTGGGCAATCCCGAGTTCCTGGAAACGGTCTCCCGTCTTAAGGAATATCTGACTCAGTTTCGCTCCAACTGGTGGGTGCATTGTTTCCCTGGCGAAGAGGGGTTCAGCTTCGCCGAATTGCGTCAGGGCCTGGAATGGTTCCAGACCCATGCCGTGTGTCCGGGGTGCAAGGAGGGCAAGGGCCACGATGATTGTCCCATACGCCGCTGCGCCATGGAGCGGGGGCTCGACCAGTGTTATCAATGTCCGGACCTGGCCCCCTGTCAGAAGTTCGATTTCCTGCTCAGTGAATTTCCCGACCTCAAAGCCCGGCTGTACCGCCGGCAATTGAAGGAGCGCGCCCGGGAATTTCACAGCCGCCTGGAACTCCAGATGTTGAAAAAATAGTCCCCGGTGGCGCCGGGATATGCTTTGGGGCGGTGGCCCAGACCTGGGGCGAGGAACGCGGCCTGACATGATTGCTTCGGTTACCAAACGGGAAAGTCCTCGATTTCTGGAGTTGACGCTGCAGATGTATGTGGATCAGGTGCGCCTGCTCCTGGACAAAGAGGCCTGCCTCAGGTGCGACATCTGTTCTCTGGTCTGCCCCCGTCAGGCCGTCTGCATCACACCCGGCGAGACCGACCTGGAAATCGACATCGACCCCCGGCGCTGCGTGTTGTGTGAGGTTTGCAGCCACTTCTGCCCCGTGGGAGCCGTGAGCCTGACTTATAACGGCGAGACCAAGGCCATTTTCGCCGCATACCAGGGGCTGGCGCCTTTCCTGCCCAGCATCCGGATGGACAAAAGCAGGTGTCCCGAGCCCTGTCCGCCCGTGCCTGAAGGCGAAAGCCACTGGTGCCGCCAGCTGTTGCAACTGGTCGCCAACTCCCTGGAGGAATGCCCCAAACATTGCCGCCGGTGCCTGGAGGCCTGCCCGCGCCAGGCCATCGTCCTGGACGAGGCCGGGCAGAACACGCTCCCCCAGCCCGACCATTGCCTGCGCTGCACCCAATGCCTGGACGTCTGCCGGTTCGACGCCATTGAGGTCAACCCCCAGTTTGTGGGGGAAGTGCGCATTGATGACCGGAAGTGCCCGCCGGATTGCTCCAAATGCATCGACCTGTGCCCCGTCAAGGCCATCGTCCGGGAGGGGGAGCGGGTCTTTTTGCGGGTGGAGCGTTGCAGTTATTGCGGGGTTTGCCGCAACATCTGCGATGAGGACGCCATCACCCTGACCCGCCGGGAAGTGGTGGCCCGGCCGGGCAAGTTTTCCCATGCATGGGATTGGGCTTTAACCAAATTATTGGCCAACGAGTAACGCCAAGAAGCCGGTCCCGCGGGCCGGAGACCAATGCCTGCCAATATGACCGAAGAACTGCGCCTGGGAATTTACGTCTGCCATTGCGGCCTGAATATCGCCGCGGTCCTGGACCCTGAAGCCCTGGCGGCTCAGACCCAGGACCTCCCCGACGTGGTGGTCTGCCGGCACCATCTCTACACCTGCTCCGAGGCCGGCCAGCAGGAAATTGCCAACGACATCCAAAATTTCGGGCTGAACCGGCTGCTGGTGGCGGCCTGTTCCCCCAAGCTCCACGAGGCCACCTTCCGGCGACTGTTGGCCGAATCCGGCCTGAATCCCTACCTCCTGGAAATGGTCAACATCCGGGAGCAGTGCTCCTGGGTCCACCTCCGGGAGCCCCGTCAGGCCCAGGCCAAGGCCCTGGAGTTGATCAAAATGGGCCTGGCCAAGGTGAAATTCACCCAGCCCCTGCCCGAGCGGCGGGTGCCGGTGACGCGCCGGGCCCTGGTGATCGGCGGCGGCCCGGCGGGCCTGCAGGCCGCCCTGGACATTGCCGACGCGGGCTTCCCGGTGGTGCTGGTGGAGCGCCGGCCCATCCTGGGCGGCATGGCCAACCGGCTGCACCGCACCTTCCCCGGGGGGGAATCGGCCATGAGCCTGATTAACCCCATGATGGCTGCGGTGATGCACCATCCCGGCATCCGGGTCCTGACCGGCAGCGAGGTCGTGGAAGTCGCCGGCCACCTGGGGAATTTCCAGGTGACGGTGCGCTGCTCTCCGGCGCGGGTGAACGCCGACTGCGACCTTTGCGGCCAGTGCGCCCAAGTCTGCCCGGTGGCCGTGCCCGCGGAGATGGAAGAGGGCTTCTGCCTGCGCCGGGCCATTTATCTGCCCTCCCCCCGGGCCTTCCCGGGCCGCTACGTGGTGGACCCGGAACACTGCGACGGCTGCGGCCTGTGCGTCCCGGCCTGTCCCCGTAACGCCATAGATTTGGCCGCGGCGGAAACCACGGAGACCTTCACCGTGGGGGCCATGGTGGCGGCCACGGGCTTTCTCCCCTTTGCGCTGCCGGGGAGCCGCTACGAATCCTGGGCGGGCCGTGACCAGGTCATCACCACGGTGGCCCTGGAGAGGCTGCTGGACCCTTACGGACCCACCGGCGGGGAGTTGCGGCTGCCGGGCCTGGACCGTCCCCCCCGGGACCTGGCCTTTGTCCTGTGCGTGGGCTCCCGGGAGGAGGAGGGAAACCGCTACTGCTCCCGGGTCTGCTGCCCCACGGCTTTGAAGCAGGCCCTGGAACTGCAAGCCCGGTTTCCCGAGGCGCGCCTGCGCCTGTATTTCCGGGATATGCGCACCACCAAAAAGGACTGGGAGGACCTCTATGGCCGGGCCCGGGAAGCGGGCATCCACTTCATCCGGGGGCAGGTCACCGAGATCGCCGGCGCCCCGGACGGAAGGGTGCTTTTGCGCGCCCACAGCGAGCTTTTGGGAGGGGCCACCGAAGACCGGCTGGACCTGGTGGTGTTGGCCGTGGGCATGACGCCGGGCCCAGTGCAACCCTTGCGGGAAGTCCTGAAGCTGCCGGTGGGCGAGGACGGCTTTTTCCTGGAAGCCCACTCCAAGCTCCGGCCCCTGGAGACGGTGCTGGACGGCGTCTACCTGGCCGGCGCCTGCCAGGGTCCCAAGGACCTGCCCGAAACCCTGGCCCAGGCCAGCGGCGCCGCGGCTAAAGTCCTGGGGCTCCTGTCTCACGAAGCCATTACCCTGGACAGCATCATCTGCACCGTGGACCAGGACAAATGCGTGGGCTGCGGCGCCTGCCTCACGGAATGCTGCTTCCAGGCGGTGCAGATGGTGGGCCAGGGCAAAAGGCAAAAGGCCTGGATCATTGAAGCGGCCTGCAAAGGCTGCGGGGTGTGCGCCGGGGCCTGTCCCAGCGGGGCGGTCACCGCCCGGGGCTTCACCGACGAGATGATCCTGGACCAGATCGAAGCCGCCCTGGCGGAGCACCCCGAGCAGAAAATCCTGGCCTTCTGCTGCAACTGGTGCTCCTACGCCGGCGCGGATTTTGCCGGCGTCTCCCGGTTGCAGTATCCCCCCGCGGTGCGGATCATCCGTCTCATGTGCGCCGGACGCATCCACCCCCGGTTCATTCTGCGGGCCTTCGAGCTGGGCGCCGGCCGGGTGCTGGTGTCCGGCTGCCACCCGCCGGGGGACTGCCATTATATCTCCGGCAACCTCCGGGCCCAGGCCCGCATCGACAAGCTGCGCCCCAAACTGGCCGAAAAGGGTATCGACCCGGCTCGCCTGCGCCTGGAGTGGATCTCAGCCACCGAGGGAAAGGTATTTCAGAGGGTGCTCCGGGAGATGGCTGCAACCCTGGCCGACGAACCATGGGGATCGCAGCCGCTGGATTAAGAAGAACTGCCCGGCAAAGGTTGAGGGGGACGGGGCGGGGGAGTCACCGCTTTCCCGGCCTTTCCGCCACAAACCTCATTTTTCCGCAGCCGATCACTGGAAACCGGAATGCATGACCGGGAATCGATGAAACTGCTCATTTGCACCTGTCCGGAAAGGCGCTGCGACCTGCAGGAGGTGGTCCGGCAACTGGCGGACGCGGGGTGGCAGGCCCACCTCATCCCGCCCCTGTGCACCCCCGCGGGTTGCCGGCACGCGGCCGGGTTGACCCGGGAACCGGGCCGGTGGCGCTGGGTGGCTTGCGCCGCAGCTCACCAGGCCGGCCTGTTCCGGCACCTGGGACAGGATGCTGCGGTCATTGATCTGCCCGGCTGCAGCGAGGCGGAAGAGGCGGTGGGAGCCATTCTGCTGGGTCTGGAATCAGACGCGCCTGTCCAGGCCGAACCCCGGCCGGGGCACGAAGGGGTGCTGGTGGTGGGCGGCGGCATCGCCGGCTGCCAGGCGGCCCTGGACCTGGCCCATGCTGGCTATCAGGTTTACCTGGCCGACTCCTCCCTCAGCATCGGCGGCACCATGGCCCAGTTGGACAAGACCTTCCCCACCCTGGACTGTTCCATCTGCATTTTGGGGCCCAAGCTGGTGGAGGTGGCCACCCATGCCCGGATCGAGCTGCTGACCTTCGCCCGCATCAACCGCATCTCCGGCCAGGCCGGGAATTTTGCAGTGGACCTGACCCTGAAGCCCCGTTACGTGGACATGAGCAAGTGCGTCGGCTGCGGCGCCTGCGCCGAGGTTTGTCCGGTGATTGTCCCCAGCCGTTGGAACCTGGGGCTCAAACCCCGCAAATGCATCCGCATCATCTTCGCCCAATCCGTGCCGTTGCGGGCCACCATCGAAAAAGAATATTGCATCGACTGCCGGATGTGTACCGGGGTGTGCGAGCACCAGGCCATCAACCTGGAGGACGTCCCCCATTCCCGGCGCTTGCAGGTGGGGGCCATCGTGCTGGCCACCGGCACCCGCCCCTTTGACCCGTCCCTCAAGAGCGAATACGGCTACGGTCGCATCCCTGCGGTGATCACCAACCTGGAGTATGAGCGGCTGGTCTGCGCCACCGGGCCCACGCAAGGGGCGTTGGTCACCCGGGAGGGGCGCGAGGTGGAGAGCCTGGCCTTCATCCAGTGCGTGGGCTCCCGGGACCGGCGCTTTCTGCCCTATTGTTCGGGATATTGCTGCACCGCCTCCATCAAGGAGGCCATGCTGGCCCTGGAGCACAACCCCGAAATCCGGGTGACCATCTTCTACAACGACATCCGCACCTCCGGCAAAGGGTTCGAGGAGTTGTTCCGGCGGGCTCAGAAGGCGGGAGTCCGTTTTGTCAAAGGTCTGCCGGGGAAAATCCGCGAAGACGGCGCCGGACGGGCCGTGGTCTGTTATGAGGACCTGGTTAACGGCGGGAGGAAGGAATTGGCCGTGGACCTGGCGGTGCTGGCGGTGGGGCTGGACGCCAGCTCAGAGGGATTGCCCTTCCGGGACCTCCCCCCGGAGAGGGACTCCTTCGGCTTCTATCAGACCCGCCACGCCGTGCTCCAGCCGTTGGAGTCCTCCACCCCCGGGGTGTTTCTGGCTGGCGCCAGCCAGGGCCCCAAGGACATTTCCGAAACCGTCTGCCAGGCCAGCGGCGCCGCCGCCCGGGTGATGCGCCTGTTCGCTGCTTTGCGGCGTGGGCTCGATTCTGCCTGATCCCCCACTCCCTGGATCATCCCTTTTTTTCCTGTAAACGGTAAGTTTATGGGACCGTTCATCCTCATGAGACTGCCGCGTGGTGGAGCAGCCCGGGTGAAGGCGCTAGGTTAATTGGCGATTGGGTTGCGGCCGGAGCCAGTCTTGCCTGGCTCCAATTCTGTGGCTTGCGGCTTGCAGGGGCCTAACCCACCCTATTCATGAAGTTTTCGAAATGTGGCCCGCAAAAGCAGAGTGTTTTTTGCACAGGCTGGAAAGCCTGTGCCACCGGTCTCTTTGCCATCTGGTGAATTATCCGGGCTAAAGAAAGAGCGGCGTTTCAGACTGCTTTGGTGAAACGCCGCCCTCATATGATCCAGCCTGTATTAATCGTTCAAAACATCCACCGGTGCGTGGCGGTTATCTCTTCCTGATCATCCGCTTTGCAATGGGGAATGCGCTTCTGAAGCCCTCGAAGAGGTTTATGCCACGATCAGGCGAGGTCGAAGCGGTCAAGATTCATGACCTTGTGCCACGCCGCCACAAAGTCGTGCACGAACTTCTCCTGGGAGTCCGCACAGGCGTAGACTTCCGCCAGAGCCCGGAGTTGGGAGTTGGAACCGAATATAAGGTCGACCCGGGTGCCAGTCCACCTGAGTTCTCCCGTGGCGCGATCACGGCCCTCGAAGACGTTTTCGTCTGCCGTTGCCCGCCACTCCGTGCTCATGTCGAGCAGATTCACGAAGAAGTCATTGGTGAGAGTCTCTGGCCGCTTGGTGAAGACGCCGTGCCGGGACTGCCCGAAGTTGGCATTCAGGACGCGCATGCCGCCAACGAGAACCGTCATCTCAGGAGCGGTCAGCGTCAGCAGTTGCGCCCGATCAATGAGCAGTTCCTCTGCGGTCACGGCGTATTTGGTTTTAAGGTAGTTGCGGAAGCCGTCGGCAACCGGTTCGAGGACGGCGAATGACTTCAGGTCGGTTTGCTCCGGCGACGCGTCCGTGCGTCCCGGCGAAAAGGGCACGGTCACATCGTAACCGGCATTCTGCGCCGCTTGCTCGACGCCGGCGCATCCACCCAGAACGATGAGGTCGGCAAGCGACACCTTCTTCCCGCCGGACTGCGCACTGTTGAACTCTTTTTGGATGCCCTCCAGGGCCTTGAGGACCTTCGCCAATTGGGCCGGCTGGTTGACGGGCCAATCCTTTTGCGGCGCCAGACGAAGGCGCGCTCCGTTGGCGCCGCCGCGCTTGTCGGAGCCGCGGAACGTGGAGGCCGACGCCCAGGCGGTATAGACCAGTTCCGGGATCGACAGGCCCGAGGCCAGGATCTTGCCCTTGAGGGCGGCGATGTCCGGCGCGTCGATGAGCTTATGGTCGACTGCGGGTACCGGGTCTTGCCAGATCAGTTCCTCCGCCGGGACCTCCGGGCCGAGATAGCGGGAGCGGGGGCCCATGTCGCGGTGGATCAGCTTGAACCACGCCCGGGCGAAGGCGTCCGCGAACAGGTCGGGGTTCTCCAGGTAGCGCCGGGCGATGGGCTCATAGATGGGGTCGAAGCGCAGGGAGAGGTCCGCGGTGGTCATCATCGGCCGGTGCTTCTTCGACGGGTCGTGCGCGTCAACCACCATGT
>CAZFWX010000099.1:0-12594 GCA_964522695.1 uncultured Desulfobacterales bacterium
TTACGAGCGCCTGGTCTATTCCTTCACCTCCCCCGGCGGTAGCGCCTTCTTCGCCTGCGGTCATTCCCATCTCTATTCCCGCAAGTTCATTGACAGGAGCGTCCCCCCAAGCCCCAGACCGATCCGCCCCGGCCGCCCTGGAAAAACCGCGTGGTGCAGCTGCTCAACGGCACCTGCGGCGCGCCGGTGGACACCAGCGCCAGCACCAAGGATGCCTCCTGGCATGTCCACAATCAGGCCGGCGTCTATTACTTCAGCGTGGTGGATATTCATAACGCCCTGCTCATTGTGACCACCTACGCCTATGACGCCAACACCGCCACCTTCAGCGTGATAGACTCTTTTTCAATTTTTAAAGGAGGCCAGACCGGGCCGAACCTGCTGCTGCTGGGCAATGGCCGGGATTTGCCAAGGAAGGAGGAGTTTTCCTCCCCTCACAAGATCAATTGGGGAACGGGATTCATTGCGTTGCCGGGCGGGCTCCGCCCGCCAAAAGAAGAGCTTTAAAATACCAAGGCGGGCAGAGCCCGCCCCATATTTTACCGCCCCTGATTCACGCCCCTGCCGGCATCAGCAAACGCTTTAATGCCTCCGTCTCATAAACGACTTTGCCGCCCGCCAGCCGCACCTTTTCCTGCACCACGTAGTTGAGCGCCCGGGGCTGCCAGTCGTGTTCCGCCCGGTTCACCCGAGTGGCCAGGGTCTCCGGGGTGTCGTCCGGCTCGATGGGCACCGGGTGTGCGAAAAATACCGGACCCCGGTCATAGACTTCATCCACAAAATGCAAGGTCACCGCGCTGTGAGTGATTTCCCCGCGGTGATACGCGGCCAGCACCGCTTCGTGCACATGATGGCCGTAGAGGTTGGGCCCGCCGAAGCGGGGCAGGGGCCCGGGATGGATATTGATGGTGCGGGCCGGGTCGAGTCCCGCCACCAGTTTGAGCCAGCCCGAGAGCATGACGTAATCGGCCCTAAAATGCCTGACCAGGTCCTGGTAGCCCTGGGCCACGAAAGGCCCGGGCCAGTGGTGGCAGGGAACCCCCAAGGCTTTGGCCCTTTTCATTACCCCGCCCGCCGCATGATTGGTCACCACCCCGCAGATGCGGGCTTCCAAAAGGGGCGGCTGCGTCCGCGTGGCTTGGACCAGGGTCTCAAAGCCCGAGCCGCCGCCGGCTTTCGTCCCGGAAGCAAAAACCAGAATATTGGGATTTTTCTTGTCCATGGCGGTTATTCCTTTAGCTGCAAATTCCAGCCTAGCCAAGAAGGCAAATGGGTCTAAGAAGTCATTTGAGACAGCATCCGCGCATCTTCCCCCTCCCTTGATGGGATGGGGTCAGGGGGAGGGTGGCAACTGTGGGCGGCAAGGGTTCAAAGACCCCACCCCCTCCCTGGCCCTCCCCCATCAAGGGGGAAGGAAAAAAGGGTCATCTGTTGCCCTTGGGCATCTTTAAAGATTTTTTCGATGAACGAGGATAATAACCCTTTTGATGCATTTTTTCTGTCCGCCACCTTCCTTCCTAACCGAACATGAGAAATTCGGGGCGGAAGATGAGGAGCAGGCCCACCGCCAGCAAAACCACCCCGCCCACCAGGTTGGAGACGCGTTTGTACCGGGTGGTGAGCCCGAAGTGCTGCAAGGTCAGCATGGAGACCACAAAGACGATGAGGTCATCCAGCATGAAGACGAAGATGTAGAGGGCCAGGTAGAGGTAGTACTGCCAGGCCGGCAGGCGGCTTAAGCTGAGAATCTGGGTATAGACCACGGGGAGCCCGGCCGAGCAGAAGAGCTCCACCAGGTTCACGGCCATGCCCAGCAGGAAGATGCCTCCTGCTGCCAGGAGCAGGCTTTGGTGTTCGATGGCGCTTTTGATTTTGGCCATGACCCCGGCCCGTTTTTTTCCGCCTTCGAGGGCGCAAGTACCTGCCTTGTTGAGGAAATATTCCCGGAGATTCACTCCCGCGGCCACCAGGGCCACCACGCCGATGACCAGCCTGATCCAGAAGACCAAACCGAGAAAGAGTAGGATATTCAGCCAGGCGGCCATGAAGAAAAAGTACACCAGGCCCGAACTGGCGATGAACAGGCTGCCCAGGGCCCACATGCGGCTGCGGTTTTCCATGCCCAGCAGCAAGCCGATGAGAAAGACCAGGGCCCACATGGCGCAGGGGTTGAAGCCGTCCAGGGCGCCCAGGATCACGGTCAGCAGCCCCAGGGAGAGATGGCGGGTCTCCACCGCGCCGATGAGGGGCAGGGTCAGGATTGGAGGGATCTGAAGAGTAGGCGGCTCCGGCAAGGGCTTGTCGGAAGTGCGCAAAGAGGCGATGACATCGAGGGGCGGCTGCTCCCCGGCCTGCCGGATAGCCGCCTCCAGGGCCGCGCCGGTGGTTTTTTCATCCTGCCAGCCCACGAAAGGCTGGGCGCCGATGACGATGCACGGCGCCCCGCCCAGATCCAGCCGCAGCCGGGCCGCCAGCTGCTGGAAAAGCGCCTGATTTTCCTGACTCCCGGTGAGCTCCAGCTCCACGATCCTGATGTGGGGATACCTGGTTTGCAGGTCCCCCAGGAATTTTTTGGCGTCCAGGCAATGGAGGCAGCCTTTGGCCGTGAACAGGTAAACGTTGAAGGGTTTGGAGGGAGCTGCGGCAGACGGTGATATCCAGGCCAGGGACAGGGCCAGGCCCAGCCAGAGGGGGGCAAGGAGCGCCCTGGCGGCAAAGGGGACGGCGTTTCGGAAAATTCCCAAGGGATAAGGTCCGGGTGGCGAGTCTGGGCAGTCTGGAAAAATTATACCAGCAATGAAAGCAATCTTCCCGGATTTCTGGTGGCGGCCTGCGCAGCATCAAATTTCCCCCGAGGACCCTTTCCAGAAAAAATACGCTCCTTCTTATTTTCTCCGTAAAGTAATTTTCCCGGGATGCCGAAAAGGAAAGAGAACACCAAGGGGTCTGGTGCGCCCCAACTCCTTCGGCCCGGCGGGTACGATTTTTCCCATGCGAGAGAAACCCTGGCTTCTGGTGGTGGACGATGCGCCGCCCATGTTGCACCTGGTCAAGGAGCTGTTGACCCCGGCGTACCTGGTGGATACGGCCGGCGGGGTGGCCGAGGCCCGGGCGCGGCTGGCAGGCCGGGCTTACGACCTGGTGCTCACCGACATGGTGATGCCCGAGGCCGGGGGCATGGACCTGGTGCAATACGTGCGTCTGCATCATCCCGAAGTCCCCACCATCGTGCTCACGGGTTACGCCAATTTCCAGGATGCGGTGCAGGCCGTCAAGCTGGGGGCCTTTGATTACCTGACCAAGCCCATCCAGGCGGACATCCTGCGCCACGCCATCCGCCGGGCCCTGGAGTTCCGCCGCCTGACCCAGGTGGAGCGGGAACTGGAGGTCATCTTTCAGGGGGCCGAGGCCCTGGGGTGGCAGGCCCTGGATCTTTTAACGGATACGCCGGAAGCGGCCATCCTCGCCTCTCTCAAGGACGCGGTGCAGGAGGGCGGGGAACTGGCTCCGGTGGCCCGGCGCTTCCTGACGGGGGCGCAGGACCTGGTCCAGGCCACCCGCTGCTCCATCTTTCTGTACGACGCCGGCCGCAATCAGTTCCATGGTCTGGCGGCCACGGGGCCCGACGCCCAGGCCCGGGAGGCCGCCCAGGTCCCCATCAGCGACGGCATCATGGGGCAGATGGCCAATCATCACCGGCCCCTGTTGGTGGCCGATCTGGACCTGGATCAGCGCTTCGCCTATCTGCCCCGGCGGTATATGTACCACTCCCGCAGTTTCATGATCATTCCTCTCAGGGGCAGCCGCTTCTGGGGAGTGATCAACCTCACCGACCGTCCCGGCGGTTCCTTCAGCGCCCGGGAACTTTTCTTGGGATGGCTTCTGGGACGTCTCTTTGTGGAGGTGCTGGAATCCCGTGAGCCCAAGGCGGAATTGGCCACCCTGCCGGTCATGGGCGCGGCTGTCCCGGAGCGCCTGCCCCTGGGGGTGGCTCTTCTGGATCGGGATCTGCGGGCGGTCCAGGCCAGCCCGTCGCTCCTCCGGCTGGCGGGACAGGGCCAGGCCAGCCTGGCCGCCGGGGAGTTACTCTCCCTCCTGGGCTTATCCCCTCAGGATGCAGGTCTGGTGATCCAGACCTGCGGGCAGGTCCTGGCGGACCGGGAACCCCGGGAATGCGCCGCCCTGAAATCTATTCTCAACCCACACATGCCCCGGCACCTGGACTTCAAGCTGGTCCCTGCCTCCGGTCCTGAGGCTGATCCCCTGGTTGTCCTGCTGGTGGAGGATGTGAGCGAAAGGGAAAATTTACGCCAGCGCCTGCAGCTTTATGAGCACCTGGCCATCATGGGGAAATTGAGCCTCTGCGTGGCCCACGAACTCAACAACCCACTGGACGGCATCAGGCGTTATCTTTCCCTGGCGCAGCGGAAAAAGGATGAGCCCCGGGAAGTGGAGCGTTATCTCGGCGAGGCCCAGAAGGGGCTGCAGAAGATGTCCCTGACCATCCGCTCGCTGTTGAGCTCGGCCAATCCTTTAACCCCCCCCCGGGCCACGGATAGCATCCTGACTCTGCTGCAGGATGCCGTCAAGATCCTGATGTTTCAGGCCAGCGACCAGCGGGTGGAGGTCACTTGCCTGCCGCCACCGGACCTGGCCCACACCCGGGCCGAGGGCGATCTCTATCACGTTTTCGTCAATCTCATCAAAAACGCCCTGCAATCCATGCCCCAGGGCGGGTCCCTGCGCATTGACGGCCGTCTGGATGAAAGCCAGGTGGAGGTCGCCTTTGAGGACACCGGCCCGGGCTTAAGTCCCCAAGAGCAGAATCATATCTTCCTGCCTTTTTATACCACCAAGGGGGAAGGTCAGGGTCTGGGGCTGGGGTTGCCCATCTGCCGGAAGATTCTGGAACGTTACCAGGGGCAACTCCTGGTGGAGAGCCGCGCCGGGCAGGGCACCCGGGTGCGGGTCATTTTGCCCAGGAAGTCCATGGGAGGTAACCATGCCGTCTGACCGTCTGCTCATTGTGGATGACGACACCCTGGTCTGCGAGTCCCTGCAGGAAATGCTGACCCTGGAGGGCTACCGGGTGGATACCGCCCGAGACGGCGCCCAAGCCCTGGAACGCCTCAAAGGGGAGGACTATCCCCTGGTGCTGAGCGACATCCAGATGCCGGGGGTCAACGGCCTGGAGCTGTTCAAAGAAATCAAGGGCCGGCGTCCCGACACCCTGGTCATTTTCATTACCGGCCACGGCCACATTGACGGCGCGGTGGAAGCCATCAAACTGGGGGCCTACGACTACATCACCAAGCCCATCGACGACGTGCGCCTCAAGCTCACCATCGCCCGGGCGTTGGACCAGCACCGGCTCCTGGTCTGCTACGAGTCTTTGCGGCGGCGCCTCAAGCCCTGGGACCTGCAGGAGACTTTGCTGTACCGGGACCGCAAGATGGAAAAACTCCTGGAAACGGTGCACACCATCGCCGACACCCAGGCCACGGTTCTCATCACCGGCGAGTCCGGCACGGGCAAGTCGCTCTTGGCCCGGTACATCCACGAGAACTCCCCCCGGCGGGGCCGGCCCTTCGTGCAGCTCAGCTGCGGCACCCTGTCCGAGACCCTCCTGGAGAGCGAGCTTTTCGGTCACCAGCGGGGGGCCTTCACCGGGGCCATCCGGGATAAAAAGGGAAAATTTGAAATGGCCCAGGGGGGGACCATCTTCCTGGACGACATCAACCTGGCCTCCCCCAATCACCAGATAAAACTTTTGCGGGTTCTCCAGGAGAAAGTCATCGAACGGGTGGGCGGCACCACCCCTGTTCCGGTGGACGTGCGCATCATTACTGCGTCCAACACCTCCCTGAAAGAGGAGGTGGCCAACCAGAATTTCCGGGAGGATCTCTACTACCGCATCAACGTGGTCTCTCTTAACATGCCGCCCTTGCGGGACCGCCTGGCCGACATCAATCCTTTGGCGCAACATTTCATCCGGCAGTTCAACGCGGTCCACCACCGCAAGGTCAAAGGCGTTTCCCGCAGCACCATGCAGTATTTGCTGCGGTACGGCTGGCCCGGCAACGTCCGGGAGTTGGAAAACGTCATTGAGCAGGGCGTGATTTTGTCACGGGGGGAATACCTGGTGCCAGAGTCCCTGCCTCCGCATCTCAAAGGCAACGGCAGCCCGGCGGCGCCTCCGGGGGAACTCACACTCGAAGAAGCCCTGGCCCTGGCCGAGAAGCACATCTTATTGGAAACGCTGGAGCGCTTCAAGTGGAACCGCCAGCTGAGCGCCCGCGCCCTGGGGATCAGCCGCACTACGCTTTTTAACAAAATGCGCCGTTTTCATCTCACCGACCCGCGGCGCACGCCCATTCCCATGCGCCTGGCTGCCGGAGACAGCCTCCCGGGCCTGTCTCTGGTGTGAGAAGAAAGTCCAGGGCTCCCTGGAACGCTGGCTCCTGCCGTTCATCTGATCAGCTAAGCCGGCAAACTGATTTTCTCCCCCCTCCCCCCATGATATGATTCCAAAAAAAGCAAGCCATCATTTGGTCGCCCGTGTTCTCTTTCCATACCCATCAGGGATGAGGGAGGGGGGTGCGGGGGAGGGGAAGGGGGCCGGTGGCGCAGGCTTTCCGGCCTGTGGCGCTCCTGATCCCAATCCTTCATGATTCCCTCCATTCCAGGCCTCCGGGAGGCGCCATGATTTTTGACCAGGAAACCCTGGCCCGCTGGGACCGGGATCACCTCTGGCATCCCTTCACCCAGATGCGGGGCTTTTGCCGGGAAGAGCTGCTCATCATCACCCGGGGTGAAGGGATCTATCTTTATGATCGCTCGGGCCGCCGCTATCTGGACGGGGTCTCTTCTTTGTGGGCCAATGTGCACGGGCATCGGCGCGCTGAGCTCGATATGGCCCTGTTGGCCCAGTCGGAACTGGTGGCCCACAGCACGCTCTTGGGTCTGGCCCATCCGCCCGCCATCATCCTGGCCCGGCGGCTGGCTGAGATCGCGCCGCCGGGGCTCAATAAAGTTTTCTATTCCGACGACGGCTCCACCGCGGTGGAGGCGGCCCTGAAAATGGCCTTTCAATACTGGCAACAGCGGGGAAAGAAGGACAAGCGGCGCTTCCTGAAATTGAGCCAGGCCTATCACGGGGATACTTTGGGCGCAGTATCCGTGGGCGGCATCCCTTTGTTCCACGAGATTTACCACCCCCTGCTCATTCCCACCCTGGAGGCCCCCACGCCCTATTGCTACCGCTGCGAACATGCCGGGGACTGCCGGGAGCAGTGCCTGACCCGCCTTGTGGATATGGTGGCGGCGCACCACCAGGAGTTGGCCGCGGTGATCCTGGAGCCCCTTATGCAGGGGGCCGCGGGCATGATTCCCCAGCCGCCGGGGTATCTGGCCAAAGTGCGGGAGGTCACCCGGGCCCATGACGTGCTGCTCATCGCCGATGAGGTGGCCGTGGGCTTCGGCCGCACGGGCCGGATGTTCGCCTGCGAACACGAATCCGTCACCCCGGACCTCATGTGCCTGGCCAAGGGGATCACCGGCGGTTATCTGCCCTTGGCCGCGACTTTGGCCACCGACGAGATTTATGACGCTTTCTTGGGAGAATTTGAGGAGTTCAAGACCTTCTTCCACGGCCACACCTATACCGGCAATCCCCTGGCTGCGGCCGTGGCCCTGGCCAGCCTGGATATCTTTGAAAAAGACCAGGTGTTAGAAAAATTGGCCCTGAAAATCGAGATTTTAAGTAAGCGCCTGAAGGAGTTAGCCGCTCATCCCCACGTGGGTGACATCCGCCAGCGGGGCTTCATGGTGGGCCTCGAACTGGTGGCGGACAAGGCCACCAAAGAACCCTTCCCCCTCCCCCGTCGCACCGGCCACCGGGTCATCCTGGCGGCGCGCAAATTGGGAGCCATCCTGCGCCCCCTGGGCGACGTCATCATCCTCATGCCGCCGTTGTGCATCACTGCGGACGAACTCGCTGCGCTTTTGGACATCACCGTCCAGGCCATTGATAGGGGGACCAAGGATTAGGGAAGAAGAGATGCATGTAAGGGGGTCAGGAGCGCCGTTCCCGGCTTCCCCGGCGTAAAAAAAAAATGGTGGGGCGGGCCTCCGTGCCCGCCGGTGTGGGGCGGGTTCGGCCCCCCATCAGGCCTGAATATATTCTGCGGCCCTGCCGCCACAATGCCGGATAATTTCTGCCGCCTTTCCGGGATTTCTTAAAACCAGGGTGCAAATACTGACGCTATCGGCGCCGATATCAAAGTAGCGCTGGGCATCACTGAGGGACGTGACCCCGCAGCCCATGATGAGATGAAGCTTCACCTTCTGGCGCAACTCCCGGTTGTAGGCGTAGGCCTGGGCGAAGGCGGGGCCGCCGGAGACGCCGCCGCCGCCGGCCTTGGCCAGGGGGGAAGGCGGAAACTGCGGCGGCGGAAAGACCAGGGCATAAGGGATGGTGTTCACTGCGTGGATGGCGTGGACGCCCAGTGCCTCCAGTTCCTGAGCGAATCCGAGGGGGTGGCAGATGCTGATCTTGGCGATGAGGCCAAGTTCCGGATAGGTCCGGCGTACCATCCGGCAGCACTGAAGCGACTGGACCACGTTTTCCCGGATTTCCTCATCGGCATTGGGGCAGGAAAAGTTTAATTCCAGGGCCCCGAATTTCAAGCCCAGGGCTTCCCGGTACAGGGCGATGGCCTCCAGGGTCTGGGCGATGGCCAGGTCCGTGCCTTTGGCGAACTCGGGGTAGAAGTTGGGAATGACGTTCAGGCCCATGTCCAGGGCGTTTTTGAGTCCCGGCAGGCCCAGAGCCACACCGGCGTTGGTGAGGCCGTAGGCGTTCAGCATGCCTGAATTAGGCAGGCGCTGGATATACTTCCAGGTGAAGGGGTTGACGGGAAGGAAATTCCCCCGCCGGGGATGGCGGGTGGCCGACTTGGTCAAAACCGTGGTCCCGGTTTCCCGGACGAGTCGCTGCAAGCGCCGGTAGGCCGGCCACAGGGTGTAAGGAAAAATCCCCCGGCCGTCCAACCCCAGGGCCGTGGAGATGACCACCCGGGTAATGTGGGGGGAGGGCAGGGGAATCATCCCCCTGGCCCTCCTCCCACATTTCCCAAATACTCCTCCAGCCGCGCTGCATCATCGGGCGTGTCCACTTCCAGGGTATCTTCTGCGGTTTCCGCCACATGGATGGGGAAGCCGTATTCCAGGGCCCGCAGTTGCTCCAGTTTTTCCGCCTCTTCCCAGCGGCCTGGCGGCAGGGTGACGAATTCCTTCAGGAATTTGACGCGGTAGACGTAGATGCCGATGTGCTTGAAAAAGTAGGGCTTGTCGCCGTCGCGCCAGTAGGGCAGGGGACTGCGGGAGAAATACAGGGCCCGGCCCCGGTGGTCAAACACGGCTTTAACCACGTTGGGGTTGACCGCCAGGTCCATGTCTTTGACACGCCGCACCGGCGTGGCCATGACCGCGCTTCAGTCCTTCTCCAGAAGCGACGCCAGGTGACGCACCAGCAGCGGCGGAAACACCGCCTGATCGCCCTGGATGTTGATGACGATGTCCTCGCCGTCCAGACCCAGGAATTCCGCGGCTTCAGCCAGTCGGTCGCTGCCCGATAAGTGGTCCTCCCGGGTCATGACCGCCTGCCCGCCGAAACCTTCCACGCATTCCTTGATGCGTTCGTCGTCCGTGGCCACATAGACCCCATTGAGCCCCGGCACCTGTAAGGCGCGTTCATAGACCCGCTGGATCAGGGGCTTCCCCAGAATCAGCGCCAGGGGCTTGGCCGGAAACCGGGTGGAGCCGTAGCGGGCGGGGATGAGGGCCACCAGCCTCATTATTCTAACCTCATCAGTGTCGGGAGAGGGCTGGAAAGAGCCGGCCTCCACCCGGATATTAATTGTTCATTATAGTGTCCAAAATTAGTTCTGCCAATGGCCATTTCCTTGACGGGGGAACCTGGGGTTCTTACCTTATTGAGTAATTACTTCAAGTTAGCCATCAGCTCAAGGAGGCTCTCAGATAAATGCGTTTGGATAAGTTCACCCTCAAAGCCCAGGAGGCCCTGCAGGGGGCCCAGGAATTGGCCCGGCGCCTCAATCACCCCCAGATCGAGCCCGCGCACCTGCTGCGCACCCTCCTGGCCCAGGAAGACGGCCTCATCCGGCCGCTCTTGAAGAAAATGGAAATTGACCCCCAGGTTCTCATCCGGGGGGTGGATGATCTCATCACCCGCCTGCCCCAGGTAAGCGGCGAGGCCCAGATTTACGTTTCCCCCGGTCTGGCCAAAATCCTGGACGAGGCCCAAAAGAAGGCCGGACAGATGCGGGACGAATATGTCTCCACCGAGCATATCTTTCTGGCCCTGGTGGAGGATAAAGGCAGCGACACCGGCCGGCTGCTGTCCGGGGCGGGCCTGACCCCCGAAGCCCTGCTCAAGGTCCTGGCGGAACTCAGGGGCTCGGCCCGGGTCACCGATCAGGCTCCGGAGGACAAGTACCAGCCGTTGGAGAAATACGGGCGTGACTTCACGGAATTGGCCCGGGGCGGGAAGCTCGACCCCGTCATTGGCCGGGACAGCGAGATCCGGCGCATCATCCAGGTGCTCTCCCGGCGCACCAAGAACAACCCGGTGCTCATCGGCGAGGCCGGCGTGGGCAAGACGGCCATCGTCGAAGGTCTGGCCCAGCGCATAGTGAACGGCGACGTGCCCGAGGGCCTGAAGGACAAACGCCTGGTGGCCCTGGATATCGGCGCCCTGGTGGCGGGAGCCAAGTACCGGGGCGAGTTCGAAGACCGCTTGAAGGCCGTGCTCAAAGAGGTCACCGAGTCGGACGGCCAGATCATCATGTTCATCGACGAGATGCATACCCTGGTGGGCGCAGGCGCGGCGGAAGGCGCGGTGGACGCGTCCAACATGCTCAAACCCGCCCTGGCCCGGGGCGAGTTGCGCTGCGTGGGCGCGACGACGCTCAACGAATACCGCAAGTATGTGGAAAAGGACGCAGCCCTGGAGCGCCGCTTCCAGCCGATATTTGTGGCCGAGCCCTCGGTGGAGGACACCATCGCCATCCTGCGCGGGCTCAAGGAAAAATACGAAGTGCATCACAAGGTGCGCATCAAAGACAGCGCCATTGTGGCCGCGGCGACGCTGTCGCACCGCTACATCACCGACCGGCACCTGCCGGACAAGGCCGTGGACCTGATTGACGAGGCCGCGTCCAAGTTGCGCATGGAGATCGATTCCCGTCCCGGTGAGATCGACGAAGTGGAGCGCAAGATCACCCAGGAGGAAATCGAAAGGGAGGCCCTGAAAAAGGAGCAGGATCCGGCTTCCCAGGAACGGCTGGCCAAGATTGAGAAGAGCCTGGCCGACCTCAAGGAGCGCAGCGCAGTTTTAAAGGCCCATTGGCAGCAGGAAAAAGAGGTCATCACCCGCATCGCCGCCATCAAGGAGCAGATTGACAAGGTCCAGACAGAGACGGCCCAGGCGGAGAGGGTGGGGGATTTGGCCAAGGCCGCGGAACTGAAGTACGGCGCCATGCTGAACCTGCATAAGGAACTGGAGGAGCAAAGCAAGAAGCTGGCGGAAATGCAGGCCGAAGGCGCCATGCTTAAGGAAGAGGTGGACGCGGAGGACGTGGCCGAAGTGGTGGCCAAGTGGACCGGCATCCCGGTGACCCGGCTGCTGGAAGGCGAAAAAGCCAAGCTCCTGCACATGGAGGAGCGCCTGGCCCGGCGGGTGGTGGGCCAGGAGGAGGCGGTGCAGGCAGTAAGCAACGCGGTGCGCCGGGCCCGTTCCGGGTTGCAGGACCCCAACCGGCCGCTGGGCTCCTTCATCTTCCTGGGTCCCACCGGCGTGGGCAAAACCGAGTTGGCCCGGGCCTTGGCGGAGTTTCTCTTCGACTCCGAGCAGGCCATGGTGCGCCTGGACATGAGTGAATACATGGAGAAGCACACGGTGAGCCGCTTGATCGGCGCGCCGCCGGGCTACGTGGGTTACGAGGAGGGAGGTCAGCTCACCGAAGCGGTGCGCCGCCGGCCGTATTCGGTGGTGCTCTTCGATGAAATCGAAAAGGCCCACCCCGAGGTCTTCAACGCCCTCTTGCAGATCCTGGACGACGGCCGTCTCACCGACGGGCACGGCCGCACCGTGGACTTCAAGAACACCATCGTCATCATGACCAGCAACATCGGCAGCCAATACATCGCCGAGGCCGCGAACGAGGCCCAGATGAAGGACCGGGTCATGGAGGCCCTGAGGCTGCACTTTAGGCCCGAGTTCCTGAACCGGGTGGACGATATCCTGATTTTCCACCGCCTGACTTTGGAGCAACTGCGGTCCATCGTGGACCTGCAGACCGTGCGCCTGGCCAAGCTTTTGTCCGAGCGCCAGCTGCAGCTGGAGCTCACCGACGGGGCCCGGGACTTCCTGGCCGAAGCGGGCTTTGATCCGGTGTACGGCGCCAGGCCCTTGCGGCGGGCCATCCAGAAATATCTCCAGGACAAACTGGCCCCCATGCTGCTCTCCGGGGAGTTCAAGGAAGGGGACACCATCGTCGTGGACCGGGACAC
>CAZFWX010000100.1:0-11816 GCA_964522695.1 uncultured Desulfobacterales bacterium
CCTAACCTTGCAAAAGTAGCTCCCCCTCCCCCCAACCCCCTCCCACCAGGGGAGGGGGAGAATGGCGTGCCGATAATTTTTTAAGGAAATCCTGAATCGCCACACGATGGTTTTCTCTTAAAATGACCAATGCAGAGGCGACCTGGCATATGAGTGGCAATTCATAAATTTCAAAGGGACAGTGGTGAACTACCAGCCTCCTCGGCAACTCAACCCATGGCAAATGAGGCAAACTCCTCAGGCCTGGCGCTGAAAAAGAGGAAGGGGCGAGGCCCCCCGCGCCGGGGCCGGCGGCCCATAGATGCCGGCCTCCCGGGGCTGCAATTGCTTTAAGAAATCCTGGATGACTTCCAAGGAGGCCCCGATCAGGGCATGATTCCGCCGGTGGGCGGCGGCCAACCGCCGTTTCAGACTGGCCAGGAGGGCCTCGTCCTCCGGCGCGGCCGGTCCCTCGAGCTTCTCCTGGGCCAGGTGCTGCAGCTGTTCCAGGAGATTGCCCTTGACTGCGGCCAGGGAAATGATGGCCTCTTCATCAGCCGCGGCCAGGGCCAGCCGCTCCTGCTCCAGGCACTCAAGGAGCTGCTGGTGGAGGAGCATCTCCCGGCGTTGCGGCGCCTCCGGGTTGGGTAGGCGGATCTGGTGCTGCATGTTTCACCCCTTTACCCTGGGCCGCCAAACGCGGCGCCAGGTCATCCATAATTTTCCGGGCCAGCCCCAGGCCGCCCCCCTCGGCCAGGGCCCGGGCCAGATGCTGGTCGATCATGGCCTGGTATTCTTTGGTCTCCTGTTTGCGTCCTTTGACGCCGGCCACCAGGGACTGCCGCAACTGCTGGAGAAGCTGGGTGAGAAACAGGGATTCTGCTTCCCTGGCCACCTGGGGGGCCTGCCGGGCGCCGGGGTTCCCCGCCCCGGCCCCCAGGGGAGTGATGCCGGTCAGGCCCGTAGGGCCGGAGTTGAGGGGGTTCAACCTGTGGATCGACACACGAAGACTCCTTAGATAATTTCCAGTTCAGCCTGCAAGGCCCCGGCCGCTTTAATGGCCTGAAGGATGGCAATGAGGTCCCGGGGCGTGACGCCGATGGCGTTTAGGGCCTGCACTACCTGGCCGATGCTCACCCCTTCGGGGAGCACCATGAGCCGCTTTTCCCCTTCCTGGACAGTGATGCTGGTGTCCGGCACCACCGTGGTCCGGCCCTGGGAGAAGGGCAGCGGCTGGGACACCCGGGGCTTTTCCTTCACCGTCACCATGAGGTTGCCGTGGGCGATGGCCACCGTGGCCAGGCGCACATTGGCCCCCATGACCACCGTGCCGTTGCGTTCGTCGATGACCACCTTGGCCACCGCGTCCGGGGTGATCTCCAGGTTTTCCAGGGAGGCCAACAAGGGCACAATGCGCTCCTTGTAGCCCGGCGGCAGCTTGACCATGATGGTGCCGCCGTCCCGGGAGACCGCGAAGTTGCCCCGCAGAAGCCGGTTGATGGCGCCCACGGCCCGCTGGGAGGTGGTGAAATCGGCGTCGTGCAGGGTGAGGGTGAATTCATCCTTGCCCAGGAGATCCAAAGGCACTTCTTTTTCCACCGTGGCGCCGTTGGCGATGCGCCCCGCGGTGGGGTGATTCTTGGTGACCCCGCCCCCGGCCTGGCCGCTGGAGGCAAACCCTCCCACCGACACCGGCCCCTGGGCCAGGGCGTAGACCTGGTTGTCCACGCCCTTAAGCGGCGTCAGCAGCAGGGTGCCCCCCTGGAGGCTTTTGGCGTCGCCCAGGGAGGAGACCAGGACGTCGATGCGGGAACCCACCCGGGAAAAGGCCGGCAGGACGGCGGTCACCGCCACCGCGGCGATGTTTTTCACCTTGAGTTTGTCCCTAGGGGCGTTGACGCCCAGTTGGGTCAAGAGGTTGGCCAATTCCTGGGTGTTGAAGTCCACGTTGGTGCCGTCGCCGGTGCCGTTTAAGCCCACCACCAGGCCGTTGCCGATGAGCTGGTTGGGCCGCACCCCTTTGAAGGAGGCGATGTCCTTCAGGCGGATGGCCTGGGCCGGGGAGCTCACGAGCCCCAGTAGTAACGCCAACATTAACCAGAAAGAGCGGCGGCCGGCCCAGAACTTCATGTCCCTGCCCTCCTCAACTTAGAACGGCCAGAGGTGGTCGAAGATGCGCACCGCCCAGCCCTGGCGCTGCTTGTCGGAGACCACGCCCATGCCGGAGTATTCCAGCCGGGGTTCCGCCAGTTTGGTGGAGGCCACCACGTTGTTGCGGTCGATGTCCTGGGGCCGGACGATGCCCGTCAGGGTGACCACTTCGGTTTCATTGTTGATACGCAGGTGGCGTTTTCCCTGGACCACCAGGTAGTTGTTGGGTAAAACCCGGATCACCTGGGCGCTCAGATAGGTGGTGAAGGTGCTCTGGCGCTCGGTCTTGCCCTCGCCCTTGGAGGTGTTGCCCACCGCGGCCTCAACGGCATTTTCCGTCACGGCATCTTTGTCAGAAAAGGTGTTCATGGGAAAGGTCAGGCCGAAGAGCGAAGCGATGGACACCTTGACGCCGGAGACTTTGGACGTCTGGGTATTGGCGATGCCGCTGCCCTTGGCCGTTTCGGTGATGCTGATGGTGACGATGTCGCCCACGTTGGCCGCCCGGGCGTCGGCCACCAGGCCGTGGGGCCGGGTGGGGCTCCACAGGGAGCCTTCCTGTGGCGGCGAGGTGGGGGGCAAAGGGGCTGCGGCGATGGGGGATTCCACCGTCTTGGCGCTTTTTGCGGGTCCCCCGCAGCCCACGAGGGGCAGGGCAATCAACAGGCACAGACAAATAAGGAGGCAGCGGCCAGGGCTCATAATTTCACCTTCACCGTCTTGGCGTCCACCACCTGGGCAGTGAATTCCTTCTTGCTCTTGGGGTTGACCATGCGGATGGAGCGGCCCAGAAAGCCCTCCTCCCGGGCCAGGCCCTTGGTGGAGATGATGAGGCCGTCCTGGTCCAGGATCACGGTCACCTCTTCGCCCCTTTTGATCACCGCGGCCTGGCTCAGGTGCCTGCTGGTGATGATTTCCTGGGGCCCCACGGGCTTGGCCACGGTCTGCCCCACCACCTGGTCGGCGGAGACGAAAAAGTCATTGAGGCCGGCGTCGGCGATCTCCCGTTTGATGAGCTGCACGTCCCCCGCGGCGATGACGTCCTGAGGCCGCAGGGGTTTGGCGGCGCACACCACCAGCCGCTCCAGGGCCACCTTGCCCGTCACCTTGAAGCGCTTCAGCGCCTGGCCCTGTTTCATCACCACCATCTCCAGGGCCACTTCCCCCAGGAGGCGGCCGGCCTTGGGCGGCAGGACCTCCAGGCTCACCTGGTGATCTGGCAGGATGACGGGCTCTTCCAGGGGAAAAACCTGGAGGCGCAGGTTGGCCGCGGGCCATTGGCTGCGCTCTTTGACGAAGCGGGTGTAGGCTGCGGCAATTTCTTCCTGGCCCAGCAGCACCCCGGTCTGCTTGACGAAAATGGCCGCGGGCAGGGCGGTCGTCTCCAGCAGCCCCTGGAGGCCCAACTGCCCCAGGCGGTATTCCAGGAAGTCCTTGGTCAGGGTGTACACCTGCCCCGGCGGCGGGGCGCTCCAGACCAGGGCCTGGCCGCATTTCTGCTGCAGGTCCGGGGGGAGCGCGGCCAGGTGGCCTACGGTGATGTAATCCCCGGCCACCTGGGCCTCGGCCCTGAACTGCACCGGGGGTGGCCCCTCGGCTCCGCCCCGGAGGGGCGCGGCCAGGATGAAAAAGAGCGCAATGAGTCCCATGATCAGGCGGCGCATGGCTCCTGCTCCTTTACGTCTTCAGCTGGTAGGCCCGCTCCATCATGGCGTCTGCGGTCTGGATGGCCTTGGAGTTGAGTTCGTAGGCCCGCTGGGCGATGATCATGTTCACCATCTCCTCCACCACGTTGACGTTGCTGACCTCGAGGTAGCCCTGGGCCAGGGTGCCCACGCCGTCCACCCCCGGCTGCCCCTCGGTGGGGTTGCCCGAGGCCTCGGTCACCTGGAAGAGGTTGCGCCCCACGTTGCTCAGGCCCGCCTGGTTCGGAAAGGTGTAGAGCGTGAGCTTGCCGGTGGAGAGCGACTTGTTGTCCGGCCCGAAGCAGGTCATGTTGCCGCTGGTGTCCACGGTGAGGTAGACGGTCTGTTGGGGCACGCTGAACTCCGGCTGCAGGCGGTCGCCGTTGGGGGTGGTGACGAAGCCGTCCTTGTCGATTTTGAAGGACCCGGCCCGGGTGTAGTACTCCAGGCCGTTGCTCATCACCTTGAAGAAGCCCTTGCCTTCGATGGCCAGGTCTAGTTCGTTTTCCGTATGCACGTAGTCGCCCTGGGAGAAAATCTTGGCGATGCCCACGGGGCGCACCCCCAGGCCGATCTGCAGGCTGGTGGGCACCTGGCCCCCCGAGGGCAGCTCCCCCCCGGCCTGGCGCACGGTCTGGTAGACCAAATCCTCGAAATCGCCCCGGCTCTTCTTGAAGCCGCTGGTGTTGACGTTGGCCAGGTTGTTGGCGATGATGTCCAGGCGCAACTGCTGGGCCCCCATACCGGTGGCCGCCGAAAACATGCCGCGAAACATGGTCCTGTCCTCTCCTTATCAGACGCTTAAGCCCACTTCTTCGATCACCTTGCGGTCGCTGCCGGCAAAGGTGTCCAGCACCTTGAGATAAGCCTCGTAGCTGCGCTGGATGTCGATCATGTTCACCGCCTCGGCCACCTGGTCCACGTTGCTTTCTTCGATCTTGCCCTGGAGGATGCGGGAGCCTTTGGCCTCCTGCTCCTCCCCGGATTCGGCCGTAGCGGCGTAGTACGTACGCCCTTCGGCCCGGAGCCCCTGGGGATGGGCAAAATCCACCACCGTGAGCTGGCCGCTCATGGAGCCGTCCAGGTGGATGCCTCCCTGTTCGTCGATGCCGAACTTCTGATCGATGCTGTTTAAGGTGACGGGCCCCTGGGCCCCCACCACGGGATAGCCTTCCCGGGTGACCAACTGGCGCTCGCCGTTGAGCTGGAAGCAGCCGTTGCGGGTATAGCGCACCCCCTGGGGGGTCTGCACCTTGAAAAACCCCGGCCCCTGGATGGCCAGGTCCGTTTCCCCCATGGTTTCATGCAGGGGACCCTGGCTGTAATCCCGCCGCAGCACGTCCACGTATGCGGCCGGCCGCTGGCGCCCCTGGGCGGCCAACTCCGGGGCCTCCAGCCGCCACTGGTTCATGATCTGGCGCTTGAAACCCGCCGTGCCGGCATTGGCCAGGTTGTGGCTGACCAGGTCCAGGTCTTTGGTGGCCCGGGCCCCCATGTACGCCGCCATGTTCCAACCGATGTGCATGATGGCCTCTCTTTAGACATCCACTGATGTTTCAGACGGTTGGATTGCAAAGGCGATGCCATAGGGCAAGATATTGTTATTGCATGGAATTTGTCATCGCCCGAATCTGGGTTCAGGTCTTTCCGGCAAATCTTGCCGCCCCCTTTAGAAGAGTTTGTGTAGGACACCCGCCCCCGGGTGTGTGCACAGGCTGGAAAGCCTGAGCCACGTATTGCGCGATTTTGAGGGCACCGCCTGAAAATGAGCGGCTACTCTGGAAGATCTCTTGATTATCTTAAAGGCGCAGGTTTTCTTGTCTGGGTGATGCGCTCCGCTTTCCGGCCCTGCCAATCTCTTTAATTCTCGAGCCGTCCTTGCTCGCCCCTGATCGGCCGAGGTTCCCTCAACCGGCGCCATGGCCTGGGTCTTGCAAAAATCCGGGGCAAAGGATACTTTTATAAGGGGATAAGGGCCCGGGGCTTTTGCCGGGTCTTTCCTTTTCCGGCCGAAAGGCGGCCAGAAACCCGTCTTTGCGGCCTAAACGCGCGTAAGAGCGAAATGACGCAGGGAGTCGGAAGCTGGAACACCTGGGGCCCTCTCCCAAAACTTTTCCTCCACCCCTTTTATGGGGGGGTGGGAGGGGAGCTTGAGGGGAGGGCGGGGGGACGGGTTCCCCCGGCCATCCCCACAAATATGCAGATATATGGAAAACCAACTAGCATTCGGCGCCCGGTGGCAGGAAGTGGCCGCGGCGCTGGCGCAGGGCCACCGGGAGGTGGTGGTCAAGGGCCTGTCCCCGGCGGCGGGGGCGTACGTCCTGGCGCGCCTGTTCCGCCAGTCGGGCCGGCCGCTGCTGCTGGTCACCCCTGATAGCGCCTCTCACGAGGCCTTTGTCAAGGACCTGGCCTTTTTCCTGCCAGAGATAGCCAAGGCCGCCCCTGGCGGCTGGCCCCGGCTGCTCAGTTTTCCCGCCCATGAAATCCTCTCTTTCAAGACGCTGGGCATTGACCACGAAGTCAGCGCCGGCCGGCTGGGGGCAGCGTATCTGGCCTTCACCTCGGCCGCGCCCCTCTTTCTGGTGGCCCCGGTCGCGGCCCTGCGGGAGAAGCTGCCGCCTCCGGCCCGGCTTAAGGACAGTTTTTTGTATGTGGTGGACGGGGAGGAACTGGACCGCAAGGCCTTCCTGGCCCAGCTGAGCGCCCTGGGGTATGAGCGCCGCCCGTTGGTGGAGGAGCGGGGCGAGGTCAGCGTCCGGGGCGGCATCATCGATCTCTTTCCGCCGCTATACGAGCGGCCCGTGCGCCTGGAATTTTTCGGCGACGAAGTGGAGTCCCTGCGCCACTTCGACCCGTCCAGCCAGCGTTCCCGGGAAAAGCTGCCGGAGCTGGTGGTCCTGCCGGCCCACGAGGTCATCCTGGACCAGGCCGCCCGGGACTTCGCCCTGAGCCGCCGGCGCCGCCGCCAGGACCCCCAGTTCTGGCACTACGTCCAGGAGGGCGTCCATTTTCCGGGTCTGGAGCGCCACCTCCACGAGTTCTACCCTGACCCCGCCACCCTGTGGGATTACCTGCCCCCCCAGACCCTGGTGGTGGAATGGGACCCCGTCAACCTGAAGCAGGAGCTGGACCGGCTGACGGAGCAGATCAACGGCGACAATCCCGGCTGGCTGGATGAGGCCCCCTGGGAGACGCGCCGCCGGGACTTTCCCGTCCTCAGGTGCCAGGTTCTGCCCTTGGACGAAGGTGAGGCCTTTCCCACCCTGGCCTTCCGCACTGAAGCCAACGCGGGTTTGGGCCAGGAACTGGCGAAGGAAGCCGCGGCGGACGGCCGCCTGGTCCCCGCGTTGGCGGCGCGGCTCACGGAGTGGCGCCGGGAGGGCTGGCAGACGGTGCTGGTGGCCATGAACCGCCACCGGGCCCAGCGCCTGGCCCGCCTCCTGGATGAGGCCGGCCTCGCCACGGAGGTGGAAGTCGAAGCCGCCTGGGAAGCCGGCCCTGGCGTGGCCCTCACCACGGGCGAACTCACCGGCGGCTTCCGCCTGCCCGCGGCCCAGCTCATCGTCCTCACCGAAGACGAGGCACTGGGCTTCCGGCCCGAGGGCCGCCGCCGCAAGGAGGCCCGGCCCCTGCAGCCCCTGGCCTCCCTGGAAGACCTGCAGGTGGGCGACCCCATCGTCCACCTGGACCACGGCATCGGCGTTTACAAGGGGCTGGTCAAGCTCAGCGTGGGAGCAGTGGTCAACGACTTCATGGAGCTGGAGTACCAGGGGGGCGACCGGCTCTTTCTGCCCGTGGACCGCCTGAACCTGGTGCAGAAATATCTGGGGGTGGAGGGTGTGGCTCCCAACCTGGACCGTCTGGGCGGCAAATCCTGGGAGCGGGCCAAGCGCCGGGTCAAGAAGGCCGTGGAGAAGATCGCCCGGGAGCTGGTGGAACTCTATGCCGCCCGCCGGGTCCTGCCGGGCCACGGCTTTTCACCCCCCGACCCGGTCTACCGGGAGTTTGAGGCCGGTTTCGCCTTTGAGGAGACCCCGGACCAACTCCAGGCCATCGGGGACGTCCTGGCTGACATGATGGGCGACAAACCCATGGACCGGCTCATCTGCGGCGACGTGGGCTACGGCAAGACGGAAGTGGCCCTCAGGGCCGCGGTCAAGGCCGCCATGGACGGCAAACAGGTGGGGGTGCTGGTGCCCACCACGGTGCTGGCGGAGCAGCATTTCGACACCTTTAGCAGCCGCCTGGCCCATCTGCCTCTGGAAGTGGCGGTGCTGTCGCGTTTTAAGTCTGCGGCGGAGCAGAAGCGCATCCTGGCCGACCTGGCTTTAGGCAAGGTGGATATCATTATCGGCACCCACCGGCTCCTGTCCCGGGATGTGACCTTCAAGGACTTGGGCCTGCTCATCGTGGACGAGGAGCAGCGCTTCGGTGTCAGCCAGAAGGAAAAGCTCAAGGAATGGCGCAAGACGGTGGACGTCCTCACCCTCACCGCCACGCCCATCCCCCGCACCCTGCAGTTGTCCCTCACGGGCCTGAGAGACCTGAGCCTCATCAACACCCCGCCGGAGAACCGCCGGGCCATCCGCACCTACCTCTGCCGCCCCGAGCCGCCGGTGGTGCAGGCCGCCATCCGCCGGGAACTGGCCCGCCGCGGCCAGGTCTTTTTCGTGCACAACCGGGTGAGGAACCTCAACACCTGGGCCCGCTGGGTGCAGGAGTTGGTCCCCGAGGCGCGGGTGGCCGTGGCCCACGGGCAGATGCCCGAGCGGGAGCTGGAACGGGTCATGGTGCGCTTCTGGCGGGGCGACGTGGACGTCCTGGTGTCCACCGCCATCATCGAGGCCGGTCTGGACATCCCCGCAGCCAACACCATTATCATTAACCGGGCGCACGCTCTGGGGCTCTCCCAGCTCTACCAGCTCCGGGGCCGGGTGGGCCGCAGCCAGGCCCAGGCCTATGCCTATCTGTTGGTGCCCGATGAAGCGGCGCTCTCGGGCGAGGCCCAGAAGCGCCTGAAGGCCCTCATGGAATTCACCGAACTGGGCTCGGGCTACAAGATCGCCCTGCACGACCTGCAAATCCGGGGGGCCGGCAATCTCCTGGGCAAATCCCAATCGGGCCACCTGGCCGAAGTGGGCTGCGAGCTTTACCTGGAACTTTTGGAGCAGGCCGTCCGGGAGATGAAGGGCGAACCCGCGGCCGCAGGCGCCCCGGAACCGGAGATCCGGGTGCCCGTGGCCGCGTACCTCCCCGAAGATTTTGTCCCGGACGAGCAGCAGCGCCTGGGCCTCTACCGCCGCCTGTCCGGCCGCCTTACCCCTGACCTCTTGGCCGACCTGGAAGGGGAACTTCTGGACCGGTTCGGGCCTTTGCCCCCCGAGGCTGGGGCCCTCCTGCAGGTGGTGCGCCTGCGCCAGCGCCTCCGGGAGTTGGGCATCCGCCGCCTGGAGGTGAGAAATGGCTTCGCGGTGCTGACCTTCGCCGCCCCAGAGCGCCTGGACCTCAAACGCCTGTTCCAGCTTCTGAACCAGCGAGCCAGGAGCTTCCGCCTTCAGCCGGACCAAACCTTGCGGGTGCGCCTTGCGGATGAATCCTCCCCCTGGGCGCCCTTGGAAAACTGCTTGAAAGACGTGGAGACTTTTGTTATGGGGGAGAAAGAGGTTTAAATCATGCTGAAGCGCAGGAAAGAAATTCTGATCATTTTCATGGCCGGTTGTCTATGCCTGGCCATGTCAGCCGCCGCAGAGGTCGTCGACCGGGTGGTGGCCATTGTCAACGACGAAATCATCAGCCTGTCCGAGGTGGACCAGCTGACCAAAATCGTGCAGGCCCAAACCGGCATGAGTCCCAAGTCCAAGGACAAAAAAGCCCTGGAGCGGCAGGTCCTGGAGACTCTCATCGACCAGAAACTGGCCCGGGGCGAGGCCAAGCGCCGGGGTATCACCGTTTCCGACAAGGAATTGGAGCAGGCCCTGGATGATTTCAAGAAGCGCAACAACCTCCTGAGCCAGGAGGCCCTGGAACAGGCCCTGGCCAAATCGGGCATGACCTTAAAAGAACTGAAGCAGAAGATCAGCGACCAGATCATCCAGGATCGCCTGGTGGCCATTGCCGTGGGCGGCAAGGTGACGCCGGTGAGCGAAGCCGAGATGCGCCGCTTTTATGAAACGGAATATCCCAAAGAGGCTGGCCGGGGGCAGCGGGTGCATTTAAAAATCATTGAATTGCCGTTTCCTTCCCAGGCCACGGCCGCCCAGAAGGAAGAGATTCGCAAGAAAGCCGAAGAAATCGTCCAGAGCGCCGGCAAGGGCGGCTCCCTGGAGGCCACGGCCGCCAAATACTCTTTAAAGGTGAAGGACCTGGGCTTTATCTCCGCCAACGACTTGAATCCTCAGTTGGCCGCGGCTTTGGAGAAGCTCAAACCCGGTGAAGTGGCCCCCATCCAGACTCCGGCCGGTTTTCAATTTATGCAGGTGGTGGCCCGGAAGAGCGGCGACCAGGTCCGCTCTTATGAGGAGGTGGCCCCGCAGATCCGCTCTTTCCTCATGCGCCAGGCCATGGATAAGAGATTTACTGAATGGGTGAAAACCCTGCGGCAAAAGGCCGTCATCAAGATCATGCTGTGAAAAGAGGGGCATCGTTTGCATCCCGCCGTCCGCATCGCCGATTTTCCCAGATACGCCGGGCAACAAGTCCGCGTTCAGGGCTGGGTCACCCATCTGCGCTCCAGCGGCAAGATCCGTTTCCTGGTCATCCGGGACGGCAGCGGCCTGGCCCAGGCCGTGCTGGTGAAGGGCCAGGCGCCCGAGGCCGATTTCGAGGCCTTCTCCCACCTCACCCTGGAGTCCTCCCTTATTGTGGAAGGCGCGGTGCGGGCGGAGCCCCGGGCGCCGGGCGGCTATGAGCTCCAGGTGACCGGCCTCACCCCCGTGCATATTTCGCAAGAATACCCCATCGCCCCCAAGGACCACGGCGTGGGGTTTCTCATGGACCACCGGCACCTGTGGCTGCGCTCCCCCCGGCAGCAGGCCATCCTGCGCGTGCGGGACGAGGTTGCCCGGGCCTGCCGGGATTTTTTCCACGGCCAGGGTTTTATCCTCATCGACACGCCCATTCTCACGCCCGCGGCCTGCGAAGGCACCACCACTCTGTTCGAAACCGATTATCTGGACCGGGGCAAGGCGTATCTTTCCCAAAGCGGCCAGCTTTATCTCGAAGCCGCGGCCATGGCCCTGGGGAAGGTCTATTGCTTCGGGCCCACCTTCCGGGCGGAAAAGTCCAAGACCCGGCGCCACCTGATGGAATTCTGGATGGTGGAAGCCGAGGCCGCGTTCTTCACCCTGGACGAGGTCATGGCCCTGGCCGAAAACTTGGTGCGCACCCTGGTGGAGCGGGTGCTGACGCATCAGCGGCCGGCCCTGGTTGCGCTGGAGCGGGATACCGCGCCCCTGGAGGCCGTGCTGGCGGAGCCCTTCCCCCGCCTCAGCTATGCCGAAGTCCTGGAGCGCCTTAAGGCCGCCGGCACAGACCTGGCCTGGGGCGAGGATTTGGGCGGCGACGAAGAGACCCTGGTTTCCAAGATGTTCGACCGGCCCCTCTTGGTGCACCGCTATCCCTTAAGCTGCAAGGCTTTCTACATGGAGGCCGACCCCGCGGACCCCCGGCTCGCCCTGTGCGTGGACATGCTGGCCCCGGAGGGCTACGGCGAAATCGTCGGCGGCTCCCAGCGCGTCGCCGACCTGGACGCGCTGCTGGCCCGCCTCCGGGACCATAACCTGCCCCAGGAGCCTTTTGAGTGGTACCTGGACCTCAGACGCTACGGCAGCGTGCCCCACGGCGGCTTCGGCCTGGGCCTGGAGAGGGTCGTGGCCTGGCTCTGCGGCCTCCACCACGTCCGGGAAGCCATCCCCTTCCCGCGCCTGCTGGACCGGTTGTATCCGTGAGAAAATTGGGGGGGGGGGGGGGGGGGGGGGGGGGGGGGGGGGGGGGGGGGGGGGG
>CAZFWX010000101.1:0-6316 GCA_964522695.1 uncultured Desulfobacterales bacterium
GGGTTGGGGGAGGGGGCCAGGGGTCGCAGACCCCTGCCCCCTCCCCCAGACCCCCACCCCCAACCCCTTAAGTTTCGGGTGGCGCCGACATCTTGCCTGTGCTGCACAGGCTGGAAGCCTGCGCCACCACATCTCAGGGGTGGGGAGGGGGAGTGTGTGGGGGCAGGGCAGAGACATCATTTCCCTGGCCCTCCTCTAATAATAACCATACAATTCTCAATCAATGGAATTTTCTGCCCGCATCATCATCGGCGACAGCCGCTCCATGGCGGAGGTGGCGCCGGAGTCCGTGGACCTGGTGGTCACCTCGCCGCCGTACTGGCACATCAAAGATTACGGCGTCCCGGGGCAGATCGGCTACGGCCAGAGTCTGCACGACTATCTGCGGGACCTGTACCGCGTCTGGCGGGAGTGTTTCCGGGTTCTCAAGCCCGGGGCGCGGCTCACCGTCAATATCGGCGACCAGTTCGCCCGGGCCGCGGTCTACGGCCGCTACAAGATCATCCCCCTGCATGCGGAAATCATCTGCCAGGGTGAGGAGATAGGCTTTGATTTCCTGGGCAGCATCATCTGGCAGAAAAAGACCACCATGCACACCACCGGCGGGGCCACGGTCATGGGCTCCTATCCCCATCCCCCCAACGGCCTGGTGGAGATCGACTACGAGTTCATCCTCATCTTCAAGAAGCCGGGGCCGGGGAAGAAAGTCTCTAAGGAACTAAAGGAAGCCTCAAAACTCAGCAAAGAGGAATGGAAGGAGTACTTCGCGGGCCACTGGCGCTTCGGCGGGGTGCGCCAGATCGGCCATGAGGCCATGTTTCCCGAGGAACTGCCCCGGCGCCTCATCCGTATGTTCACCTTTGTGGGCGACACCGTGCTGGACCCTTTTTTAGGCAGCGGCACTGCCGTCAAGGCGGCCCTGGACCTGGGCCGGCATGCCCTGGGTTATGAGGTGAATGATGATTTTCTGGAGACTATCAAGGACAAACTGGGGTTAAGAGAGGGTCTGCTGTTCCCTGCCGATATCCAGATTATTAAACAAAATCATGACAGATTGCCCCCGGCGCCGGTAAACTATACGCCTCGTCTCCGTGACGCCAGGCCTTGCGAAGAAACAGTGAAACAGGATTTCAAGCCGGAGAATCTACGGAAGGTGGTGCAGATCATTGATGAGCGGACGCTGCGGTTGGATGACGGTCAGATGGTAAAATTATTGGGAGTGAGCATTGATAAGAAAAAAGAGACGATTGATTACCTGAATGCCTCCATTTTAGGAAAAAACATCACCGTAAAATCTCCGGATAAATTTTATGAAGAAAATACGCTGCTGGTTTACTTGTATACTAAAAATAAGATATTTGTAAACGCATACCTGATAAAATCGGGACTGGCTTCGCCTGACTATAACATTGAACATAAGTATAAAAGGAAATTTGTGTCTATAATGGAAAGAAGTGGAATATTGTGATTGTAAATAATTAATAACAAATATCGATTTACCTGATAATAATGCTCATTCTAAGTGCCGCATTTCGATTCGTCACTCCGCTTTGCTTCAACCGGTGGCGCAGTCCTTCTTCCCAGTCGAACCAATATGTGTCTTGCCGCTTGATGCCACTTTAACCCTGGTCATTCAGCCGGCCGTCCTTCAAATGATACACTTGGTCGAAGCCTTCGATCATGCGGGCGTCGTGGGTCACGGTGATGACCGCGGTCTGGTTCTCCCGGGCGATTTTCTTGAGCATCTCCATGACCTTTTTGCCCCGGGCGGTGTCCAGGGCGGCGGTGGGTTCATCCGCCAGGATAAGCTTGGGCCGGTTGGCCAGGGCCCGGGCGATGGCCACCCGCTGCTGCTCGCCCCCGGAGAGCAGCGCCGGCAGATAATCGGCCCGCTCGCCCACCTCCATGTATTCCAGGAGTTCATCGGCCCTTTTTTTGGCCGCTTCTCCCTTGATCCCCACCAGGTCCTGGGGCAGGAGCACGTTTTCCCGCGCCGTGAGGAAAGGGATAAGGTTAGAGGTCTGGAAGATAAAGCCGAGCTTTTCCCGGCGGAGACGGCGTACGTCGAAGCCGGTCCAGCCGTCCTGATAAATCGTCTCTCCGTCGAAGATCACGGTGCCGGCGGTAGGCTCCAGGATCAGACTGACGCAGAGGAGCAAGGTGGTCTTCCCCGAGCCGCTGGGGCCCATCAAGGCTACCAACTCACCTGGGGAGATAGTCAGACTGACATCGTCCAGGGCCCGCACCTCCAGGCGGCCGCTGCCAAAAATCTTGCTCAGGCCGACAATCTTCAGGGCCTCCATCAATGCCCCCCCAGGGCCAGGGCCGGTTGGGTTTTCAGGGCCCGCCAGATACCCAGACCGCTGGCGATTAAGCCTGCCAACAGGGCCAAACCGAAGGTGATGGACTCGTCCAGGGGCAAAAGAAAAATGCGCCGGGGAAAATAGTAGTGGGTATGGTGAATGAGAAGCCAGCCGATAACAAAACTGCTGAGAGTTAAAAGCAATGACTGCTCCAGCACCAGGCGGATGATTACCCAATTGCCAGCCCCCATGAGCTTCATGATGGCGATGCTGCGGATCTTCTCCATGGTAAAGGTATAGATGACCAGAGTTAGGATAACCATGGAGACGATGAGAAGAATGACACGGAAGATCAAAAGCTGCATACGGGCCTTGGCAAGGCGCCCCCGGAGCATCAAGTCTATCTCTTCTTGAGAGGTATAAACTGAGAAATACAGCCAGTTTTCAATGTGGCGGGCCACCTGCAGGCGATTGGCGCCCGGGGCCAGTTTGACCAGGACGGCGTTGATGATATGCGTGTCGGATTGCAGCGCCGGCGCCAACCGGGAGGCCTCCTGGGAACTGAGGGACTGTTTGGTCAGAGTGCGGCGCAGCCGTTCCCTCTGGTTTCGCACTGTTTCGTTATCCCGCTGGAACAAAACCTCTTGCGCGTCCGCCAGGGAGAGAAAGATTACCGGTTCACCATCCGGGGAAGTAATGTCATCGGTCAACCCCACCACCGTGAAGCGGTGATGGTTCAGGGGGATCTGATCCCCCAAAGCAAGGCCCAGTTTTTTGTGGGCCACCGCCTCATAATGGGCCCGGCGGATGCCCCGGCCGGCCGTCAATTTGGTGGGGCCCCCCAGACCTCCGAAGACGTCGTAGCCGATGATGGTAAACCTGGTGCTCTTGCCGTGGATTTCCCGCTCAACGGCGTAAGTGATGAAGGGGCTGGCCTTGGCCACTCCTGGCACTGCGGCCACGCTGTAATAGAAGTCCTCGGCAAGGGTGGACTGTTCGCTGAAAGGCCCGCCCCGGTGTCGTTCCACCACCCATAGATCCGGGTTAAGGGCTTCGATCAAGGAAATCCCTTCATAAACGACTCCCCGGTAAATGCCGTTCATGGCCAGAACAGTGCCGAACAGGAGGCCCACTCCGAAGATCGTGGTGAGAAACCGCCCCAGGTGATGCCTCAGGTCCTTAATGGCCAGATCCATCATTTTCCCTGGGCTTCTTGGCTCTTGGTCTGGGGGCGGACCTGCATTCCCGGCTTCAGATTGGTGGGCTGGATCACTACCAGGTCTCCCTCCCGGAGGCCTTCTATAACCGCCAGACGCTTGCCGTCATTCGGTCCTGTTTTAATGAAGCGGAATTCAAGCCGGCTCTTCTCCACCACCAGGACCCCGTTTTTGCACTCCCGTTCCAGAACGGCAGTCAGGGGTACCGCCAGAGCGTGAACCTTGCCGGTGTCAATGTCCACCTCCGCCTCTTCGCCAATGGCCAGGGGATCCGGGGTCCGGGCAAATTTCACATTCACTTCCAGTTCCCGGGTGACGGTGTCAGCTTCGGCGTTGAGGCGGACCACCTGTCCCTGGTATTGCCTGCCGGAGCGCAAGCGGATGTCGGCCTTTTGCCCCACCTTGATCTGGGCGATCTGACCTTGGTCAATCAAAGCGGCCACCCAAATGGTTTCCAGGTCCACCATTTGGAAGATGGGGCTGCCCGGCCCCAGAGTGGCGCCCACCTCTGCCTTCCTGGAAGTGATGAGGCCGTCCATGGGGGCCACAATGCGGGTGTAATGGTGCAGGGCCTGGGCGGCCCTGGCCTCGGATTCAGCCTGCTTCACGGCCGCCTGCAGGGCCGTTACCGCGGCCTGAAAGGCGTTGACTTCGCTTTCCGCCACCTTGAGTTGGGCCTTGGTGGTGTCAAACGCGGCCTTGGAGATGTAGCCGGGTTTGAAGACCTCCAGATCGCGCTGATAATTGCTGCGGGCCAGGTTGAGGTTGGCCTGGGCCTTGCCCAAATCCGCCAGGGCCCGGGCCAGTTCCCGCTGAGCCCGGTTTACCGCCGCCCGAGAGGCCGTCTCTTTGGCCCGCAACTCCGCCGAGTCCAGTTCCGCCAGGAGCTGCCCTTTGGTCACCCGGTCGCCCTGGTCGGCAAAGAGTTTTTCCACGATACCGGTGATCTTGGGGCTCACGGCCACGGGCACCTTTGACTGCACCGTGCCCGGCCCGTGCACCCGGCCCTCGATCTCCCCTGTTTTCACCACGATCACCGGCACCGCCGGGGCGCGCCAGAAAAGAAAATAGACCGCTGCGGCGATGACGGCCAGCCCCGCGGCCGCGCCCAAAATTTTCCTCTTTCCCGAGAGCTTCACGGCGTCTGCCCCCCCTGACGCGGCGACCCCGGCTCCAGGCCGCCTTTGCCGGTGATTTGCCTGATCCGGGCCTGCCCGATTTCATAGGCCACGGCATAGCGGATGAGGTTGAAACGGGCCGCGGTCAGATCCACCTGGGCCTGGAGGACGTCCAGGCCGATGGCCCGGCCCACGCGGTAAAGGGCCTGGGCGCTGGCGTAGGCCTCCTCATTGGCGGCCACTGTCTGGCGGCTGGCCGCCACGCCCTGGCGGGCACTTTCCTGGTCCTTCCAGGCCGAAGTCAGATCCACCTTCAGGCCGTCCAGGCGGTCCCGCTTTTTCTCCACCAACTGCCGGGCCTGGGAGGCGGCCTTGCCCACCTGGGCCCGGGTCAGGCCGCCTTCGAAGAAGGGATATTCCATGTAAATGCCGGCGATCCACTCCGGCTTGGTGCCGCCCAGATCCCGGTGGCGCACGTCGCTGCCGGCCTGGAGGCTGACCTCCGGAAAATAGCCGCCCCGGGCCGCCTTGATAAGATTCTGGCCCTGGGCGATATCCAAATCCAGTTTTTTCACTTCCGGATTATTTTTCAAGGCCTCCTGCCACAGCGCTTCGAGATCCCCGGCCGGGGTGAATTTCCGGGGGATCTGGCCCTTGATATCCACCGGCGCCTGCTCCCTGAGTCCCAGGGTGCGGGCCAGGATCGCCTTGGCCAGATGCTGGGCGTTTTTGGCTTCCACCACCGCCTGCTCGCCTTCCGCCACCTGGGATTTGGCCCGGACGAAATCCAGGTTGGTGACCTTGCCCGCCTGATAAAAGGCTTCGGTCAGTTTGGCGAATTCCTGGCGCTGCTTCAGGGCCTCCTGGGCCACCTGGAGATTTTCCTTGGCTTCCAGCAGGCGGTAGAAGGCCTCGGTCACCGTGAAGGCCACCTCTTCCCCCGTGCGCTGGACCTCCTGGCGCTGGGCCTGGGCGCCCTGCCTGGCAGCCTGGGTATTGTAGTAGGTCTTCAGGCCGTCAAAAACGATCTGCTTGCCGGCGACCCCGGTGTACAATTCCCTCTGAAAGAGGCTGGTGGGGGTGGTGCCGCCGGGAACAAAACGGTCGGAGGGTTGGCGGCTATAATAGGTCACCAGGACCAAGCGGGGAAAGAACCTGGACCGGGCCGCCTGATAATCCGCCACCAGTTCATTGATCTTTTCCCGGCTGGCGGCCAGGACGGGATTTTGCTCCCGGGCTAAAGACAGGCAGTCGTCCAAGGTCAGGGCCTGATATTGCACCGGAGCCGCCTGGCCCGGGAAGGGGGCAGCCCAGGCCAGGGTGCAGGCAATGGACAGCGTCAGGAAAATCCGGGCAAAGCCGTGCATGGGGATGCTCCTGAAAGATAAAAGGAAAGGCGTAAGGGTTCTTTAATACTTTCTTAAGTATAACCCAGCTCGGCTCCCTATCCGGCGCAAAAGACCATTTTTCTCCAGAAGTGTCCGGAGGAAATTACCCTGTCTCCGGGCAACCCGGCATTAATTCAGCATGACAAGATTTGACCGGCTTCGGGGAACATGACGGGCCGTCAAGTATTTCTCCCTCTCCCCCGCTTTTGGGGGGAGAGGGCTGGGGTGAGGGGGAACAAAGCATCGCGGCCCACCACCACAACCCATCCCCCGACAAGGGGGGTGGCAAT
>CAZFWX010000101.1:6326-11548 GCA_964522695.1 uncultured Desulfobacterales bacterium
ACCCCCGGTTTTGGGGGGTTTTGGGTGGGGGTGTGGGGTAACAAAGCATCGCACCCCTCACCCTGACCCTCTCCCCTGCCAGGGGAGAGGGAATTATGTTCCGTTACTGGCCTCCTGGGAAATCCTCTCCACATCAACCCACAGTTACCTCAGATGCGGCCAATCTCGCCAATTTCCGTTAACTAGCCGCGGCAACACCCTTACCGGACAGGACTGATCTTTCTCTGGAGTTTTAAAAAATGACCAGGGACAGGCCCGCCGCCGCGGCCGCCACCCACAAAAGATTCACCTGAAAACCGATGAGGGCCGCGGCTGCACCGGCCATGATGACCCAACTCTGCCAGTCCCCCAGGGAGGCCCGCCCCATCTGCACCAGCACCAGGACCAGCATGCCCACCAGGGCGGAGAGGATCCCCTGGATGACCGGGCGCATCCAGGTGGTTTCCTTGATCTGCTGATAATAGGGGCTCAAGAAAATAACTATCAAAATGGGGGGAAGGAAGATGGAGAAGGTGCCCACCACCGCGCCCGCCACCCCTTTGAGGCCGTAGCCGATAAAAGTGGCGGTGATGATGATGGGCCCCGGGGTGACAAAGCCCAGGAGGATGCCGTCCAGGAACTGCCGCAGGGTGAGCCAGCCCAGGTGATCCACCATCTCCCATTGCAGGATGGGAATCATGACGTAGCCGCCGCCGAAGGCGATTACGCCGATCTTGAGGAAAATGAGGGACATCTGCCCCAGTTGGCTATCCCACTGCCATAAACCCCAGATCAGCAGGGCTAAGACGCCCAGCGATCCCGCCACCTGGGCAATGATCCGGCCGGGGCGAACGGCCGGGCCGGCCAGAACTTCCTCTCCAGACCCGGCAGGCCCGGGGAGTGTTCCTCCCAGGAGCAGCCGGAGCAGCCCCGCGCCCACAAAGACCGCCAGGTAGTTGACGCCGCCTGCCAGCGCCCCCAGGGTGGCCAGGGCCAGCGCCGCATCCAGCCAATGCCCCCGGACGACATGCTGGAAACGCCAAAGGGTTTGGAGCAGCAGGGCCAGGACGACTGCTCCCAGACCTTTGGAAACGGTTTTCACCCACGCCAACTCCCCGAAACGGAAATACAGAAAGGAGAGCCCCAGCATCAGCAGACAGGCGGGGAGAATAAAGGCCCCCGCCGCGGCCGCCGCCCCCGGCGCACGCCGCAGGCGGTGACCCACGTAGGTGGCCAGTTGCACCACCGTAGCCCCGGGCACCACCTGGCACAGGGCCAGGCCGTCCAGGAACTCCCTCTGACTGAGCCAGCCCTTATCCTCGACAATGCGCCGGCGGATGGGCTCCACCATGGCCAGGCCGCCATACGCGGTCAGCCCCAGGTGGAGGAAAGTGCGGAAGATGGCGCCAACTGTAGGTCCCAAAACCTGCTCCGTCCGCCTTCGTTAATCCTGTGAGAGGTTGAAGGTTATCTTGGAAAAGTTTATATAGGGCATCCGCCCTCGGGTGTCCACACAGATTGTAAGGCCTGCGCCACCAAATGAAAAAACTTTTCAGAGAAGAGGTCTTCAAACGGGCTGAGATCTCATCTCCTGGTTTCTTTCCCCCGGAAAGGCCTGTCTCCTTCATTGTGCAAAAAATTCTGCACACGACTGTGCGGTGATTTTATTGTGCAATTCGTATCCTTCAGCCGAGCCATCTTTCCACCTGAAATCCCCGGTCTCACCTGGTCAGACCGGATTTTGGGGAAAAAATTTTTTTCCGGCGCATTTTTTCTTGACCTGTCCCGTTAGTTAATTTATAAATTGCCCAGATTGCCTAAACTGCCCAATATGCACTAAGGGTGGGAGCAACCCCCAAGGAGCACACCATGATCCTGGTGCACATCGTTGATCTGGCCCGGGCCATCGGCGTCCATCGCAACACCATCCGCAACTGGGTGAAGGGCGGCCGCCTCTCCTGCCGCCCCGGACCGGGCAAAGGTCTCATCTTCTCACCGGAAGGATTCGCCTGCCTGTGCGAGGAATTTCACCTGGACCCCCAGAATCTCGCTCCCCGGGAACGGGGAGGCGCAGCGGAGGCGTCCCCCCGCCCGGCGGCCCGGGCGGTCCGGCCGGTTTCCCCAGCAGCGAAGGAGGTTTCCATGAAAGGAAGCGTCGTGGGTTCGGTCATGGTGGTCGGCGGCGGCATCGCCGGCATCCAGGCGTCCCTGGACCTGGCCGATTCGGGCTATTACGTCTATCTCGTGGAGCAAAGCGCCGGCATCGGCGGCAAGATGTCCCAGCTGGACAAGACCTACCCCACCAACGACTGCGCCATGTGAATTATCTCGCCCAAGTTGGTTGAGTGCGGTCGGCACTTAAACATCGAACTGTTAACCCTCTCCCAGGTCGCCAAAGTGGACGGGGAGAAGGGCAATTTCACCGTCACCGTCAAGCAGTCCCCCCGCTATGTGGACATGGACAAGTGCATCGCCTGTGGGCTGTGCGCGGAAAAGTGTCCCAAGAAGGTGGCCGACGAATATAACCTGGGCGTGGGTAAACGCAAGGCCATATACCTCTCCTACAGCCAAACCGTTCCCCTGAAATACGCCATCGACCCGGCCGCCTGCCTCTATTTCACCAAGGGCAAGTGCAAGGCCTGTGAAAAATTCTGCCCCACGGGCGCCATCAACTTCGCGGACACGGGCGACGTGCTGACCCTGAAAGTGGGTTCCATCATCGCCGCGCCGGGCTACCGCCCCTTTGACCCCAAAATCCTGGCCCCTTACGGCTACGGGCACATTCCCGACGTGGTCACCGGGCTCGAATATGAGCGCCTGCTCTCCGCCGGCGGCCCCTTCCAGGGCCACCTGGTGCGGCTGTCGGACCACCAGGAGCCCAAAAAGGTGGCCTGGGTGCAGTGCGTGGGCTCGCGCTGCACGGACGGCAAGGGCAACCCCTACTGCTCCACGGTGTGCTGCATGTACGCGGTGAAGCAGGCCCTGGTCACCGCGGAGCACACCCCGGGCGCCAGCCAGACCATTTTTTACATGGATCTGCGGGCCCACAACAAGGAATTCGAGCGCTACTACCAGGACGCCAAGGCCAAGGGGGTGCGCTTCATCAAGGCCCGGCCCCACAGCATTCTGCCCGGCGTCAATTCCCGGGGCGTCAAGGTGGAGTATCTCACCGAAGACGGCTGCATGATGCTGGAGGAGTTTGACCTGGCGGTCCTGTCGGTGGGCCTGGAAGCGCCGGACTCGGCCCAGAACCTGGCCGACACCCTGGGCGTGGACCTGAACCGCTACGGCTTTGCGGCCACCACGAGCTTCGCGCCGGTGGCCACCTCCCGGGACGGCGTCTATGTCTGCGGCGCCTTTCAAGCACCCATGTCCATTCCCCGCAGCGTCATGGACGCCTCCGCCGCGGCCGGCGGGGCGGCCCGTGACCTGGTCACCGCCCGGGGCACCTTGACCAGGGAAAAGACCTATCCGCCAGAGCGGGACGTGGCCGGCGAAGAGCCCCGGATCGGCGTTTTCGTGTGCTCCTGCGGCATCAATATCGCCGGCACCATCGACGTGAAGGACGTGGCCGAGTACGCCCGGACGCTGCCACACGTCGCTTTCGTGGAGAACAACCTGTTCACCTGCTCCACGGATACCCAGGATTTGATTGCCCAGAAAATCAAAGAGCTGCACCTCAACCGCATCGTCATTGCCGCGTGCACGCCCCGGACGCACGAGCCCCTGTTCCAGGACACCCTGCGGGAGGCGGGCTTAAACGGCTACCTGGTGGAGATGGCCAACATCCGCAATCAGGGCTCCTGGGTGCATCAGAATTATCCCGAATTTGCCACCCGCAAAGCCAAGGACCAGGTGCGCATGGCCGTGGCCAAGGTGGCCCGGGATTACCCCTTGACCCGCCTGTCGGTGCCGGTGGTGCAAAAGGCCCTGGTGGTGGGAGGGGGCGTCGCGGGCATGACCGCGGCCCTGGAGTTGGCCGACCGCGGCTATGACGCGGTGCTGCTGGAGGCCACGGACAAATTGGGCGGCAACGCCTGGAACCTCACCCGCACCTGGAAGGGCGAAGAAATCCGGCCCATGCTCCAGGACCTCATCGCCAAGGTGGAGAACCACCCCGGCATCCAGGTGTGGAAGAACGCCCGGCTCAAAAACGTGGCGGGTTCGGTGGGGAACTTCGTGAGCGAGGTGGACGCGGCCGGGGAAACCCGCTCCGTGGCCTACGGCATCGCGGTTTTGGCCACCGGCGGCCAGGAATACAAACCCGAGGAATACCTCTACGGCCAGCACCCGGGGGTCATGACCCACCTGGAATTCGACGCGCTGCTGCGGGACCGGGCGGGCGACGTCAAAAGGGCCCAGGCCGCAGCCTTCATCCAGTGCGTGGGCTCCCGGGAGCCGGGCCGCCAGTACTGCAGCCGCACCTGCTGCACCCACACCGTGGAAAACGCCATTCACCTGAAAGAGCTGAACCCGGACATGGCCGTGTACGTCCTCTACCGGGATCTGCGCACCTACGGCCTGCGGGAGGAACTCTACACCAGGGCCCGGGAGCTGGGGGTCATCTTCATCAAGTTCTATCCCGAGGGCAAGCCCGCGGTCACCGATTTGGATGGCAGGCTTGAGGTCAAGGTTGTGGACCCCATCCTGGGGATGCCCGTGAAGCTCTCTCCCGACTACCTGGTCCTGGCCAGCGGCATTAGGCCCAACGATGTGCACGACCTGGTAGAGCTCTTCAAATGCGGGGTGAACGTGGACGGCTTCTTAAATGAAGCCCATCCCAAGCTCAAGCCCGTGGACGCCACCGTGGACGGGCTCTTCCTGGCGGGCTTGTGCCACCATCCCAAACCTTTGGATGAGGCCATCAGCCAGGCCAAGGCCGCGGTCATGCGGGCCGGCATCGTTCTGGCCAGGAGCGCCATGGAACTGGACGCCATCAAGAGCGCAGTGACGGCCAAGTGCGACGGCTGCGGCCTGTGCGTGGACGTCTGCCCCTATCTGGCCCTCAAGCTGGAAGAATACCAGGACAACGGCCGGCCCCACCGCCGCATCGTCAGCGACAAGGCCCTGTGCAAGGGCTGCGGCCTGTGCGAGGCCACCTGTCCCAAAGAAGGCATCACCGTGCACGGCTTCACCATGGACCAGCTCCAGGCCCAGGTGGACGCCGTGGTGGAAGCATTGTAGGAGGATGGTGGGGGGGGGGGGGGGGGGGGGGGGGGGGGGGGGGGGGGGGGGGGGGGGGG
>CAZFWX010000102.1:0-10924 GCA_964522695.1 uncultured Desulfobacterales bacterium
CCACCGTCTTAGGCCTCATCCCTCTGGCCCTCCACGGCGGGCCGCTCTGGGAGCCGTTGTGCTACGCCCAGATCGGAGGGCTGGCCGTGGCCACCTTTATCACCCTGCTCCTGGTACCGGTCTTTTACAGCATCTTCGTGCTGGACCTGAAGATTGTTACATGGGAAACTCGCCAGAAAGACAAGCTTTAGGTCATAATGCTGAAAAGTCAGTCAACCGCTGCCAACATGATGTTTCATCGGTGCTATTAACTGCCCTAGATCCGCAACTCGCCAAAGAGAAATCCGTAGTTGATATGAGGTCGTAAGATAGCATGAAACGACATGGAGCGCCGGGTCAAACTTCCGATTAATAAGCCCCTCCTGGCTGGGCATGCGGCATAGCATCTCCGATTCCCAGGTTTCCCGGGAGACCTGGCGTTTGGCGGAGATGGCGTCTTCAACCGGGTAAAAGCCGTCGACGTTTCGAGCCCGGCCTGCGCAGTCTTCCCAGATTGCACAGGCGTCACAGTCCCGACCCACGCATTTCTCCATGACATCGAAGACCCGGTAGCCGCTTTTCGCCGCCTTAGCGCTGGGTGACGTGCATGCTCTGGTGCCGCGGGATGGCCTGGATGGCGATGAGCGGCATCCCTGCTGAGCCTTTCCCGGGGCGATCCCGCGCCGCACAGCGCGCCGGCGGCGGACTGGCCGCAGCAGTACACGGCAAAGAAGCGGCAACCCGGTTCATGGCCAGAAGGAATGGTTAACTTCCTGTATAAATGCTCATGAAAAGAGTCGTGTATATGAGTACTCCTGCTAAAAACGGCCAAAACTTCGCCTCGTGCCGGTTGGGTAATTCATCATTAAAAACACTCACAATGATGGCCCCGGCCAGAAAAGAATACATGCCGATATAAACGGCCTGGGCATATTCGGTCTGCACACCCAGGACCCACCCGGCAAAAAGGGAAACTGCGAAGATCCACCGTCCCTGGTCATCGAATCTCTCCCGGTAATGCATCCACAGCGTGTGGTTAATGCCCAGGAAGTGCAACCCCAGGGCGATGACTAACAGCACAAGAACGAATCGGCCCGGAAGATGGTTATGGGCCGTGACATATCCGATGAGGGCATTATAAAGGCCGAATACGCCGGTGTGCAGCCAGAAGAGACCGGCCGGTGCCTTATGGGCCCCGGGTTCATGGTTTTTCTCCATCTTGGAGTGTATCAGCCAATCAACCCAGAAAAAGAAGACCACTCCGGCCAAAGCCAGGAGAAAGATTTCGTAGTGGAGAAATTTGCTCAGCCCTCCGTACCACGCAATGACGCCAGAATCCTCAAGAAACTTGGGCACTGCGATGGTCTTCTGGGACTTTCCGGCGACCAGGGCCTGCCATTCGCCCAGTTTGGGCAAAAGACTTTCGAAAACATAGGCCACCGCCATCCCACCGGAGAAGGAAAGCCAGTTGCTATGGTGGACGCTGTGAATGATGCGCCATTCCCCGCAGAGAATATGCAGCACTGCCAGGGCAAGTACGGCCAAAAATGAATCAACCTGGGGCATGGAGTAAATCCTGATGGCATGGTAGCGGCCACCACTTTCAGGAGGCCGCTGCGAAATTCCTTTTTGGGCTGACAGATGGCGAGATGAGACCCAAGATCTTGTGGAGAAGGCGCCCTCGCGTGCAAGGTGCAGCCGGGGGCGGCTGTTCCACATGATTTTCGCAGAGGTCATTTATTTTTATACATGGCGTCAGAAATATTTGCGCATGATTAGGTTTGAATAATCTTGAAAGGGCTGAATTTTGTCACCCTGAGCCGAAGGTGAAGGGTCTCTTGTATTCCTGAAAGATGAGATTCTTCGGCGCCTCCGGCGCCTCAGAATGACAAAAGCAGACTGAATTTGGTCTAGGCGCATGAATTCATGTCGTTATGTATGGAAAAAGCGGCGGCCTGGAGCCGTCGGTGAAACAAGCTGATGACGCCGGGTACCCTCCGGGCCAGGCATGGGCCTCACCGCCAAGGCGCTTTTTCAGGAATTGGGCATGGCGTTCAGGGAGACGGGGGCGAGAATTTCCTGGCCCGCTCCAAAATTGCCCGCATACGCTCGTTCAGCGCCTCCAGCCCTTTTTCCAGCGTAGGCTCCATGACCGCCATTTCCCCTTTGGACAGGATCAGTCGTTTCAACTGGGGAATCCTGGCGCCCGCGGTGGCTTTCAGATATACGGGCTGCACGTAGACGATGGCCTCGCCCATGGGCTGGATGATCATTCTGCCCCGGTCCACCTGGGAGCCCATCTGGTTCCACAGGGTGAAATCCCGGGAAATCCTGGTGTCCTGGTTGATAAAGGCCTCCACCTGCTGGGGGCCATGGACCAGCGCGCCCCGGGGAAAACTGAACACCACGATTTTGCCGTAGTTCGGCCCATCGCAGCCCGCCACGACCAATGACCTGAGGTTGGAGCGAGCCTTGGGGGTCATGGGTGTGAGCAGGATGAATTCTTCTTTCTCCTTGTCCAGGATGTTGAGGGTCAGGTAGGTCGCCTCCATCCTGGCCATCTTCCCGTTGTGGGGCATCGCGGGGATTTCCCAGATGTCCTCCTGCTTGTAGAAAACCTCCGGATCGGTCTGATGATACTTGCGGTAAATATCCATTTGAATGTCGAACAGGTCCTTAGGATACCGGATGTGGGCCTTCAGAGCGGCCGGCATCTGGTCCAGCCCTTTGATGAGCCCCGGGTAGATGCGGCGGTAAGCCTGGATGAGGGGGTCCCGGGGGTCCGCCAGGTAATAATCCACGGTGCCGTCATAGGCATCCACCACGATTTTAACGGAGTTGCGGAGGTAATTGATCTGATCGTTATAAGGCTGGGAGTAGGGATAGCGGTGGGACACGGTATAGGCGTCCTGTATCCAATAAAGCCTCTGGGGAGTGGCCACGACATAGGGGTCTTTATCCAGGAGGAAGAACGGGGTCAGGGTCTTGATCCGTTCCAGGATGTTGCGGCGGAAGTGCATGCGGCTTTGGGCGATGGTCTGGGTGGTGAAAAAGATGTCACTTTCTTTGAAATAAAGGGCAAAGATGAGCTTGCGGAAAAACGACGCCACCGGCACGCCTCCCGTGCCGCGATAATCCACCAACATGGGGTCGCTGTTGAGAGGAGGACCGATCTCCCGGCTCCGGTTGGGGGCAATGACCGGGGAATAGGCCCCCAGGCCGTAATAGATGGCGGGTTGGGCGATGGTCAGGCCAAAGTCCGAGCGGGGCGGGATGTCCCGGAAGAACCAGGTCATGGGGGCTTCGCCCGCCTGGGCCGCCGGAATCATGACGATGCCGTGGCCATGGGTGTACTTCAGGCGCTCGTTCACCCAGTTCCGGGCTCCTTCCGGCAGTTTCTTGAGGTTCAATTCCCGGGCGGAAAGAAACACTTGCCGGTAGGCCCCGCCGACGTGATAGCGGTCCACGTCCACGGCAGTGAAATCGTAAAAAGTGCGCAACACCTGGAGTTGCTGGAAAACGTCCAGGAGCTCCTCCGCGCCCCAGGCCGGAATGTTGCCCAGGGTGGCCTGCAGCTTGGGCGAGCGGATGTCCCAGGGAAGGTCGCTGATGGGATAATTGCGGGTTTCCACTCCGGTCAGATCGTACGCGGCCAGAGTTGCGGTGATATTGTGGAGTATGAAGGGGCGTTCCCGGGTGATTTCATTGGGAGCCACGATGTATTGCTGCACCAGATTGGGGAGGATCGGGGTGGATAAGGCCCCCACCACCAGGAAGAAAGCTGCGGTGGCGATAAAGAAACCTTTGAGACCCTGGCGCTTGTGGATGTAAAGCATGAGCGAACAGCCAATGGCCAGGAGAAGTGCGATGGCCAGCCAGATGAGGGGCAGGACCACCCGTATCTCGGCGAAACCGGGGCCGGCGAACAGGGGGCTGTGAGACTGGGTATAAACCAGGCTGTGCCGCTGCAGCAGAAAAGACCAGGCTCCCATGAGAAAGGCCAGCGCCATTAGGACGGTCAGGTGGACCTTGGCGCCCCGGGGCAACTGGCCTCCCTGACTGGCCAGAAGGCGGCTTTCCCGCCAATACAGCAGGGCTGAACCCGTCAGCAGGAACAGGAGCGCCAGCAGCAGTTCCTGCAGGAGCAGCCGGTAAATCGGCAGGGAAAACAGGTAGTAGCTCACGTCCTTGCCGAAAATGGGATCCTGGAGGCCGGACGGGGGAGCGAAGAGGTAAAGCAGGGCATCTTCCCAGTGCTGGTAGAGGGGAAAGGCGACGAGAACCGCAATGACCAGATAGAGGAGGAGAGAAAATTTCCGGGACAGATTTCGAAGGCTACCCAGAAGCCGCCGCAAGCTGCGGCCAACGCTTGATGCCGCCGGGCCTCCATCCAAAGCCGCGGGGCTTAAAAAACGCCTGGCCACTCGAAAATTGGCAAAAATAACGAGAAAGAACAGGAGACTAAACCCCACAAACACGAGGTACCGGTAAAGCAGCCTCTGCCAGAAATAGAAGCTGTAGCCCAGGGATTGGAACCACCAGAGATCTACTAAAAAATCCGTAAAGATAAGTCCAAACAAGACATAAAGAGCGGCTAAAGAGAGAAGTGCGGCTGCGAGCCACATGATCCAGCGCTTAACCTTCTGCATGTCAGGGTCTCCGGAGGGAATCGTTCCTTATCAGGCCGTTGTTTTGAGCCATGGCCAGTTGTCAATGAGGAAAAGAAATTGCCGGTTTGCGTTTTCCAGGAAAAAATGTTGAGTCCTCTGTGAGAATCGTCTAGAACAGCCGCCCTCGGCTGTATCTTGCAGGCAAGGGCGCCTGCTCACCATCATCATAGTGATAGAAGAACCCTTCGTCCTGGAGAGAAGGGATTTTTCCAGAGTTCTCATGGCGTCATCAACTAGGGCCGGACGGCTTCTCCGCCCCGCCAGGTTCAAAGCCCGGCGGATGCTTCTTCCAGGGGGAGCCGCCGGAAGCCAGGTTATAGCCCAACCGGAAGAGCTGGTTCATATAGGCCGTGTCAAAGGTTGACGCCGGCTTGGCGGTGAAATCCGCGGGAATGTAGGCCAGGTTATAGTCAAATTTATCCCGATGGGCATACACATAGAGGCGGAAGAGGTCCCCCACCCCCTGGGATTTGAGCAGGGTGTCAATGGCCCGGACGGCGATATGCTTTAACTGGGGTTTGACGTCCTTCCACGTGGGGTGGACGCGTTCATTCCGGATAATGAACAGCCGCCGCGGGCGCCGTTTATTGGTGGTCAGGAAGTTGAGGGTGGCTTCATACAGCATCACCTGGGCCCTGGCGCCGCCGTCCACATGCATTTCCTGAAATTCCTCTTCCCCCGCCGCCACCGTGAAGTATTGCGGGGGAAACATGGCGGGGATGGCAGCCGAAGCCACCATGATCTTGCGGAACAACTCCAATGCCTGGGGATGGCCGCTGGCCGCGATGGCCCCCATGTTCCAGATAACCAGGCGCTGGGCGTCAAGCTGGGTGGTCCCCATGAGCAAACGCCGCCCTTTCCCATGCTCCCTGGCGACCTCCTGCAGCACCTGGGCGGTGATCATCTGTTCCACCATCTGGGCCAGAGGACGGGTGTCGGCCAGCGAGGGCAGTTCCTTGAGGTTGACCAGTGACAACAATATCTTGAGCGGCCGGTGGGGCTGGAAAATGTCCTGGTCTGAGGTGGTGGTGTAAACTTTCTCGAGGTGCGCATCATAGGCTGGGCCGAGAAAAGCGAAGGGGGCCATGAGGGCCCCGGTGCTGACGCCGGTCACCAGCTTGAAGCGCGGCCGGGCGCCGGTCCGGCTCCAGCCGCACAGGATGCCGGCCCCGAAGGCCCCCTCCGCGCCGCCGCCGGACAGGGCTAGGACATCGACCACCGGCTCCAGCTTCCCCTGGTTGGCCGCCTTTTCCTGCTCCAGGGAGTCGATGGCGCTCTGTTCGAAACTCTTGCTGTACTCATCCCCCCAGGCCCGGACCCCGGGCATCCCCGGTATCTGGACCTGAGACTCCAGGTCTGCGGGCAGGGGATGATAGGACCTTAAAATGGCGCAGCCCTGGATAACGAGAGCCAGCACGGCCCATCCGGCCAGGAGGCGCCATGTGCGGCTTAAGACCCGGCCTCCGGTGGTGCGGGATTTCTGCTTCCTTCCCCCAGCCTCAGCATCTTCCCGGTTCACCCTGTCCCTCGTTCGCCTGGAGACCTATTCCCTCATCAGAAACCGGCCTGGTCTGATGCGGTACCACGCCCGCCGGTCGCTGTCCCTGCCGAATCCTCAGGCCGGTTTTCCCGCATGGCTTCACACGTCGAGCAAGGTTCGCGCCGGTATGGGCTCCTGGGCCTGTTGGTGCCTTCTCACCACCAACAGGCGCTGCAAGAAGGAGAGATCCTGTGGCGATGCTTTATCAACCTCATGGTATTCCACGGCGATGTGGCCGTCCGCGGCGCTGATCCTGAAGTAGTTCAGGCAGAAGAAGGGAACATAAATTTTCGGCAGGAAACGCAAACGGGCCGGTCTATCATCGAGCCTTTTCAGCCAGGTGCCGGTGTTGATCACCGCCCGCTGGCCGAATTGCCGCAACGACGGCATATGGGTATGCCCATAGATGAAAATGGCAACGTCGGGATCCTGATCGAAGACTGCCTGGGCGGCATCCAGGTATTTCTGTTCTTTCTCGCTGCTCAGTTCGGCGGGGTCCAGCACGATCCGGAACCGCCGCAAGGTTGCCCTGAAGTCGCGCCAGATCAGATACAGGGGCACCGCCAGAACAACAAAATTCACAAAGAGGACGGTATTGACGATCAGGATCAACTGCACCAGATTGCCGACGATGCCCAGGGAGGCAAGGAGCCAGTTGTTGAGAAAGATATTGGTATCCGTCTTGCCAAACCATTCCAGGGCCGCGCCGGCCAAAACGAAGATCTCGAATCCGGACAAGAGGATAAAGGGCAGAATCAGCCAGCGGAGCAACGGGCTCATTTCCTGGTAAAAGTAATTGGACAGCACCCAATAGGGAATTTGCTCGGAGGGATAAACCGACTGGATGTCTTTGAGCCAATTGTATTTGCCGAATTGGGAATGTTTCCCCGCGGTGCTGACCACGCTGCTCGTCAGAAAATAGCCGATGGGATGGGCCTGGGGGTTGCCGAAGTCGGGCATGCGGTTATAGGCGTCATACTGGTTGCCGTGTTCGATCCAGATCTTTTTGCCGCTGATCTCCCGGATTGTCGCCGGCGTCCGCTCCAGATGGATATGATAGGGCCTCAGCATGTCGACGAATTCGGGGTAACAGGCGATTTCATAGTCGTGGTTGCCGGGCAGAATGGTGATCTTCACCGCCTCCCCGGCCTTTTTGAGGGCCTGAAAGATCTCGGGGAACTGCTCTATCAACTTGTTCAGCTTTTCGGGGCCCTCGATGTCGGTAAACTCCCACAGACCGAACACATCGCCGATAATCAGGAGCTCGGCGTCTTCCCGCCGGGCCGCCAGCTCTTCCAGAAACCCGATCAACTCGGCTTCATAATCACAGACGCCCAGGGCCTCATCGCCGCCGATGTGGAGGTCACTGATGCAGTAGTACGTCTTGGACATGGTGGCGCTTTGTGAAGGATGCAACTAACCGTTGCCCCCGGATGTCGAAAACTGCCTGTCCTGGCAGAAGGGCTGGACAAAGACCGCTATTCTAAAAGAACGGCAATCCATCGGGTGTTTTCATCGGTGGCCAGGGCGATCTTGGCGATCATGGTCAGGGGGACGGACAGCAACATGCCGATGGGGCCCAGAACCCAACCCCAGAAAATCAACGAAAGAATCACGACCAGCGGCGACAACCCTAACCTTTGTCCCATAAACCTCGGTTCCAGCAGGTTGCCGATGATGATGTTGACGAGGAGATAGGCCAGCAACGTCAGCAAAGCTGAAGAAAGACCCAGTTGCACCAGGGCCCAGATAATTGCCGGTATGGCCGCGATGAAGGAACCGATAGCCGGAATAAAATTCAACAGGAAGGCCAGCAGGCCCCAGGTCCCGGCGAAATCAACACCGATAAGCATTAATGCGATCCAGATGAAAGCTCCCGTCGCCAGACTGAAAAATGCTTTGATCCCCATGTACCGGTTGACGTTGGCGGTAATCGTCTGGAAATGGCCCAGGGTGCTTTGGGACTCGGGAAAGGCGGCTTCCAGCTTTTGAGGGAAGCCTGCCGTCTCCAAGAGAATAAACAAAACAATGAGAAGAATTAAAAATAAGTTTGTAACCAAGACTCTCAGGATTGACAGTCCATAGGTGACCAGGCTCATGATTACTCTGGGGTTGAAGTAATCGTTTAAGGCCAGAGTTTCCATGTCTACATTTAATCCGTGGCTGTTTAACCACGTGACAACTTGTGAGGCGATGGTGGTCAGACGCTGTTGATAGGTGGGAATTTGCTGAGAAAGAGAATTCAACGATTTGCCCATAAATATCATGATGAACAGGGAAGCGACGAAAAGACCCAGGACAATGGCTGAGACCGCCAGGCCTTTGGGGATGCCGAGGCGCTGCAGCCCGTACAGGAGCGGTCCACAAAGGGAGGCGATAAAAATAGCCAGCAGGAAGGGATTGATGATGGACGCGGTGGCGCGCATACCGGCAACCACGATAACGAAGGCGGCCCCGGTGATCAAGATGATGAATACATCTGAATACTTATCGTCCATGTTCTCGATGCCTCATGCAGGACGCATCTGTCGTTGCGGCCCCATCTGCGGTCAGGACATTCTCGCGCATCTCTTCTCTCAGACTGGCAACGCCACTTCCACCCCGGTGAGCCTGTTGTTCGCCGGGTGACCTGATCGGGTGGCATGACCCTGACGCTGCATCCCTGGGCCGGCCATGGCTGGCGGTGTCTGGGGAACAGGGGCCGGGACCCGCACCCCCTGTCCCCTGGCGTCATCTTTCAGGTGCACCGGCATCAACCGGCCCGGGGCGGTTGGTCAACCTCCCCGAGTAGGCGGAGAGCATCTATTTTTTGGCTGCCAGGGCCAGCATCACATAGGACCAGCCGCTGAAAATCAAATCTATGCCGATGAACAGACCGATAACCCAGAGCCCTGAAACCGGCCATTGCTGCTTGATCAACAGGCCCATGATAACGCTGGCCACACCGCTCAGGACCACCCAGCCCCATTGAGGGAAGCGCAGCGCGATGGCCGTGACGATGCGGAAAATGCCCATCACCAGGAAATAAACCCCCATCACCAGAGTGAGGACCAGCGCGCCAATGGCCGGCGAAGTCACCAGGTGAAATCCCACCACCGCGGCGACGATGCCCCCCATCAGGTGCAGGAAGAATCCACCCCATTTTGGCTGCCAGAAAGACTGCACGGCCTCGTAGAGTCCCGTGAAGATGAGAATCCAGCCGAAGACGCGCACCGAGATGATGGTGGCGGCCACATCATAGATGATGGCCAGGGTGCCGGCGATTATGAGAAAGATGCCCAGGATCAGGAACCAGCCCCGGTTTTTCTGAAAATCCTCGGTGCTGAAACCGCCCGGCAGGCCCAGAGGCGTTGATGAGTCGATCATGCCTTCCCTCCTGTGATGCAGGTATGATTCGAGCCTATTATAATTAAACCCGACACGGAAGTCATTGTGCTTTTTCGGACTTTCCGGTTTTTTCAGCCCCCGGAGGCCCCTGCCCCGGGAATCAATGGCTTATTAATGGACAACACTTTAATAAATCAGTATCGCAAAAAAGCCGAACAAGCCGATGATCATTAAGGCGATCGCCTCTATGAACACCAGGGGTCGGAACCCGGTAAACACGAATTTATCCTGCTTGATAGCCTGAAGAATAAACCAATGCTGAATGGTCGCGGCCAACAGCCCCAGGGTGCCCAGGGCGATAAATCCCAGGCCGAACACCAGGGCGAGGTTCACCCGGGCCGGAGCAGTCTGGACAATCCCGGATCTCACCAGAATGTCCCGGAAGTTGGCGATGCCGAAGCCGAAACCGATGAGCGACAGGGCCGTGCGGACCCAGGCCATCAGCGTCCGGTCGGCCGCTTGGCGGCTGCGCTCCCGGGCGAGTTCAGTATTTACGTCGGTTTTTTGGGTTTGTCCGTTCATGGGTCACCTTTTCCCCTCAGGCTGCTCAGGGCTTGTAAGTGGCTGGCGCCGCGGCCAGCAGCGCCAGGCCGGCGGCTGCAACGCGCGGCAGGTCGAATACCCATAATAACAGAACCACCACCAGGGGGACCAGGCAGACCACCGCGACAAGAGAGCGGAGCAGCAATCCGGGCCGACGCCACAGAGAGATGAGTTCCTGAAAAGAATGGTTCACCCCCAGCGCGAGCATGAGACTGAAAATTGTCAAGGTAATAAATTGCAGGATGATGGGGTGGTCCATTCTTACCGTTCTCCTGTCCTACCAAAAAGCGTTATTCATGATTGCTGATGGCAGTGCGGTGCCAAGCACTTAAGTTCACCTCCAACACCGACTTTCCCGGGCGGTAGATGCGCATCATGAAGTTCCTTTCTCACCCCGCTCCGGGTTCGTCAGCTTGTGGAGGGCTGCCCACCCCGGCGGCAAACAGTCCGATTGGCGGTCGAGTGCTCGAAGATCGGTTCCTTTCGCCGGCTCACCAATCCCGCGTGCAGCTGCATCCCGACCAGTCGTTTAGGCCACGCGTCTTACGGGCGGCAGGGCGTATGATCCGTTGAGGACCGGCGTCTGTGGTGCGTATAGGCGCATGTTAAGGTTAAAGCTCCCTGGCGGCGCCGGCAGCCAGTTCAATTGTTTCTCCAGGCCTGGGTTTTCATGTTGGATGTAACCGGAGCGCCCAGTCGTGACCGGCCCGGCCGCCCCCCATGCTGAACCGCCAGCCGTTCTTGATCGTGGCGGTGTTGGCGAACGTATCGTCGATGATCTGGTTCGCGGTGACGGCAGCCCGGG
>CAZFWX010000102.1:10934-11395 GCA_964522695.1 uncultured Desulfobacterales bacterium
GGCTCGTCCAGCGATGCCGGGTCGAATCCCTGGGCCACGCTCATGCCGATCCCGCGCCACGAGACGACGACCGGGTCGCTTCCTCTTGTCCCTTGAATGACGTATGGTTACTCAGATTTTGGGTCTCTTTTCGCGGTGAGTTAAACTGATTTGTGAAAGATCAAAGTGTCCAAAAGGGAGCATCTCCACTTGATCCCCACTCCAACGCAAAAATTGGCGCATACACGGGGGCAGGTCATTCCGACTTCAATTTGCGGCAGTGCATATTAACCGTGCAGCAGCTCTTCCCGGAAAATAGCAAGACGCGAGATAACGTAAACTGGTCCCTTGGGTGCGGGCGGCCAAGGGGCGGCAAATTCTTTGTCCGGCTTCCCGACCTGGAGCGGGACGTCGGCCGATCCGCCTCCCCCCGCATCTTCAGTCCACTTGCAATTACCCCATAAGTCCCCAAAGTTCCAGGG
>CAZFWX010000103.1:0-11364 GCA_964522695.1 uncultured Desulfobacterales bacterium
GGAGCGGGCTCAGCGCCAGGCAGCCTGGCGGGAAGTGGCCCGCAGCATCGCCCACGAAGTGAAAAATCCCCTGACCCCCATCAAGCTGGCGGCCCAGCGCCTGCGGCGGCGCTACCAGGACCGAATCCCCGATGACGGGCAGGTTTTCGAGGAATGCACCCGCATCATCAGCGACCAGGTGGACGAAATCAAGAACCTGGTGAACCAGTTCTCCCAGTTCGCCCGCCTGCCGCACCTGACCCTGGCCCCCTCGGACCTGAACGCCCTCATTCAGGAGACCTTGAGCCTCTATCAGGAGGTGCAGCCCCGGGTGACCCTGGACTTCCGGCCGGCCGCCGGCCTGCCCCCGGTCCTGGTGGACCAGGAGCAGATCAAGCGGCTCCTCCTCAACCTGGTGGACAACGCCCTGGCCGCCATTTCCGGGGCCGGCGCCATCACCGTCACCCTGGCCGAGGAGGACGGGGGCGAGGCCGTGCGGCTGGAGGTGGCCGACACCGGCAGCGGCATCAGCGACCGGGACAAGGAGCGCATCTTCGAACCCTATTTTTCCACCAAGCGGGGCGGCACCGGCCTGGGGCTGGCCATCGTCCATTCCATCGTCGCCGACCACCAGGGCCGCATCCAGGTGGCGGACAACCAACCTGCGGGAACCCGTTTTATCATCAACCTGCCTACCCACCGAGGACATCATGCCGGCAACCATACTCGTCGTGGATGACGAGCCCCAGATCGTCAAGCTGGTGGCCGGGCTCCTCCAGGACGAGGGGTTCGAGGTCGTCACCGCGGGTGACGGCGAAACCGCGCTCAAGCTGGCCGCGGCCGAAGTCCCGGACCTGGTTCTCCTGGACATCGCCTTGCCCGGCAAGGACGGCCTGGAAGTGCTCAAGGACCTCAAGGGCCAGCACCCCACCCTGCCGGTGATCATGGTTTCCGCGTTCGGGTCCGTGGAAAACGCGGTGAAGGCCACCCGGCTGGGGGCCTACGATTTCATCGAAAAGCCGCCCAATGCCGATAAAATCATCCTCACAGCCCGCAACGCCCTGGAATGGTCCCGCCTGGCCGAGGAAAACCGCCGCCTGCGCCAGCAGGCCGCGCCTTTCCGGGAGATCATCGGCGTCAGCGAAGCCATCCGGCAATTGCGGGACAAGGTGCGCCTGGTGGCCCCCACCAACGCCTCGGTGCTCATCACCGGCGAAAACGGCACCGGCAAGGAGTTGGTGGCCCGGGCCCTCCATTTCCTGAGCCGCCGCAACCACCGCCCCTTCGTGGAGGTCAATTGCGCCGCCATCCCGGAAGATCTGATCGAAAGCGAACTCTTCGGTCATGAGAAGGGCTCTTTCACCGGGGCCACCAGCCGTAAGCCCGGCAAGTTCGACCAGGCCCACGAAGGCACCCTGTTCCTGGACGAAATCGGCGACATGAGCCTCAAAACCCAGGCCAAGATCCTGCGCATCCTGGAGGAGCAGCGCTTCGAGCGGGTGGGCGGCAGCCGCCCCATCCAGGTGGACGTGCGCATCGTCGCCGCCACCAACAAGAGCCTGGAAGAAGAAATTCCCCGGGGCGCCTTCCGGGAGGACCTCTACCACCGCATCAACGTCATTCCTCTGCATGTCCCCCCTTTGCGGGAGCGCCGGGAGGACATCCCCCTGCTGGCCGGCCATTTCCTCAAGGAACTGGCCCAGGAAAACGCAACGCCGGTCAAAACTCTGGATCCGGAAGTCCTGACGGCCTTGACAGGCCGGCCCTGGCCCGGCAACGTGCGGGAACTCAAAAACTTCCTGGCCCGCCTGGCCATTTTGGCGCCGGCCGACACTATCACCCTGAAGGACCTGGACCTGGCCGACCCCGGCAGCGCCGCGGCTGCAGCCCACGGCCCGGAGAGCTTCTTTGCGGAAAACTCCTTCCGGGAAGCCCGGGCCCTATTCGAGAAGGAATACCTGCGGCGCAAACTGGACGAACACGGCGGCAACGTCAGCGCCACCGCCGAAGCCGTGGGTCTGGAACGCTCCCACCTCTACCGCAAACTGAAAGGCTACGGCCTGGAGGCAGGGAAGGAGGAGGGATAGGGGAGAAAGAAGGTGCGAGGGGAGGGCCGGGGCTGTGCCCCCTGGCCCCCTCCCTCGATTTTTCCTAAATCTGCACTCCCACTTCATCTAAAGTCTGGAAGTAGATGCGGCGCAGGCGGCGCAGGCGCTTGGTAAAGCACAGGCCCAGTTGCATGCAGGCGTTGTAGAAGGTATCCCGGCTGAATTCCAGGGCCAGGAGGCGGGGCAGGGTCTCCTGGGTGAGGTCCTGATGGAGTGTCTTGATTTTCTGCCGGGCGTCATCTATCCCTTGCCAGAAGGGCACCAGCACCAAGTCGGCCTTTTCCTGGAGACGGGCAATCTCGGTTTTCAGGGTGGGCGCCAGGCCGTTCTCCTGGGAGTCCGGCTGACTTTCCTGGACCACCTCCGCGCCCAGCTTTTCCAGGAACCGCAAGAGAAATTCCCGGGTTTTGCCCTCCCAAGGGCCCACGGACCAGATGTCCGCGGGGATGCCCACGCGCCGGACTGGGCCGCCGCCTGGGAAAAGCCGGCGCCACTTTTTCACCTGGGCCGAGAGCTGGTTTTTCAGGTGCCGTACATAGCTGTCGTGCCACCAGCGGGACTGCCAGAGGTGGATGCGGCCGTAGGCCTTGAACTTGGCGGTCAGCCAATCCCGCACCATGACCCTCTTGAGCACCGAGGGCCAGCTGTAAAACTTTTTGGTGGCCCGGATGGTTTCGTATTGCAGTTCGTAAGGGGTGAACTGGCGGGGCTGGAACACCGCGAAATGGCCGTCGTATTTACGCCAATCCCGGCAAATGATGCGGTCCTGGGCCTCCAGTTCCTTAAAAACCTGGGTGCCGGGGACCGGCGTCAGGATCAGGTATTGCAGGGAATCCAGGTCGATTTTCCGGGAAAAACGCACCGTGTCCCGAACCGTCTTATAGTCGTCCTCCTCGGAGCCGAAGACGAACATGCCGTGGACCTTGATGCCATAACGGTGGAAGTTAACCACGCATTCCCGGATATTGTCCACAGACTGGGACTTGTTGTAGGCCTTTAAGGTGGCCGGGTTGATGGATTCCAGGCCCACGTAGACGATGATGCAGCCGGCCCGGACCATGAGGTCCATGAGTTCCGGGTCTCGGGCCGCCTCCACCCGCACCTGGGCGCTCCATTCAATCTTAAGGTTTTCCGTGAGGACGCGTTCGCAGAATTCCTTAATGCGGTCCCGGTTGGCGGTGAAATTGTCGTCACAGAAAAAAATATGCTGGCCCGGCCGGACATTGGCCCGGATTTCCTCCATCACCCGGTCCACGGAGTTGTACCGGTACTTGCGGCCGAACATGAGGATGACCGAGCAGAAGCGGCAGTTGAAGGGACAGCCCCGGGAGGTGGCGATGGAGATGCAGGGGGCTTTGGCCATCTTCCAGCCGTGGATCAGACGGTAATCGGGGATGGGCAGGCTGTCCAGATCCTCCAGAAAGGGGCGCCAGGGGTTTTGTTGAACCGTTTCGCCGTCACGGTAAGCCAAATTCCCGATGGAGCCCAGGTCTCCCCCGTGCTGGAGAACAGAAAGCAACTCCGGCAGGGCCTCGTCGCCCTCGCCGCAGATTACGTAGTCGGCATGCGAAAGCCCTTCTTCCGGCAGAAAGGTGGTGTGGGGGCCGCCCAGGATCACCGGGATGCCCTGTTCCCGGTAAAAATCCGCCAGTCCGTACGCCCGGGGGGCGGTGGAGGTGATGGTGGACAGGCACACCACGTCGGGCCGGAAGTCGAAGCCGCGGTAGTCGGGTTGGGCCACCTCTTCCACCACGACCTTGACCTGAAAACCCTGCTGCACCAGCAAGGTGCCCAACAGCACCGGTCCCAACCGGGGGATGGTGACGCGGCTGTAAATATGGGGGCGCGGAGACCGGGGTTCAATGAACAGGATTTTGTTGATGGGGCGGGCCATGGCTGCTCCTTGCCGGCTCCGGCAATCTGCGGCGTCGACCTTGTGTAAAAAAATCATCTTGGGCACAAATTGCAGTGGGGGGCGGTCCCATCCCCAGGATCGGAACCCGCCCAATCTCAAGGTTTACCCAGAATGGCACAAGAGAAGGGAGCGCTGTCAATCGCCTCACGAAGAAAAAGGAGGGCCTCCCGTCCCTTTCCTCAGAAAACGTGACCAGATTATATCATGCCCAGCCCTGGAACGCGCCATCTCCAGGGACGGATTTACAAAGTTGTGGAAGTAAAACCAGAGAAATTATGACGGACCCTGCCCTCAACCCCTGGCGGCTCCGCAGGCAGGCGTGGGATATGTCTTGGTAACAAGCGGCGGAGGCTGCCTCCCGCTAAACCGGGAATCCGCCTCCGCCTCAGTACCAGGGGTAAGAAAATCGTTGACAGACGCCCCGTTAAACGCAGCCGGTGGGCTTGGGCAGGCCCGCCATCTTACAGGCGCCCTTACCGGGGCCTGAGGGGAACAACTCGTAAATGTACTTCAGTTTGAAGCCGGTCACCTTGGAGAGGATGCGGACCATGGGGGCGATGCCGTTCTTCTTGAAGTAGTCTTGGAGCATGTTGATCACTTTCCAGTGATCGTCATTCAGCTGAGAGATGCCTTCCAGCTCTTTCACATAATCAACCCACTCCGGGCCCCACTCGTCTAAGTTGGCCAGGAAGCCGTCTTCATCCACCTCAAAGGATTTGCCTGAATGTTCCACTACGGCCATCGGAAGATATCCTCCTTAAAATCTTAATCAGCAGTACCCCTCAGGCTATGCCATTGTGAAATATTTGTCAAGTGGTATTCCTAATTATTTCCAGACGTCTTCTCCCTAACCCTTTTCCATGGCAGGGGCCACCAGCTCCAGAAAATGGCGCACGTCCAGACCCTCGGCATGGGCCTGAAACTGGGCCAGGCAGCCGCTGCAGGCGGTGGTCAAAAGCCCCGCTCCCAATTCCCGGAACTCGCCCAGGCGCACCTCCGCCACTGCCCGGGAGAGGGCGGGCTGCATCACGCCGAAGGCGCCGCCCATGCCGCAGCAGGCCAGGGTCCGGGGCTCCAAGGGGGCTTCGCCCGTGGCTGCGGTTAGCAGCAGGCGGGGCTCTTCCAACACCTTCTGCTCCCGGTGCAGATGACAGGGATGGTGAAAACCCGCGGGGGCGGGGAGGGGACGCGGCGCCGGCCGGTAATCCGCCTCCCGCACCAAAAATTCCGCAGCTTCCCGCACCTTGCCGGCCAGGCGGGCTGCGGCCTCAGCCTCTTCGCCCCCGGCCAGGACCTCACCCAGATTCTTTAATTGGGAGGCGCAGGAAGCGCAGGCCGTGACCACGAAATCCACCGGCAGGTCATGGAAATCTTGCAGGAAACGCCGGGCCAGGTCCCGGCTGACGGCAGCTTCTCCCACGGACCCGGCCAGGAGGCCGCAGCACCCCTGACGGGGCGGGATCATGACCTCCAGGCCAAGGTGCTCACAAATCCTGAGGAAGGCCAGTCCCGCCTGGGGAAAAAGGGCGTTGACGCCGCAGCCCGCAAAAAAGGCGATTCTCTTTCCTCCCCGCCCCGGCAGCGCCGGGGGGACCAGCTTCAGGAAGGGAGTCGCCGCGAGATCGGGGAGTTTTGCCGCCGCGCCGGCCAATTGGGGCCAGAGCCGGGCCATGAGGCCGCTCTCCTGGCCTGCCAGGGCCTTCAAGCGGTTGAGAAAAGGGGCCACATGGCTGGCCGCGGCCGTTAGCTCCGGCGCCTGCCAGGTGAGCCGCGCCATGAGCCAAGCCGGGCTGAAAGGCCGCCCCTGCCGCGCGGTTAAGGCCGCCCGGGCTTCCTTGACCAGGCGCGGGACCTCTAGCCCCACCGCGCACTTGTCTGCGCAGGCGCCGCATAACAGACAACACTCCAGCACTTCCTGCAGCAGCCGGGCCGAGCCCTCGTTGGCGCCGTAGCGCTCCCAGAGATTGAGCTTGCCCCGGGCCACCACCGTCTCCCGCCCCACCAGCTGATAGAGGGGGCAGACGGCCTGGCAGGCCCCGCAGCGCACGCAGGCGGGGCTTTCGGCAGATAAGAGTGGAGATGTTTGATTTTCCATAGGTTTTTTGAGGGAGAGGGCCAGAGGTCGAGACCCCTGCCCCCTCCCTCAAACTCCCTCCCCCAACCCCGTAAAGGGGGTTGGGAGGGGGGTGTGGGGGGAGGGCGAAGGAGCAGCGCTCTTCCGTCCCTCCCCCCACCTCATTCTTCCCCCGGAAACAGCTTTCCCGGGTTCATGATGTTGTTGGGGTCAAAGGTTTGTTTCAGCCGCCGCTGCAAATCAATGGCCGCGTCCGACAGCTCCAGACCCAGGTAGGGGGCCTTGAGCGCGCCGATGCCGTGTTCGCCGGAAAGGGTCCCGGCCAGGCGGCGCACCGCCTGGAAAAGTTCAATTACGGCCCGGGGGGCGGCTTCCCGTTCCGCCGCATCCTGGCGGTCATACATGATATTGACGTGGATGTTGCCGTCGCCGGCGTGGCCGAAGCAGAGGATGGGCAGGCCCAGATTCATAGAAATCTCTCCCACCGCCTCCACCAGCCGGGGTATAGCCCCCAGGGGCACGGCCACGTCTTCGGCGATTTTGTCCGGCTTCACCTTAAAAGTGGCCGTGGAGATGCTTCGCCGGGCCTGCCAGAGCCGGTCCGACTCTGCGCCGGCCGCCGCCCGGACGACCACGGACGCCCCCCCTTCCCGGCAAAGGGCCTCGATACCCCGGACCCGCTCTGCGACGTCGCCGGGATGGCCGTCCACGGCCATCATCAGCAGGGCCGCGGTCTCAGCCGGGGCCTCAAAGGGGAGTTGTTCCCGGATGCAATTGAGCGTGCCCTGATCCAGAAATTCCAGGGCCGCCGGAGCCAGCCCGGCCGTCAAAATCCGCCCCACGGTTTGGGCCGCGGCCTGAAGGCTCTTAAAACCCGCGGCCAGGGTCTGCCGGGCCCGGGGCTTGGGAATCAGCTTCAGGACGATGCGGGTGATGATGCCCAGGGTGCCTTCCGAGCCCAGGAAAAGATGGGTGAGGTCGTAGCCCACCACGCTTTTCATGGTGCGGGCGCCGGTGTCGATGATTTCGCCCGTGGGCAGGACCACGCTGAGGCCCAGCACGTAGTCCCGGGTGACGCCGTACTGCACGGCCATGGCCCCACCCGCGCCCGCGGCCACGTTGCCGCCGATGGTGCAGAAATCCACGCTCCCCGGGTCGGGCGGATAATACAGGCCCGCTTCTTCCACGGCCTTTTTCAACTGCCCGGTGATCACCCCCGGCTCCACCACGGCCACCAGGTCGTCGGTGTCGATCTCCAGGATGCGGTTTAAGCGGGTGAGCACCAGGACCACGCCCCCGGCCAGGGGCACCGCACCCCCGGCCCGGCCGCTGCCTGCGCCCCGGGGCACCACGGGAAAACGGTAGAGGTTGGCCCATTGCACGATCTGGGAAATTTCCGCGGCCGATCCCGGAAAGACCACCAGGTCCGGCAGGCGGGCCAGGTCCGTGGCGTCATAGGCGTAGCACCAGCGCTCCTCTTCGCCCGTGAGCACCTGCTCCGGGCCCACCAGGGTCCTGATGGCCTGGATGAGGTCATGGGTAATCAAGGGCAACCCGGCCTATCTCTCTCTCGAAAATTTCGCGAATTTTCGGTGGCACGGGCTTTCCAGCCGGTGCCTATGAAACTGGCGGGCGGGATGCCCGCGCTACCGAAAATTTCCTGATGTAAGAATAACTCCATGGTACAGGCTCGATTGGTGCAAAATGCACATACAGGTCACCCGTGCCCGGGTGACTGTCCAGCTCAAAGTCTGGACCCATGGATAGGGCGCCGCCTTACCCGGGTATCTTATAGATATGATAACCGGAATCGCCGCCAGAAGAAATGTCCGGGTAGGAGTGCAACCGTCAATCCCGGCCCATTACCGGGCCTCCCGGTTGAGGAAGCGGCCAATGGCCTGAAACTGGCTCCAGGTGAGGGGCGTGTGCGCCTCCAGCCAAGGCCGGCGGATGAGTTCACCAGGATCATGCCCGGGCGGCAGAGCCTTGGCCTGGGTGAAGAGGGCCCGGGCCTCCCGCCCCCACGCCAAATGGCTTGAGCGCCATTGGGTCGCGCCCGCCATTTGTGCGGCCAATGATAATGACGCCACCACGAGAAGGAGAGCCCTGGGCCAGAGCCTCTGAGGAAAGCGCCGCTGCAGAATGGCCAGGGCCACCCCCAGCAGGAGTAAGGCACCCACAAGGGTGAAGTTCGCGTAACGGGGCACGAAGGCCTGGGAGATTGATTTCTGATGGCGGGCCAGGGAGACCAGGAGAAAAGGCAGGACGTTCAGGACCAGGGCAAAGACCGCCAAGCAGCGTTCCCGGGGCGTTCCCCGGCGGGCCGTCACCGTCAGCGCGGCTCCTAACAGGACCCCCCCCAGGGCGAAGACCCAGGGGGGAAAGTGGAAGTGCCCCCAGGCCAGGTAGCAGAAGGGCGACAGGCATCCGGCCAGGAAAACATGGGCCAGATAGGCCGGCCCAGGCAAACGGCTTAAGATCTGAGGATTATTGAAGCTGGCCCCCTCCAGTCCCTGAAAACTCAGGTATCCGGCGATGAAAAAAAGATACACCGAACCCAGGGCCAGGGTCAGTTTCCCGGCCCGGAGGCGGGGCTGGGCCTCTCCCAGAAGCAGGGCATAGAGGGGCAAAGCCGCCAGGGCAAGCAGAGGAAAGTTGTTGCACAGCAATGCCAGCAGCGAGGCCAGGCCCACCCCGGTCAGCGCCAGGGCCGAAGGTTGCCGGACATAGCGGACGGTGAGCAGGAGGGCCGTCAGGAAAAAGGTGAGGCTCAAGATGAATTGCAGGTAGGATGCCGTCCACACGGTGGGGGCGTGGGCTGCAGAGACGGCGTAGACAAACCCCAACGCCAGGGCTATCCCTGCGGGCAGGTGGAAACGCAAAAAACGCTGCACCAGGACGGCGTTGACGCCGGTGAGGAGGCAGTTGACCAGCACCAGCAGGTGGTAGCGCTCCCCGCTCCAGCTCACCAGGCCATAAAAAATGACCTTGAACAGGGGAAACCAGTGCTCGTTCTTGGAATAATTAACGAATTCCCCGAAGGGCATCTGGGCCATCTGGGCCAGCAGCGTCCAGTCGTCATGCACAAAGAACAGGGGCTGCCCGGGCCGCCAGCACATGACCAGGGGCACGAACAAGAGCGCCGCCAACCCCGCTCCATAGAGAAACCCGTCGTCCCGGTTGCCGGTCAGCATGTCCTGATTCTGATTGATCGGGGAAAAACCATCAGTCCCAACCTGGTTCTTTTCCTGTCGTATCCCGGGCTCTTGTGAAAGCCGCCTCAATTTTATATTCTACCAAAGTTATGGCCATGCTTCCGGTCAGTTACTCCCCGGATGGCCCACGCCAAAACTGGAGGTGCACGTGTTAGCCGGGAAAAAAGTGGTGGTGGTCATGCCTGCATACAACGCCGCCCTCACTTTGGAGAGCACCTATAACGACATTCCCTTCGACGTGGTGGACGAGGTGCTGCTGGTGGATGATTCCTCCCACGACGAAACGGTGGCCGTGGCCCGCCGCCTCAACCTGCACTGCTTCCTCCACGAATGCAACCTGGGCTACGGCGGCAACCAGAAGACCTGCTACACCCAGGCCCTGAAGCTGGGAGCCGACATCGTCGTCATGGTCCACCCGGACTACCAGTATTCCCCCAAAATCATTCCGGCCCTGGCCGGGCTGGTGGCCAGCGGCGAATACGATGTGGCCATCGGCTCCCGCATCCTGGGCGGCCGGGCCCGGCAAGGGGGGATGCCGTTCTATAAATATCTGGCCAACCGCTGCCTCACCGCCTTTGAAAACCTGCTTCTGGGCGCCAAGCTGTCGGAATACCACACCGGCTTCCGGGCCTTCTCCCGGGAGGTGTTGCTCACCTTGCCCCTGCTGGAAAATTCCGACGACTTCGTCTTTGACAACGAAATGCTGGCCCAGGCCATTTACTTCGGCTTCCGGGTGGGCGAGGTCTCCTGCCCCACCCGCTACTTTGCCGAAGCCTCCTCCATCAACTTTCCCCGCAGCGTCAAGTACGGGCTGGGCGTTTTGGCCACCGCCGGCAAATTTTTCCTGGAAAAACTGGGGGCGGCCCACTTCCCCATTTTCTCCCCCACCGGCCGGCGGTTGTCGACTTAGAAAGGGTTTGCCGGGGGAGGACCAGGGGCCGATGCCCTCTTTCCCCTCTCCCGGACATTCTCGCCCACCCCCTTTTGGGGGTTGGGAGGGGAGTTTGAGGGGAGGGCGGGGGGACTGTGTTCCCCCGGCCTTCCCCTCAAGCCAACTTCTTTCCTGCCTCCTGCCGCACCTCCTGGGCCAGGGCTGACAGGGTCAGGCCCCGGATGAATCCAGTTTTCCTGAGCCAAGAAAGAAAGGCCCGGATTCTGCCCACCAGCCGGTCCACGGCCGCCTCGCTGGGAAACTGGGGGTTGGCCCCGGGCAGCAGTTCGGAGGAATGCAAAAACAGGTGCAAGGTGCGTCCGCCCCGGCGCCGGTGCAGCCGGGCCGCGAGGCGCATGGCCGGCAGGGAAAACATGGTGGGTTGAATCCCCACGGCCAGCACAAAGCGGAAATTTTCCCGCAGGCGCGCGGCCCAGAATTGGGGCAGCCAGCGGCCCAGTCCGCTCACTGCCTCAGGGGCCCTGGCCCACACCGGGACCACAGTAAGGGGGGCTTCCACCAAGTCAGCCCCTGCCGTCACAAAGGGCTCCGCCGGAGCGAGGAGATGGTCCGGACCGCCCCGTTTTACCCGCAACGGCACCAGGCTGCCGTCCACGGCGAAACCTTGTTCTGCCAGCAGGGGAAACAGGCCGGCGTCCAGGTCGAACCGCCCCATGCGAAATGAGCGGGGCCGTATCCCTGCCACCGACGCCACCGCGTCGGCCAGATGAGCCAATTTTTCCGCCAGCAGGCTCCGGGGCAGCCGGGCCGCGGGCACCGGTTCCGGCTCCCCCAGATCCATAAAGGGCGGGGTATTCCAAGGGTGGAGGTGGGCGCCGATCTCGGCCCCCAAATCCTCCTGAAAATGGCGGAGGACCCCTGCCGCAGCGCTATCCCGGACCACCGGGTATGTGGGCAGCAGGGTCAAAGGAATGCCGAACTCCCGGGAGACGAAAGCCAGGCGCTCAAGGCGCGCCACATTGGCCACCCCCGGCGCCTGGCGGGGATACTGCCCGGAAAAGAGCCCCTCCTCCTCCACGTCCACACTGACTACAACACGCACTGGTGAACTCACATTGATGGTATAGTGGGGGGAGGGCCAGGGAGGTGACCTCCCTGCCCTCCCCCCACACCCCCCTCCC
>CAZFWX010000104.1:0-11059 GCA_964522695.1 uncultured Desulfobacterales bacterium
AACTCCCTCCCCCAAATCGATGAACCTATTTCAGGCCTTGCCTGCAGCGCCACAGAACAGGGGGGTGGGGAGGGGAGTGTGGGGGGAGGGCCGGGGAGTTCGCTCCCCCGGTTCTCCCCCCACATACTCTCATTAAACCATAATGCGCTACGAAGGTCCCATTTACCGGCCGCCCAGCGAGGCCCGGAGCCTGCTCATCCAGGCCACGGTGGGGTGCCCCCACAACCGTTGCACATTCTGCATGGTTTACAAGGGGGTGCGCTTCAAGGTGCGGCCCACCGGGGACATCCTGGAGGATTTGCAGGAAGCCAGACGGGTGTATGGGGCAGATGTGGAGACGTTATTCTTCCCGGCGGGCAACACCATTGCCATGCCGGCCGCAGCTCTGGCTGAGGTTTGCCGGGAGGCCCGGGTACTGTGGCCCAGGCTGAAGCGCATCACCGTGTATGGTTCGGCGCAGTACGTGCTGCACCAGGGGCCGGAGAAGCTTAAAATGCTGGGCGCAGCCGGGCTGTCCCGGGTGCACCTGGGTCTCGAGAGCGGCGACGACGGGATTCTGGCCCAGGTGCAGAAGGGCAGCACCGCAGCGGAGCAGGTGGCGGCGGGCCGGCTGCTCAAAGAGGCGGGCATCCAGGTCAATCTTTACGTCATCCTGGGACTGGGGGGCAGGGAGCGCAGCCAGGCCCACGCCCGGGAGACGGCCCGGGCCGTGAATGAGATGGCTCCGGAGGTCCTGCGCCTGCGCACCTTCGTACCCAAAATCAACACACCCCTGCTTGAGGAGGTGTTAAGTGGCCGCTTTCAGATGCTCTCCCCCCATGAGGTCCTGGGGGAGACGCTGGCTCTGCTGGAGGGTATCGACATCCCCATCAGGGTTGAAAGCGACCACTACACCAATTACTTAAACGTCTCGGGAAGGCTGCCCCAGTCCCGGGAGCGGCTCAGGGAGATCATTGGCAAGGCTTTGGGGCGGGAAGAATCCAGCTTCCGGCCGTTTTTCATCGGCAGGGAGTGACAGGGGAGGGGAGCCTGACGTAAGAACCATCAATCATCGTCATCATCTTCCTCATCGTCGGTATAATCGCCGAAGGCCTTGGATTTGGCCTTCTTCTTCTTTGTCGACTGTTTGCCCGGCTCCCGGTAGTTGTTGTATTTCTTGAGCAGTTCCAGGTGGCGCAGCGGGTCCATTTCTACGTATTGGAATTGCCGGAACACCTTGCCGCCGCTCAGGTAGCTGTGGGCCATGACTTTCTGGAATTCGACGAAGCCCATGTCTACGGGGCTGGTGAGGTGTTGGCTCATGAAGTTGGGGGTCTTGCCGTCGGGGAGGATGTCCTGTACCGGATCATTGCTGAACTCGTAGCTGTGGTACAGGCCGAAAAGGTGCCCCAGTTCGTGAATGACCAGGTTGGCCAGCCAGACGATTTGCTGGGCTTCGGAGCCATGCTCGTGGTTGAGGACGCAATCCTGAAAGCGCTTATAGGAAAAGTGCACCACGCTCAAGGGCAGGTGGGCGAAGGCGTACTTGTTCTCACAGACCTTGAGAAACCTGAGCTGGAAGGGCGGGGCCACATTGAAGGCCTTGAAGGTGCGGGCCAGCCAGTCTTTCTGGGTCAGAACCTCCAGGCGCAGCCTCTTGCCGGGAGCCAAAGGCCCGGGCGCGGCTCCGGCCGGGGTCTGTTCCAGGTAGATGTTCATGCGGGCGTAGAAGGCCTGCACCCTGAGCCACACATGGGGCCAGCGCCGGGTGAAGGAAGCCAGTTCAGGAATTGGCGGGACGTGGACCTCCACCAGCACCCGCTTGGGGGAGAGGTCCACCGGGGCCATGTAGTTCAGGTTGAAAAGGATGGATTCTTCCTGGGAGGTCAGGGGGATGGGAGAGGTGGCTGCGTGGGCGTGCGCCAGGACTAGGCAGAACAGCCCCATCCCTAACCAAAAAGCTCCCCGCCTGAGAAAATTCATCGTGTCCCCTTGTTTTTTTTGCCAATTCATTTTACATTTAAAAGCTGTTCAGGAGGGAGCAAAAAAATGGCTTACATGTGCGATATTTGCGGCAAACGCCCTGTGGTGGGCAATAACGTCAGTCACGCCAACAATCACACCAAGCGGCGCTGGAAGCCCAATCTGCGCCGGGTCCGGGCCTTGAGCCAGGGAACCGTGCGCTATATCCGGGTCTGCACCCGCTGCCTCAGATCCGGCTTGGTGGCCAAACCCGCCTAAATTCGCCTGCCCAGCCTCCCGCCCGTTAAGCCTGCTTTAATAAATAACTAATAACTGGTGGCGCAGCTTTCCAGCCTGTCCATACTGGCCCGGCGGGCGGTCCGCCCGCCTAACGGCGGAATGCGCTGCGCTTTCCCGCCCTGCGGCCCGCCTGTGAGGACGGCCGGGGGAGGCTGTTCCACACCCCTGCCCGTTCCAGTCCCTCCCCTCACGCCGTCACCCGGCGCACGGAGATGACTTCCTTCAGCCGCTTCAGGGCCGTAAAGACCCGTTCCAGGTGGTCCCGATGGCTCACCTGGAGGGTGAAGTTGGCGATGCCCCGTTTTTCCTGGGTGGTCTCCACCGAGGCCTTGGTGACGTTCACTTCGGCCATTTTCAGCGCACTGGTGATATCGGCCAGAAGCCCCGGCTTGTCCACCGTCAGCACCTGGATGTCCACCGGATACAACTGTTGCTGCTGGCCGTCCCATTCCGCGGGAATGTGGCGGAAAGTCTCGGTGCGGGAGAGGTAGGGGCAGTCGGACCGATGGATGGTGACCCCCTTGCCCCGGGTGATGTAGCCGATGATGGGGTCGCCGGGGATGGGGTGGCAGCAGTTGGCCTGGCGCACCAGCATGTCGGCCAGGTCCTTGATGAGCATGGGGCCCGGACCCGCCTTGGCCTCCGGGGGCGGCGAGGGGGCTTCCTCCACCGGCGTGGGCGCGGCCTTGAGGAGGCGGCTTACCGCCTGGCCGGGAGAGATCTTGCCGTGGCCCACGGCCTCCAGCAGGTCGTCGACGCGCACCAGGGACATCTCCTGGGCCACCCGTTTCAGCTCCTCCCCTTCCTTGATCAGTTTCTGGAGGCTGGCCCCGTGCTTGCGCAGTTCCCGCTCCAGCAGTTCCTTGCCCAGGGCCAGGCTCTGTTCCCGCTCTGCGGCCTTGAGCCACTGGCGGATCTTGTGCCGGGCCTTGGTGGTCTTGACGAACTTGAGCCAGTCCCGGCTGGGGTGTTGGTTGGGGGAGGTGACGATCTCCACCGTGTCGCCGTTTTGCAGTTCGGAGCGCAAAGGCACCATGCGGCCGTTGACCTTGGCGCCGGTGCAGCGGTTGCCCACCTCGGTGTGGATGGCATAGGCGAAATCCACCGGGGTGGCGCCGCTGGGCAGTTCCTTTACCTCACCCCGGGGCGTAAAGACGTAAACCTCTTCGGGGTAGAGCTCCAGGCGCACCCCTTCCAGCAGTTCCTGGGGGTTTTGCAGGTCCTTTTGCAGGTCCACCATCTGCCGCAACCAGGCGAAGCGCTGGGCGTCCTTCTCCTTGAAGGGCCGTTTCTCTTTGTAGCTCCAGTGCGCCGCGATGCCCTCCTCCGCCACCTGGTGCATCTCATGGGTGCGGATCTGCACCTCCATGCGTTCCCCCTGGGGGCCGATCACCGTGGAGTGGATGGACTGGTAGAGGTTGGCCTTGGGCATGCCGATGTAGTCTTTGAGGCGCCCCGGCACCGGCCGGAAGAGATTGTTCACCACGCCCAGGGCCTCATAGCACTCGGCTATGGTGTTCAAGACGATGCGGAAGGCCAGGATGTCGTGGAGTTCGTCCAGGGTGAGCTGCTGGGCCTGGAGCTTGCGGTAGATGCTGTAGTTGTGCTTGAGCCGGCTGCTCACCTCGCCTTTCAGGCCATGCTCCTCCAGCTTTTCCTTTAAGAGCTGGGTAACCTGCTCGATATATTTTTCCCGTTCCCCCTTCTTCCGGGCCAGACCCTCCTGGATCTGCTGGTAGGCCTCGGGTTCCAGGTAGAAAAAGGCCAGGTCCTCCAGTTCGGCCTTGAGGCGGAACATGCCCAGACGTCCGGCCAGGGGAGCATAGATATCCATGGTTTCCCGGGCGATGCGCTTCTGGCGTGCGGGGTCCATGTACCCCAGGGTGCGCATGTTGTGCACCCGGTCGGCCAGCTTCACCAGGAGCACCCGGATGTCATGAGCCATGGACAGGACCATCTTGCGGAGGGTCTCGGCCTGCTGAGTCTGCTTGTCGCCGAAGATGAGCTTGCCGATCTTGGTGACGCCGTTGACGACGTCGGCCACTTCTTCGCCGAAGTATTCGTCCAGTTCGTCGATGGAGGTGTCGGTGTCCTCCACCGTGTCGTGGAGGAGGCCGCAGGTAACAGTGATGGGCCCCAGGCCCATGCGGGCCAGGTGGTAGGCCACTTCCAGGGGATGGGAGAGGTAGGGTTCGCCGCTCAGCCGCGACTGGCCCTCGTGGGCCCGGGCCGAGAAGACGTAGGCCTTCTTGATGAGGCTGGTGTCCGCCCCGGGATGGTGCTTGAGCACCTCCTCTTCGATATCCTGCAGGCGGATGATTCTACTCATGGAGCTCCTGGGAGAATTTTTCCCGTAAAAACGCGGGCACCTGGTCCAACGGTACGAAGACAGTCTCCCGGGTGCGGCGGTGGCGCAGTTCGGCCTCTCCCTTTTCCAGGGTTTTGGGTCCTATAACGACCCGCCAGGGGATGCCCAACAGGTCCGCATCCTTGAACTTGACCCCCGGACGCTCGTCCCGGTCGTCCAGGAGGACTTCCACGCCGGCGGCGGTGAGATCGTCATGCAGCTTCAGCGTCGCCTCCCGGCACTTGGCGTCGGTGAGCGAGATGGGGGTCAGGGCCACCCGGAACGGGGCAAGGGCCAGGGGCCAGATGATGCCGTCAGCGTCGTGGCCCTGCTCGATGGCCGCGGCCACGATGCGGCTCACGCCGATGCCGTAGCAGCCCATAAAGATAAACTGCTCTGCCCCGTCCGCGTCCAGGTAGGTGGCCTTCAGGGCCTTTGAGTACTTCAATCCCAGTTTAAAGATGTGGCCCACCTCGATGCCCCGGAGCATCGTGAGGGCTTGCCCGCAGCGGGGGCAGGGGTCGCCCGCCATGACCTCCCGCAGATCGGCCACCCTGGCTGCGGGCACATCCCGGCCCAGGTTGACGTGCTTCAGGTGATGGCCGTCCCGGTTGGCGCCGGTGACCATGTCCGCCAGGGCCGCCACGGCTTGGTCCGCGTAAATGGGGAGGGCCAGTCCCACCGGCCCGGCAAAGCCCACGTCGGCGCCGGTGAATTCCCGGACCCGCTCCGGCCCCGCCAGGATCAGCTCCGTGGCGCCCAACAGGTTTCTCACCTTGACTTCGTTCACCTGGTGGTCGCCCCGCAGGAGCACGGCCGCGGGCCCCTTGTCGGTCTCGAAAATCAGCGTCTTGACGATCTCCTGGGGCAGCACCTTTAAAAAGGCCGCCACCTCCTCCACGGTGCGCACGTTCGGCGTGGCCACGGCCTGGGGCGGGGATTCCGGGGGCTGGGGGGCAGGGCCGGGGGGCGCCGGCACTTCGGCCTTTTCCAGATTGGCGGCGTAGGCGCAGGCCGTGCAGGAGGCCAGCAGGTCCTCGCCCGTGTCGGCCAAAACCATGAATTCGTGGGAAAAACTGCCGCCGATGGGGCCGGAGTCCGCCTCCACCACCTTGAAATTGAGGCCGCAGCGCCGGAAGATGGCGCTATACGCGGCGTACATGTCCTGGTAGCAGGCTTCCGCATCCGCTTCATCGGGATGGAAGCTGTAGGCGTCCTTCATGATGAATTCCCGCCCCCGGATGAGCCCGAAGCGGGGCCGGATCTCGTCCCGGAACTTCACCTGGATCTGATACAGATTCAGGGGCAGCTGCCGGTAGGAGCGCACTTCCTTGCGCACCAGGTCTGTGATCACCTCTTCATGGGTGGGGCCGAAGCAGCAGTCCCGCTGGTGCCGGTCCTTGAAGCGCAGCAACTCCTTGCCGTAGATCTGCCAGCGGCCCGTCTCCTGCCAGAGCTCCGCGGGCTGCACCGCAGGCAGGAGCACTTCCTGGGCCCCGGCCCGGTTCATTTCCTCCCGGACGATGGCCTCCACCTTGCGCAGGACCCGCAAGCCCACGGGCAGGTAATTATAAATGCCGGAGGCCAGCTTGCGGATCATGCCGGCCCGGAGAAGGAGGCGGTGGGAGACGGCCTCGGCCTCCGCGGGATTTTCCTTGAGCGTGGGAATGAGCAGGCGCGAGAAGAGCATAATTTCTCCTAAATTAAATATTCTATCATGATTTTTTGATAGGAACCAGAGTCGCTCTCGCGCCTCAGGGCTATAAAAACATTCAGGAAACGGCAAACTGCAAGTCCAGAAAAATCTGCCGACAAATTCTCTTGACCGGAATTTTCATTAAATTTATGCTGCTTAGCAAAATTCCGGAGACAATGAGGCGTCCGCCATGGCTCGCAAGACCCAGGTCAAGATTCCGCCGGCCCAGAAGATCATCAGGAAGCGCTCCCAAAAATTGGGACTGCCCCCGGGCTCCCTGGTCTATCTGGGGGAACACCCGGACAAGCAGCTCAAGGTAAGCGTCCTGGAATACAGCGACACTCTCTGCGAGGAATACGAAAAGCCCACCCTGGAAGAGTGCCACCTGCTCAAGGAGACTCCCACCATCACCTGGATCAACGTGGACGGCCTGCGCTACGTGGAAGACATCAAGAATCTGGGGGAATGCCTGGGCCTCCACCCCCTGGTCCTGGAAGACATCCTCAGCGCTGATCAGCGCCCCAAGCTGGAGGACTACGGCGATTACCTCTACATGGTCTTGAGGGTGCTGAGCTACGATGAACCGGCCCTGTCGGTGCGCAGCGACCAGTTGAGTCTGGTGATCGGCGCCAATTACCTTATTTCCCTGCACGACGGCAACGGCGACCTTTTCGCCCCCATCAAGGCCAGGCTCAAAGCCGGCGCCGGCCGCATCAGGAAGGGCGGGCCCGATTATCTGGCCTACGCCATCCTGGACCTGGTGGTGGACAACTACTTTCTCCTTTTGGAGAGCATCGGGGAAACCATCGAAGACCTGGAGCAGCAGCTCATCACCAATCCCACCCCCCAAACCCTGGGCGACACCCACCGCCTGAAGCGGGACCTCATCATCCTGCGCCGCTCGGTGTGGCCCCTCCGGGAAGTGATGAGCCGCCTGGAGCGCCGGGAATCCCCCCTCATCCAGGAGGGCATGTATCTTTATCTGAAAGACGTCTACGACCACGTCATCCAGGTCATCGATACCATCGAGACCTTCCGGGAAATGCTCTCCGGCATGTTGGACATCTACCTGTCCAGCGTCAGCAACCGCTTGAACGAAGTCATGAAGGTCCTCACCATCATCGCCACCATCTTCATTCCCCTGACCTTCATCGCCGGGGTGTACGGCATGAATTTCAAGCATATGCCCGAGTTGGAGCACCCCTATGGTTATTATACGGTGATGGGGGTGATGATTACCCTGGGCCTGGGCATGCTGGGCATTTTCTGGAGAAAGGGCTGGCTCGGCGGCAGATAACCGGGATCAGGCCGCCGGTTGACAAGGGGGCCGGCGGTGTCCATTTTTATGAGGGAAAAGGCGATAGCCAGTCCCGCCCCCACGGCCGGGACTTTCCTTAATAATGAAGGAGGATGCGAGTCATGGTGCGAGTGGGCAAACCTGCGCCCGAGTTTGAAACCTCGGCCTACGTGAAAGGCGAGATCAAGAAGGTGAAGCTCTCCGACTACCGGGGCAAATGGGTGATGCTTTATTTCTATCCGGGTGACTTTACTTTCGTTTGACCCACCGAGCTGACGGCGGTCGCCGTCCGCTACCCTGACCTGCAGGCCATGGGGGCCGAAGTCCTGGCCATCAGCGTCGATTCCCCCTACTCCCACAAGATGTGGCAGGAAGGCGAACTCTCCAAGATGGTGCCCGGCGGCCTGCCGTACCCCATGCTCTCCGACCCCGGCGGCAGGATCGGCACGAACTACGGCGTCTACGACGAGGATGCCGGCGTGGACATCCGGGGGCGCTTCCTCATCGACCCCGACGGCACGGTCCAGGCCATGGAGGTGCTGGCCCCGGCCATCGGCCGCAATGTGGCCGAAATGATCCGCCAGGTCAAGGCCTGCCAGTACGTCCGCACCAATCCCGACGAAGCCACCCCCGCGGGCTGGGAACCGGGCAAGAAGGCCCTCACCCCTGAGCCCGGCCTGGCCGGCAAGGTCTGCGAGATCTGGGCCCCGGAAGAGGCATTCTGATGAACGTGGGGGGAGCCAGCTCCCCCGCCCTCCCCCCACACCCCCTTGAATAAGGCCGGGGAAGGCGGGGCAGAATCACCGCCTTCCCCCACCTAAGAGCAAGATATGGGGTGGGGGGAGGGAGTTTGAGGGAGGGGGAAAGGGACTGGTCCCCTCGCCCCCTCCCTCAAAATGCCTTTGCCACAGGGATCATCGGCCATGCGCATCCCCATGCTTTTCATCATCTTCATTGCCGCCCTGGCAGTCTTCGCCGGGCCGGCGGCCCAGGGAGGCGAAACCATGCAGATCGCGTCCAGCGCCTTTCAGGATGGCGGCAAAATCCCCCAGACCTACGTCATGCCCGGGGCCGGGGGCCAAAACGTCTCGGCCCCCTTAAGTTGGACCGGCGTTCCCCCGGGTACCAAGTCCCTGGCCCTGTCCATGGTGGACCCCCACCCCGTGGCCCGGAACTGGGTCCACTGGCTGGTCGTCGACCTGCCCCCGGACACCTCCGGCCTGGCCGAAGGTGCCTCGGGCAAAAAGATGCCCGCAGGCTCCCGGGAAATGAATAATTCCTTCGGAAAATCGGGCTACGGCGGTCCCCAGCCGCCCCCCGGCACCGGCGACCACCCCTACGTCTTCACCCTCTACGCCCTCAAAGTGGAGCGCCTCAATCTGAAGCCGGACACCAGTCTCTCCGCCTTTAACCAGGCCCTGGAGGGCCACATCCTGGCCCAGGCCACCATCACGGGATATTACGGGAGGTAGGCTGGGAAGGGACGACTTTCCCTTCCCTCCCCCTCGATGGGGGAGGGTCAGGGGGGTGGCAATTTTAAGTGGATTTCTGCGAATTTATCCAAATCCCCCTCCCCCAACCCCCTCCCACAGGGGGGAGGGGGCTTAGAAATCGCCCTTAAGCAGAAACCTTGCCTGACAGAACTGGCTTTATTAAGGAGTGGTCAGCTTTTTCCATAGGCTGGGCGCTGCCCCCCAATTCCTTAACTTTTCAATGAAAGAACAGCCTGTCACCGGCGAGGTCCGCCCCATGAAACTCTCCACCGCCATCAAAGCCGCTTTCCTGCTCCCCATCCTGCTTCTGAGCTGCACCCCGAGCCTGGTTGCGCCCGGTTTCTGCCAGTCCGCCGCGCCTGCGGCCAAGGCCACCCTTTTGGAATTCAGCCGCCCGGGCTGCCCCATCTGCGCCAAGATGGAGAAGACCATTCGGGAGGTGGCGGCCCGCCACCCCCACCGCCTGGAATTCCGCCTGCTGCACATCGACCGGTACGAGCACCTGTTCAAACAATACCGGGTGACCATCGTCCCCACCCTCATCATTCTCAACCCCGCGGGCCAGGAAGTTTACCGCCGGGAAACCCCCATCAGCCTCGCCCAGTTGCTCCACAAACTCACCGCCCTGGGACTCATTCCCCCGGAAGGGGAATCGTAAGCGCCATTAGGCCACTCAATACCGCGCCACTGCGTCGCCTCCTCTTTTTTGACCCTCCTCCCTCACCGGGGGGAGAGGGTAGGGTGAGAGGGCCGGGGTTTTTCTCTCCCCAAAATTTGGCAGAAATGTGGGGTGGGACCGGCCACCACCTCCTTGCCGATTCCCCTAGTCCCCCCTCCGCCGCCCGCGTATGTTGCAAGGGGCTGAATCTGGTCTTCTGCCGAAATTACCCTTGTCATCAATGCAATAGGCCTCAAACCCGGCGCCCTGAGATGGTGCGCCGGGGCTCCGTCACCGGGCGCCGCCTCTTTAAGGGTGGACTAATAATGAAAGATAGTTCATAATCTTTCCAGAGGCAGGCAAGTTTTCCACATCTTGTCTGTACGCGTAAAGGAGAGGAGACCCGACCATGACGGAAAAACCTGGCACTGGTTGCGTGGAACCCGCCAAAGGCCCCTTGACCGGCCAGCTGGAAGCCGCGGCCGCGTCCGCCGCCCCGGCCGCGGCGGCCCCGGTGGCCACGGCCCGGGTGGGCCAGCCCGCCCCGGACTTTGAGGCCGCGGCCTTTGTGAACGGCGGCTTCACCAACATCAAACTGTCGGACTACCGAGGCAAATGGGTGGTCCTGTGCTTCTACCCCGGCGACTTCACCTTTGTCTGACCCACCGAACTGACGGCAGTTGCCGTCAAGTATCCCGAACTCCAGAAGCTGGGGGTGGAGATTCTCTCCGTCAGCACCGACAGCCGCTTTTCCCACAAAATCTGGCAGGCCGAGGAGCTGAGCAAGATGGTCCCGGGCGGGGTGCCCTACCCCATGCTGGCCGACCCCGGCGGGGCCATCGGCCGGGTCTACGGCGTCTATGATCCGGCTTCGGGCGTGGACTTCCGGGGCCGCTTCCTCATCGACCCCGACGGCGTCATCCAGGCCATGGAGGTGGTCACCCCGCCGGTGGGGCGGCACGTGGGCGAACTCATGCGCCAGATCAGGGCCTTCCAGCACGTGCGGGCCACCGGCGAGGTGACGCCCTCGGGCTGGCAGCCCGGCAAGCCCACCTTGAAACCCGGCCCGGACCTGGTGGGCATGGTCTGGCAGTGCTGGAAGCCGGAGATGGCCGAGGATTAAGCTCCCCTTCCCGCCCCGCAGGCACCCCGGCTGCGGCCGGGCAAGGCCAAGGCAGGAGGATCGGGAGGAGCACATCCTCCTTTCTCAAGAAGCGTTTCAGGATACCCGGCGAAATTATGGGCACTCCCTTCTCCCCCTCCCCGGCGGGAGGGGGTGGGGGGTGGGGCGCTTCTTTGGCAGGATTAAGAAATCTTTGGAGAAGTT
>CAZFWX010000105.1:0-10992 GCA_964522695.1 uncultured Desulfobacterales bacterium
CGGCACCGTGGTGCACATCAACGCCGGCATCGCCGCCCTGGCCGCGGCCCTGGTGGTGGGGCACCGGCAGGGGTACGGCAAGGAGAGCATTACGCCCCACAACCTGCCCATGACCGTTTTGGGCGCAGGACTCCTGTGGTTCGGCTGGTTCGGCTTCAACGCCGGCAGCGCCCTGGCGGCCAACGCCCTGGCCTCCACGGCCTTTACGGCCACCCATCTGGCCACCTGCGCGGCCACCCTGTCCTGGCTTTTGGCCGAATGGATCCACCGGGGCAAGCCCACCACGTTGGGCGCGGTCTCCGGGGCCGTGGCCGGGTTGGTGGCGGTGACGCCCGCGGCCGGGTTTGTGGGGCCCATGAGCGCCATCCTGATCGGCGCAGGCGCCGGGACGATCTGCTATCTGGCGGTCCTGGCCAAGGTGAAGATGGGTTACGACGATTCCCTGGACGTGGTGGGCGTGCACTGTGTGGGCGGCATCTGGGGCGCTCTGGCCACCGGGCTGTTCGCCTCCAAGGCGGTGAATCCGGCCGGCGCCGACGGCCTGTTCTTCGGCAACCCTCAACAGTTCCTGATTCAAGTTGCGGCAGTCCTGGTCACCATGGTCTTCTCCTTCGTGGTGAGCTGGATTCTCCTCAAGATCCTTGACGCCACCATGGGGCTCAGGGTGCCTGCGGAAGACGAAGTGGCGGGTCTGGACCTCACCGAGCATCAGGAAGCCGGCTACAGCATCTAGGAAAGGATAAAGGAGACCAAGCCATGCAAAAGATAGAAGCCATCATTCAGCCCTTCAAGCTGGAACCGGTGAAGGAAGCGTTGCACGGGCTCAGCGTCCAGGGGATGACGGTCACCGAGGTCAAGGGTTTCGGCCGCCAGAAAGGCATCCGGGAGGTTTACCGGGGTATGGAATACCAGGTGGATTTCCTGCCCAAGGTGAAGATCGAAGTTGTGGCCCCGGACGAAAAGGTCAAGGTGATCGTGGACGCCATCATTGACAAGGCCCGGACCGGCCGCATCGGCGACGGCAAGATCTTCGTCTTCCCCGTGGCGGAGGTCATCCGCATCCGCACCGGTGAGACCGGGGATGCGGCAGTATAAACCCAAAGAGCAACAACCACGGCTGCGGCCCGGGAAAGTTACAGGGGGTGACCAACCCGGGCCGGGGCCGGCGGCCCATCATAACGGAGAAGGAGATCAAGCCCATGAATTCCCTCAAGAACTGGAAAGTGCTGACCTGGGGCTGGGTAATAAGCCTGGTCCTGATCCTGATCATGGCGCCCCTGGCGCAGGCTCAGGAGCAGAAGGTGGAGGAAACCAAAAAGGCCGAGGAGCCCAAGAAGGAAGAGGCCAAGGAGCCGGAAAAGCCCCAGTTTACTTTGCAGCTCGATGCTTTAAGTCAGTATGTCTTTCGGGGTGTGGCCTTCAGCCGCACGGCCATCGTCCTGCAGCCGTCCGTTACGGCCAGCTACAAGGGCTTTGCCGCCAACATCTGGGGGAACTTCGATCCCCACGAGCGCAATCCCTTCGGCCTGACCGCGCCCAACCGCAACAACCCCAAGTGGAACGAAACGGATTTCACTTTTTCGTACAGCCGGGAGATCTTCAAGAATTTCACCGTCACCGGCGGGATTATCTATTATGCCCTGGACAGCAACAATTCCCCCTTCGATTCCTTTGAGGTGTACGGCGGCTTCAGCTACAAATTCAAATGGTTTGAAGTGGGCTACAATGTCTATCGGGAGGTTTCCCACTTTCCCGGCTGGTATATGCAATGGTACATCGCCCGGAGCTTTGACCTGCCGTTCGGGGGGTGCTCCCTGGATTTGAACGCCGGCTGGTCGGCGGAACTGTCCTTGGACAAAGCGGCCTTCCCCATTCCTGGAAAAAACAAGTATTATAACAACCTTCATGCCGGCTACGTGCAGGCGGCCCTCAACATACCGGTGAACAAATATGTCAAGGTGGCCCCCAAAATCATGTATTGGTATGCCTTGGGGGGTGATTCCACCCGGGTCATCAACAACCTGTCCTGGGACCGGCAGCACAACCATATCCTGGGCGGGGTTAGCGTTATCGGCACGTTTTAAGGATAAGCAACGGCAAGCGTTCCCAGGGTACGGCGGGGCAAACCCTCGACCGTACCCTTTTTATCGTCTGCATCTGAAAATTCTTTTTGAGTCCATGTCCAGGCGACCTCCTGGATACCGCAAGCAAACCGTAAGCATCAACTTGACGGTGCCGTTCCCCTGCCCTACAATGACCCCATGGTCGGGCGGCCCCGATGAAACGCGGGTTCGCCGGAAGACAGCCGTTTCTTCAGGAAAGACCAGGAGATGGCCGACATCCAGCATAATCCTGAGGCGGCATTTGCCGGACTCATGCAGGCGGCGGATTTATCTCACCTGTTTGCCGCCCTCAGGGACCGCGGATACCGGGTGGTGGGCCCCACGGTGCGGGACGGGGACCTGGTCCTGGCGGAGCTGGCCGGTCCGGCGGACCTGCCGGTTGGCTGGACGGACCGGGCCGAAGCCGGGCTTTACCGCCTGACCCCGGCTGATGCGGGACTGTATTTCAGCATCCGGGTGGGGCAGCAGGCCTGGAAGAAATTCCTGCTGCCGCCCGTGGGGGAAGTGTGGCAGGCCCGGCGGGAGGCTGATGGCTGGCGCGTCTCTCTGCCAGACGAAGCGCCGCCCCGTTATGCCTTCCTGGGGGTGCGGGCCTGCGATGTGGCCGCCATTGCCGTCCAGGACCGGGTGCTCAAAGACGGCCTCCACGCCGACGCCGCGTACCGGGTCCGGCGGGAGCAGGCCCTGATCATTGCCGTGCATTGCACCGAGCCCGGCCGCACCTGCTTCTGTGCCTCTATGAACGCGGGACCCCAGGCGGCCCAGGGCTTCGATCTGGCCCTGACGGAATTGCACCATGACGGCCGGCACGAATTCCTGGTGGAGGTGGGCAGCGAGACCGGGGCCGGGCTGCTGGCCGCCGTGCCTCACTATCCGGCGGACGCGGCGGTGACCGCCCGGGCCGATGAGCTTTTGGCCCAGGCGGCCCAGAAAATGGGTCGGACCCTGGACACTGCCGGCATCAAGGAATTTTTCTACCGCAATTACGAGAATTCCCATTGGGAGAAGGTCGCGGCCCGCTGTCTCTCCTGCGGCAACTGCGCCCTCGTCTGCCCCACCTGCTTCTGCCACACCTATGAGGACTTGCCCGATCTCACCGGCGATCGGGTGGTGCGGCAGCGGCGCCAGGATGTCTGCTTCACCCTGGATTATTCCTACCTGCACGGCGGCAGCATCCGGGTAAGTCCCCTGTCCCGCTACCGCCAGTGGCTGACCCACAAATTGGCCGCCTGGCACGACCAGTTCGGCTGCTCCGGCTGCGTGGGCTGCGGCCGCTGCCTTACGTGGTGCCCGGTGGGCATCGACCTTACCGCAGAAGTGCCGGCCCTGCGCCAGGGAGACCTGAATCGCGGCCATGCTCCTTAACTTCCGGAGACCGTCATGGAGAATATCAGCGCCATCCTGGCAGAACACCCCTTTCTCAAGGGGCTGGACCCCCGGCATCTGGAGACCCTGGCCGCGTGCAGCGAGAAGGTGCATTTCAAGCCCGGCGATTACCTGTGCCGGGAACAGGAAGAGGCCAAGCGCTTTTTTCTCATCTATCACGGGCGGGTGGCGGTGGAGATCTTCTCGGCCCGCCGCGGCCCCCTCACCCTGCGCACGGTGGGCGAAGGGGAGGCGCTGGGCTGGCTCTGGTTCGAAAAACCCTACCATTGGCACCTGGACGCCCGGGCCACAGAGCTTACCCGCACCGTGGCCCTGGACGTGAACGGGCTCCGCCAGGCTTGCGAAGCTGACCACGATCTTGGCTATGAAATTATGAAGCGTTATGCCCACAATCTGGCGGTGCGGTTCCGGATAGCCAAGCTGCAGCTTGTGGACATGTACGGAGGCTAAGGCGTGTCTGGCTCCGGCATGACTTTCACGGCCCAGGCGCCGGAACCCATGCTGCCCCGTATCTTCCGGGTGGACAAACGGGTGCGGGAGACTCCGGACACCTTCACTTTTACGCTCACCCCCGCAGACGGCGGCCCGGAACTGGCCTTCCAGCCGGGGCAGTTCAACATGCTCACCAGCTTCGGCGCGGGGGAGGTGCCCATCTCCATCAGCGGCGACCCGGCCCGGCCCGAGAGACTGGTGCACACCATCCGGGCCGTAGGCTCTGTCACCCGGGTGTTGTGCCGCGCCGGCAGAGGCGGCCAGATCGGCGTGCGCGGCCCCTACGGCGCGCCCTGGCCCGTGGACGCGGCCAGGGAGCGCGACGTCATGGTCATCACCGGCGGGCTGGGCCTGGCCCCGCTGCGGCCGGCCATTTATCATCTGCTGGCCCACAGGGCTGAGTACGGCAACCTGGAACTCATCTACGGGGCCCGGACACCCCAAGACATCCTTTTCCCCAAAGAACTGGAACGCTGGCGGGGGCGCTTCGACATGCGGGTGCACGTCACGGTGGACACCGCGCCCGCCACGTGGCGGGCCAATGTGGGCGTGGTCACCCAGCTCATTGGCCGGGCCCGCTTCGACCCGGAGCAGACCACCGCCCTGGTCTGCGGCCCCGGCGTCATGATGCGCTTCACCGTCCAGGAACTTCTCAACCGGGGCGTCCCGCCGGAATGGATTTTCGTCTCATTGGAACGCAACATGAAATGCGGCCTGGGCCTGTGCGGCCACTGCCAGCTGGGCCCGGTCTTCGTCTGCAAAGACGGTCCCGTCTTTCCTTACAGCCGGGTGAAAGAGTGGTTTGAAAAACGGGAGATTTAGGTGCGGGGCGAGGGTCAGGGGCCTGAGGCTATTGCCCTCCCCCCCATATCCCCTTCCCAATCTGCGGCCGTAAGGGGTTGGGGAAGGGAGTTTGAGGGAGGGGGCAGGGCGCTCGCCCCCTGGCCCCCTCCCTCAAAAAACACAAGAGGTTGCCCATGTCGCCACCGCGGCCCAAGTTGGCGGTGTTCAAGTTTACGTCGTGCGACGGCTGCCAGTTGTCTCTGCTGGACCTGGAAGACGAGCTTCTGGCCAGTGCCGCGGCCGTGCGGCTGGCCTACTTTCCCGAGGCCACCCGGGCGGTGCTCAAGGGGCCCTATGACGTGGCTTTGGTGGAAGGCTCGGTGAGCACCCCCGAGGAACTGGACCGGGTCCAGGAAGTGCGCCGGTCGGCCAAACTCCTGGTGGCTATCGGCGCCTGCGCCACTTCGGGCGGCATCCAGGCCTTGCGGAATTTTGCCGACGTGGAAGCCTTCAAGGCGACAGTCTATCCCCGGCCGCTGTGGCTGGAGGCCCTGCCCGAATCCACCCCCATTTCCCAGCACGTCAAGGTGGACCTGGAACTGCAGGGCTGCCCCATCAGCAAAGGCCAGCTTCTCACCGTGCTCACCGCGGTCTTACAGGGGCGGGAACCCCGGCTGCCCAGCTACAGCGTCTGCCTGGAATGCAAGCGACGGGGCGCAGTCTGCGTCCTGGCGGGGCGGGGACTGCCCTGCCTGGGGCCTGTCACCCGGGCGGGTTGCGGCGCTTTGTGCCCCAGCTATCACCGGCCCTGCTACGGCTGCTTCGGCCCCAAGGAGACGCCCAATCCCGCGTCGCTCAAGTCCTGGTTCGGGCTGCGCCTGGGACTGGACGAAGAGGTTGCCCTGCGCCTGTTCCGCCAGTTCTATGCCAACGCCCCGGCGTTCCGCCAGGAGACCGACAGCCCATGAGCACCTGGACCATCAACGTCAGGACCCTGGCCCGGGTGGAAGGGGAGGGCCGGCTATTCCTCAAGATCAAAGACGGCGCCGTAGAAGCGGCCCGGCTGGAGATCTTCGAGTCTCCCCGGTTTTTTGAGGCTTTCTTACAGGGCCGAGGGTTCAGCGAGGCCCCGGACTTCACCGCCCGCATCTGCGGCATCTGCCCGGTGGCCTACCAGATGAGCGCGGTGCAGGCCATGGAGATGGCCTTGGGGGTGGAAGTCGAGCCCTCCATTGCGGCCCTGCGCCGTCTGCTCTTCATCGGCGAATGGCTGGAGTCCCACGGCCTCCACATTTTTCTGCTGCACGCACCGGACTTTCTGGGCTATGAAGACGGGCTGGCCATGGCTCGGGACTATCCCGACCAGGTGAAGGCGGGCCTGCGCCTGAAGAAGGCCGGCAACGCCCTGGTGTCCCTGTTGGGAGGCCGGGAGATCCACCCGGTGAACGTGCGGGTGGGGGGCTTTTACCGGGTTCCCAGCCGGGAAGAGTTGCGCGGCTTGCAGGATGAGCTGGCCTGGGCCAGGGACGCGGCCCTGACTGCGGTGCAGTGGGTGGCGGGTTTTGACTTTCCGGACTTTGAGAGCGACTACGACTTTGTCTCCCTGCGCCATCCGGATGAGTACCCCATTTGCCAAGGCCGGCTGGCCTCCAGTCTGGGGCTGGACCTGGCCGTGTCTGACTATGGCCGGGCCTTCGAGGAAGTGCAGCAGCCCCATTCCCACGCCCTGCATTCCCGGAAAAAAGAGGGCGGCGCCTACGTTGTGGGGCCGCTGGCCCGGTACAACCTGAATTACGACCGCCTAAGACCCCTGGCCCGGCAGGCGGCCCAGGAGGCGGGCCTGGGCCCGGCGTGCCGCAATCCCTTCCAGAGCATCATCGTCCGGGCGGTGGAAATGTTGCACGCCGCGGATGAGGCCGTGGAGTTCATCGAGGCCTATACCCCCCCTGACCGCCCCGCAACGTCGGTAAACCCGGGGCCGGGGGTGGGCCACGGCATCACCGAGGCCCCCCGGGGCATCCTCTATCACCGCTACCGGCTGGATGAAGAGGGACTCATCCGTGAGGCCCAGATCGTACCCCCCACCTCCCAGAACCAGGGCATGATCGAAGCTGACCTGGCCCGCTTCGCGGGCAGGCACCTGCACCTGCCGGATGCGGAACTCACCTGGCGTCTGGAACAGATGATCCGCAACTACGACCCCTGCATCTCCTGCGCCACCCATTTCCTGAAGCTGGAGCGGGAGTGAGATAGGGCATGAGGTGAGGGAGTATGATAGGGCGCGGGCAGGTGAACTCTGCCCAGAGCAGCTAAGGGGTGGTGGCGGGAGGATTTTTCGCGCCGCCCAGGCGGGACTGGGCCAGCGGCGGCGCTGGCTTGGTGCGGCCGGGAAGAACCCAAAACAGTTTTTTCCCTTCATGACCCGGGGGAGAGCCAGCCACCCCCAATTTCCATCTGGGCTCCGCCACCTTGCTCTGGGGCGGGGCGAGCTTCCAGGCGGCCTGGGGTACGCGCCATGTGAGCCCCTCCGGCTCCTTGGGTTTCACTTCCGGCAGCGGGGTCTTGGCCGTGGCCTCGGTCCCGGCGGGGGCGGGGCAGTAGCCTAAGATGGCGGTGACATACTGCTGGGTTTCCGCAAAAGGCGGGATGCCGCCGAACTTTTCCACGTTCTGGGGCCCGGCGTTGTATGCCGCCAGGGCCAGGGCCGCGTCGTCCCGGAAGAGGTTCAGGCACAGTTTCAGATACTGCACCCCTCCGGCCAGATTCTGCTCCGGGTCAAAGGGGTCGGTCACCCCCATGAGCGTTGCGGTCTCGGGCATGAGCTGCATCAGCCCCATGGCGCCCTTGGGCGAGACGGCCAGGGGGTTGCCGCCGGATTCCTGCCGCAGCACGGCCCGCACCAGCTTTTCCTCCACCCGGTAGTGCCGGGCGTATTTTTTCACCCAGCCGTCGATCCGGGCCCTGAGCTCCGGGCTGACCCCGCCCGAGAGCCTGGCCCCGCCGCCCGCCGCGGCGATCTCGTGCGCCACTTCCCCTGCCGTCTCTATCTCGGGGCAGGGCGCGGCCGGATCCGGCGCGCTCACCTGCTGCGCCAGGGCGGACATCTCTGCCAGCGGCGGGAGCATCCCCGCAGGTTCCAGATCCCCCAGCATGACGGCCAGGGCGAAGAGCAGCTTCAACATCACTGATCCACCGAACTAAGGATGAAAGCCTTATTAACAGGCTGGGGAGATTCTCCCTGGCTCCGGCACCGGTCTTACAGTTCCAGGCGAAGCTACTTGCCAGGCCAGCAGTGGCAGTAAATAACGCCGCCTCGGAGGTCAGTAGCCGTTACCTTGCCAGAAACCTTATCAGCCAGCAGCAAGTTCCTTACCAATAAGGTGCTGGCAGACCTTTATGATAGCATAACCAAAAGTATAGGTAGAAAAAAAGCAGGGCGCCGCCTGGGCCCTGCTTTTGGTTTATGCGGAAGGTGCCTTAAGGGAAGTTAGTCGCCCCCCTTCCTTCGCCAGCGCACCAGGACCAGCCCCACCAGGCCGGTACCCAGCAGAAAAAGGCTGCCCGGCAGGGGCACCGGCGCGCCTTCGATGGTGCCGCCGCCAAACATGTAGCCTTGCCCGCCGTACACCCGGGCGTAGCTGTTGCCGTTCCAGACGTAGAGGATCTGGCCGTTCAGGTCCAGGGTGGCGCCGGCGGGGACATACAGGGAATCCACATAGAGGACCTCGACGCCGCCGCCCGCGTTGGTGACATTATTGACCAGTTGGACAGTGGCGCCGCTTTGCAGGGTGAAGTTCACCAGGTCGAAGTTGCTGTTGTCGAAGTTGGTGTTCGTTGCCCCAAAATCGGCCCCGCCCACTTCCAGCGTGCCGACCCCACCCATCTGCAAGGCGGAGCCCCCACCCCAGACCCAGGATGAGGGCAGCGTCTGGGAGAAGCTGTAACTGCCCGTCAGCCCCAGGCTCCCGCCGGCATCCACGGCCAGGGAGGAATTTAACCCCAGGGTGACGTTGCCCAGGCCGGTGGTCGCGCCGCTGAGCCGCAGGGTGCCGCTCTGGGCGATGATGTTGGTCCCCTGGGCGGTGACCCCGTTCAGACGGGAGCTGCCGGTGATGGTCACGCCGCCGGCCCCCAGGGTGAGGTTGTTCAAGGTGGCGCCGTTTAAGTTCACCGCGCCGCCTGCGGGGTTGATCTGCCCCCCGGTGATCTGGGAGCGGATATCCAGGGTGTTATGAGCCCCGGCGGTGTTGATAATGCCGTTGGTGTTGTTAATGTTGCCGGTAATTAGCAGTGTCCGGGGGAGGGCCAGGGTCCCCTGGCTGGCGGTGATGGCGCCGCTATTAGTAAATGTACCGGTGCCGCCCAGGCTGCCATATCCCGATAGGGTGCCGCCGGCATTAATGTTGAAGGTGCCATTGTTTGTTATGGTCGGATTGGCTCCCCGCAAAGAGAGGGTATACCCATTCAATATATTGAGTGTATTGGCATTGAGGGTGATGGAGTGGACGGTGGCGTTTATATTCAGGTTCACGAAGGGGGTGCCGCCATTGATGATCACATCAGCCGTGTCCGCGTTGGGCGGACCGTTGGGATTCCAGTTCTGCTGCCTGGACCAAAGATTGGTATTGGCCCCGTGACCTCCCAACCACGTGTACGTTAGGGCCTGGGCGCTCATGGGAGCCAGCAGTTGCCAGCAGAGGAACAGGGTGGCCAGCCAGAAGAATTTTTTACTGTTCAGGAGAGTGTGAGTCATTGGTCATCCCATCTTGGCTAAGGGAATGTCTGTTTTGCCTGCCCGGGGCACTGGCGGGTATACCGGGCCAAGCTCAGGGCGGCCGTTGTGGCCGGTGAAACATGCTGAAAACAGAAAAATTTGCTCACTCTTACCGCAGCAAAATATGTGCCAGTTGGGGGCGTATGTCCGGGAGATTTGCGTGGCTTTGGGGGATAGGAGCAGAGATTAAAATAAGGAGGCGTTCCCCCCTACCGGCCGCCGGACCCGGATGGTGGGGAGCAGGCGCAAAAAAAAAGCAGGGCCTCCAGGAGGCCCTGCGGTGTGGTCTGCTGGGGATATGATTAAGAGAGATTACACGTCACGCTTCCGCCGCCAGCGCAGCAGGCCCAGGCCGATGAGACCCGTGCCCAGGAGGAGGACGGAGCCGGGGAGGGGGACGGCGTTAACAGAGACATCATCCAACGCAGGGCCCCAACCATTATTGTTAGATGACGCAAACTTGAGAGTATAGCTGGGATCGACGGCCACGAAGGTGTAAGTCACCTGCACCCAGCCCATGCTTGTATTCGTATTGCCATTCTGCACAAAGGTATAATTTTGTGATTGGACATCGCCATTAGCACCGGTAACGGTAAGGGCAAGAACCTTGTCATCATTAGAATCAGGATTGCCGGCCATCCAGAATGTCACTGTATAGGTAACGCCAGGCGTGGTGGCAAAGGATTGGGTCATAAAACCGGCATTGTTACCGCTAAGGTCGATGCTGAATGACCCTGAGTGAGGCTGCCAATATGCATTTATTAATTCAACAGAATCTCCGCCCACGGTCCAGCCGGTGATATCTGTAGAGCCAGGAGAGAGCGTTTGATAGGGAAAGGCCGCACCACCAGTCCAAGTATTGTTTTCAAAACCCCCATTTGGTAATAAGATCCGCCTGGCTCTGCGGGACCATACCGCCCAAAATCAGCATCAATGATGCCACAATTGCCACCGAAAATTTCCGTCCCATGAACGTTCCCCTTAATTAACTTTGATCAAAATGAGTGCGTCCGTTCTCCTGAAAGCAGTTTGACGACCACTTCCGCCTGTATAATTTTTCTGTAGGGGTTTCTCTCCCATCATGCATCCGGCTCACGCCCCGGCCGGGTCCTGGTCTGAGAATCTCTACTTACAAAGTATGGTATGGAAATTGCTTATATTTCGCCTTAGGGGTCCCATTATTAAAAATACCCCCAAGGCTGTCTATCAGGGTTGCCCTGTTTTTTCACCAGGGAATCCCTGAGGTGCGTCTTCACAAGGTCTGGCGAGAGAAGTGCGCCCGGCTCCTGCCTGTGTCTATCTTATTAACAATACACTGACATTCTGGAGAGGGGGAGGGGCGGGGGAAGGGCGACAGGGGGGGGGGGGGGGGGCCCCCCGGGGGGGGGGGGGGGGGGGCGGGGCCGGGGGGGGGGGGGGGGGGGGGGGGGGGGG
>CAZFWX010000106.1:0-10932 GCA_964522695.1 uncultured Desulfobacterales bacterium
GGCCAAGGGCCCCACCTGCGCCGGCTTGTCGTTGAAAGTGGGGGATTTGACCCAGGAGTACTTGCCGGTGTCCTGGAAGTCGGTGTACTTGGGCTCGGTGGTCTCATCCCAGGGGTGCCGGTGCCAGTCGCCGTTGTACCAGGAGTGTTTGATGGACTCCTTGACCCCCAGCCGGAAGAAGTCGGAGTTGAAATCGGCGATGGGTTTGAAGCTCTTCAGGTCGCCGCCAGCGATGTAGCCGCCGGGCAGGGCGAAGGACGCGCCCTTGGTGTCCATGGGCATGTCGGGCACCGCCAGGTAGTTGGTGACCCCGGCGCCGTACTTGGTCCAGTCGGCGTACATGGCCCCCACGGCGCAGACGTCCACCAGATAGACGTTTTTGACGAAATCCCCCACCTCGTCAATCAAGGTCTTGATGTAGTAGAGGCGCTCCATGTTGAGGGCCGAGCTCGAGTCCATGTTGATGGGGCTGGAGACGCCGCCCACCACCAGGTTGGCCACGTGGGGGGTCTTGCTGCCCAGGATGGAGACCACCATGTTGATCTTGCGCTGGTAATCCAGGGCCTGGAGGTAGTGGGCCGCGGCCAGGAGATTCACCTCCGGGGGCAGCTTCATGGCCGGGTGGCCCCAATAGCCGTTGGCGAAGATGCCCAACTGCCCCGAGCCCACGAAGGCCTTGAGCTTGTCCTGCACGGCCTTGAGCTGCTGGTGGCTGTTCAAGGGCCAGGAGGACAGGGACTCGGCCAGGGTGGCGGCCTTTTTGGGGTCGGCTTTGAGCGCGTTGGGGATGTCCACCCAATCCACGGCGGAGAGGATGTAAAAGTGGACGATGTGGTCGTGAACCGCGTGGGCCCCCATCATGAGGTTGCGGATATACTGGGCGTTTAAGGGTATTTCCAGCTTCAGGGCATTTTCGACTGACCTCGCCGAGGCCAGGGCATGAACCGTGGTTCAGACCCCGCAGAATCGCTGGGTGAAGGTGGGAGCGTCCCTGGGGTCGCGGCCCTGGAGGATCACCTCGATGCCGCGCCACATCTGACCCGACGACCAGGCATTCACCACCTTGCCGCCATCGACCTCACAGTCGATGCGCAGGTGCCCTTCGATGCGGGTGATGGGGTCTATGGTAATTCTTTTAGCCATATTTCAGATCTCCTTGGCAAGGAATCAGGCGTGCTCGCCACGGTGCAGCACGGGGAAGCGTTTCACGAAGTAGAGGTAAGCCAAGATTTCAAAGGCGACGATGCCCACGGTAATCAGGATTTCCGGCAGGGCCGGGAAATAGCGCCAGCCGGGGCCGGGGTTATAGCCCACCAGATAGGCGTTGAAGCGATACAGAGAACCGGCCAGCAACAAAAGGCCGGCGGCCACGAAGAGGCGGGCGCGGTTCTGGCGGCCGCCGGCCGGAGCCAGGAGCAGGACCGGGACCAGGAAACAGAAGGTTTCCAGGAGGAACATGACGCTGTTCACATTCCCCGCAAAGATGAGGCCCAACTGCCCTCGCACCGTGAGATCAGCCAGGCGCAGCACCAGGTAGGCGGCCAAGAACCAGACCATGACCCCGGCCAGTTTGCCCAGGAGCTTGGTCTCAAAGGGCCTTTTGAAGGCGATGGAGGAGACCAGGGATTCAAAGACCACCGCGGCGAAGCCCATGCTGATGGCCGTGATGAGGAAGAGGAGCGGCAAGAGCTGCGTCTGCCACAACGGCGAGAGCTTGTGGCCGGCGATGATCATCAAGGCGCCCAGGGAGGACTGGTGCATGGTGGGCAGCAAAATCCCCAGGGCGACGATGATGGGCAGCCAGCGCTCCAGTCTGGCCCGGCGGAGGCGGGCCTTTTGAGAGTCGGGATAGCCTTCCAGGACCGTGGGCGCCAGTTCCAGCCAGAGCACCACCACGTAGGCGGCGATGCACAGGGCCACCTCCACCAGGACGGAGTTAAAGTTGACATACCACGGCAGAAAGAGATGATAGCCGTTCCAGTAGCGGCCGATGTCGATGAAAATGGCCACGCCGGCCAGGGTGTAGCCGAAGACGCTGGTGAGTACGGCGGACCGAACCAGAGGATGGTACTCCCAGCGGTTCATGATATAGACCATGAGGGCCATGGCGTAACCCCCGCAGCCCAGGGCGGTGCCCACCAGCACGTCATAGGTGATCCAGATGCCCCAGGGATAGCCGTCGCTCAGGTTGGTCACCGCACCCAGTCCGAAAAAGTAGCGGTAGATAATGAGGATGAGGGCCAACTCGGCCAGGGCCAGGAGACCCAGGAAGGGCTTGGTCACCACCTTACCCCCTAAGGGGAGGCTCTCTTCAGACATAGTCGGACTCCATGCTCAGGGTAAATCCTTCTTGGTGGTGTTTTTATAGACCAGGTAAAAGAGGCCGCCCAGCACCACGTAGGGGGCGATCATGCCCTTGTAGAGATAATGCATGAGCGTCTCGGAGCGGCTGGCCCCGGACTCGTCCGGCAACGCAGGCAGACCCAGCTTTTCAAAGGGCACGCCGGCCAGCATGAGCACCTGGGTGCCGCCTCCCTCCCGGGCTCCGTAAATGTGGGGGACATACGGCGTCACATTGTGGGTGCGGTAATCGGCGGAATCCACCCGATGCACGGGATAGAGGGCCTCCTCCCCCACCTTCAGGTTCAGCCGCCGCTGGGCCTCTTTCAAAAGATCCCGGACATTCCCGAAAATGGAAGCGCCGTTGGGGCAGAATTCGCAGCAGGCGGAGTAGCCCCCCTTGGCGATGCGGTGGTCGCAGAGCTGGCACTTCTTGATCTCGGGAAAGGCCGAATCCCACTGGAATTTTGGGATGTTGTAGGGACAGGCCACCTGGCAGTAGCGGCAGCCGATGCAGGCATCCTTGTTATATTTGACGACGCCGGTGGTGAAATCCTTGGTCAGGGCCGAGACCGGACAGGCCGAGACGCAGGAGGGATCGACGCAGTGCATGCAGAAGCGCCGGATGAACGAATAGCCGTTGATTTCCCGATCCTTCACTTCAGCCTTGCCGTTCCGGTAGAGCTTGACGATGTTGTAGGTTTTGGCGGACAGGTCCAGAGGATTATCCCAGACGCTGTCAGGCGTGGAAAAATCGGGGGGCAGGCGGTTGTATTCCTTGCACGCGGCCATGCAGGCCTTGCAGCCGATGCAGACCGTGGCATCGTAGAGGATGCCCAGGGCTTCCGGGAGCCGGGGCTTGGCCTCCCGGGCCAGCGCCGGCGATGGCGCCAGGCTGGTCGCGGCCAGGGCTCCCACCGCGGCAGATTTGAGAAAAGCTCGACGTGAGAGGTCCATGGCTAGTCCTTCCGTTCTGCCGTGCCTGAACCTTTGGCGCCTTCATCTTCTTTCTTGCCCAGCTTGATGGCCGTGGCCGCCGCCGCGCCCAGGGCGGCGCCGGCCAGACCGGCCACCACCGCCGCTGTAACCGTGGAGGCCCCATGTCCCTCCGGTGGAGCGATGGGAGGGTAGCTGGTGGGCGGGGTGATGCTCAGAGCCTGGCCGCCCGGCCGCGGTTTGCCGGCTTCTTCCCCTTCATAAGGAACTCCAGCCGGGGTAAAATGCCGCAGGCTGGCCTGGGCCGGAATGGGCGCGGTGAAGGCCACCCCCTTCTCGGAGCAGCCGAAACAGGGGCAGCCGGTGCCCACCGGCCAGGTGCGGGCGCCGGCGTCGCCGAAGAGAATGGCGGGGCAGTTGTTGTAGGTCTCCGGCCCCTTGCAGCCCAGCTTGTAGAGGCACCAGCCCCGGCGGTGGCCGTCGTCGTCGAACTCCAGGGCGAAACGACCCGCATCAAAATGGGGCCGGCGCTCGCAGCCCTCGTGGATGAGGCGGCGGTAGGCGAACATGGGCCGGCCTTTGGCGTCCAGTTCCGGGGGCTTTTTGAAGGTGAGGAGGTAGAGCACGGTGGAGAGGAAATTATACGGGCTGGGCGGGCAGCCGGGAATATTGATGACCTTGAATTTATCTCCCAGGGCCTCCTGAGCCCCCACCGCGCCAGTGGGGTTGGGCCCCGCAGAGGGGATGCCGCCCCAGGCGGCGCAGGAGCCGATGGCCACAACCGCCGCGGCCAACGGCGCCGTAGCCTTGAGGATCTCCAGCATGGTGCGGCCGCCGATTTTGCAATAAATCCCCCCATCCTTGGTGGGAATGGCGCCCTCCACCACCAGGATAAACTTCCCCCGGTTGGCTTCCATGGACTTTTTCTTGGCGTCCTCAGCCAGCTCGCCGCTGGGGGTGCTCAGGGTTTCATGGTAATCCAGGGAAATGAGATCCAGAATCAGCTTGTCCACCGTGGGATGCGTCGAGCGCAGCAAGGTTTCCGTGCAGCCGGTGCATTCCTGGCCGGACAGCCAGATCACCGGCGGACGTTTGAGCGCCTCCACGGCCTCGGCGATTTTGGCCCCCATGGACAGCGGCAGCCCCATGCTGGCCGCCGCCAGGGTGCAGAATTTCAGGAAATCCCGTCGTGTAACCAAACCGCCAAAACCTGGGACAAGATCTGCATCTTTCTCCTTCATACACCCTCCGCTCTATTGAAAGATGGTTGATTCCCTCCGGAAAAGCTGCCAAGCCTTGATGAGACACACATGCGGCCCGCAGGCGCTCCGCACCCCTGTCATCCCGGAAGAATTATTCCCTGGCCTTCAGGGGGCCTGCCTGGGGTGCAAAAAGGGAAAAATTCTTAAAAAAACCGCCCTGAAAAGTTTCCCATGATTAGTGGCGCAGGCTTCCAGCCTGTGCATCTGCAGCGACGGGCGAGAGGACGGGCGTCTCGCTCATTATCATACTTTGCGGGTGGGCAAAGGATCATGAGGAGTTGCTCCGACATACAACCTGGCAGGTCTATGGGAACCGGTTTCCCACCCGGGGCTCCGGGGCTCTGCCGAAACCGGAACGCTTCAGGCGATGATCTTTTCGCAATAGAAGGGTGAACCGCCTCGCGGCGGCAATTTGATGAGCCGCCCTTCACCAGACCCTTCGCGCACCAGATAAGGATTTCCCTGAGGTGTTTCTCCCCCTCCTCCTGTTTAGTCGTCTAGAAGATATTCTGTCAATAAGAAAAGTTTCACAAGCAGTATTTCCCCAATACTCCTGAGCTCTGCGGGTTTTCTCCCTGTCTTCCGCCCGACTCTGGCCTGTTACGGCAGGGTATGGTATAAAAATGCTTTGAAGACTGGGGGCTGTCATTTCTCCTACCAGCCCTTCTCTACACAACTTTTAGAGGAAACCGGTATCATGTCATTTCGCCCCAGTGCGCCGCCGGATTTCATCCGGCAGATCATCGCCCAGGACGTCCGGGCCGGCAAAAACGGCGGCCGGGTCATCACCCGCTTCCCTCCGGAGCCCAACGGCTACCTGCATATCGGCCACGCCAAGTCCATTTGCCTCAACTTCGGGGTAGCCGCCCAATTCGGCGGCCGCTGCCATCTGCGCTTCGACGACACCAATCCCACCAAGGAAGAGCAGGAGTACGTGGATTCCATCATGGCTGACGTGCATTGGCTGGGTTTTGATTGGGGTCCGCACCTGTACTACGCCTCAGACTATTTCCAGCAATGCCACGATTATGCGGTGCATCTCATCAAGACCGGCAAGGCGTATGTATGCAGCCTCACCGCCGAGGAAATCCGGGAATACCGGGGCACCCTCACCGAGCCGGGGAAGGAAAGCCCCTACCGGAACCGCAGCGTGGAGGAAAACCTGGACCTCTTCGCCCGCATGCGGGCCGGGGAGTTCCCCGAAGGGGCCCACGTGCTCCGGGCCAAGATAGACATGGCCTCGCCCAATTTGAACCTGCGGGACCCGGTCCTCTACCGCATCCTCCACGCCAGCCACCACCGCACCGGGGACGCCTGGTGCATCTACCCCATGTACGATTACGCCCACCCCATCTCCGACGCTATTGAAGGCATCACCCACTCCCTGTGCACTTTGGAGTTCGAAGACCACCGGCCCCTGTACGACTGGACCCTGGATTATACGCCTGCCCCCTGCCACCCCCAGCAGATCGAGTTCGCCCGGTTGAACCTGACCTACACGGTGATGAGCAAACGTCGGCTGCTCAAATTAGTGAACGAAGGGCACGTAGCCGGGTGGGACGACCCCCGCATGCCCACCATCTCCGGCATGCGGCGGCGGGGTTATCCCCCTGAAGCCATTCGGGCCTTCGCCGAAACCATCGGCATCGGCCGCCGGGAAAACCTGGTGGAGCTGGCGCTTCTGGAATACTGCGTCCGGGAGGAATTGAACCGCACCGCGCCTCGGGTCATGGCCGTGCTCAATCCCATAAAGGTTATACTGCTGAACCATCCGGGTGAAACGGAAATGCTGGAGGCCATCAATAATCCCGAGGACCCCGCCGCGGGCACCCGGCCGGTGCCCTTTTCCCGGGAGCTGTACATCGAGCGGGAGGACTTCCTGGAGGACCCGCCCAAGAAATTCTTCCGCCTGGCTCCGGGCAAAGAGGTGCGCCTGCGCTACGCCTACTTCATCAAATGCGTGGACGTGGTGAAGGATGGGAAAACCGGGGAAATTCAAGAACTGCACTGCACCTACGACCCGGAGACCAAGGGCGGCCACGCCCCGGACGGCCGCAAGGTCCAGGCCACCCTGCATTGGGTCAGCGCGGCGCACTCGGTTCCGGCCACGGTGCGTTTGTATGACCGCCTCCTTACCATCGCTGACCCCGCGGCCATGGAGGAGGGCCGCCATTTCCAGGATTATCTGAACCCCGACTCTCTCAAGATGCTCAATAATTGCCGGGTGGAGCCCTCCCTGGCTGAGGCCAAGCCTGGCGATCGCTTCCAGTTCGAGCGCCTAGGTTACTTCTGCGTGGACGCCAAAGACTCCCAGCCCGGGAACTTGGTCTTCAACCGCACCGTGACGCTGAAAGACCCCTGGGCCAAGATGCAGAAGGGTAAATAGGTTGAGTGAGAGTTATTTGAGGGAGGGGGCCAGGGGTCGCGGACCCCTGCCCCCCCTCCCTCAAACTCCCTCCCCCAACCCCTTAGCGCTTTTGGCACAGGCTGGAAAGCCTGTGCCACCCTCTCCCCCACCCCTGGTTCCCAAGCGGGAGCCTGGGAACGAGTCTGAGGTTATGTAGGACACCCGCCCTCGGGTGTCCTATGATGGGGCCGCCGGGGACGGCGGCCCTCCATTTTCTCAATCCGCGGGTTGGGTGGGGGGTGTGGGGGAGGGCAGGGGGATCATCTCCCTGGCCCGCCCCCCACAAATCTCTCCACAAAACACAAGAGGCAGGGCCTTGGCCCTGCCTCTTGTGTTTCTTCTTATTTCTCCAACCTGGGGCGCCCGGGGTCGGGTGTCCCACGTCTTCCGTCTAGAAGCCCCGTTTGGCCATGCGGGCGTAGAGCATGGCCGTGGTGCGGTACACCATGTGCGCCATCTTGGAGTAGGGCGCGTAGAAGAACAGGAAGAAGACGGAGGTTAAGTGGAGGAAGTAGGTGGGATAGGCCAGCATCTTGATCCCCAAAAGTCTGAAGAACCAGGAGCCCAGGCCGGTGACGCCCACCGCGGCCACCACGAAGATAAAGAGCCAGTCGAAGTAAGTGCCGGCGCCCGCCTTGTCGGCGTTCTTAAGCCGCTCCTGGTAGATCCCGTAGATCCCGTAAAGCAGGGCGGCGGTGCCGGGGATGGCCAAAAGCTTCATGGCCACAAATACGCCGGTGGTGGTGCCGTGAACCTCGAACCACTCATGGTAGAAGGCCAGGCTGGTGACCACGGCCAGGAAGATGAACCCGAACACCACCAGCAAATGGTTCAGTGACCGTCCAAAGGTGGTCTCACACTGCCGGAAACGGTTGTGAGAGATGATATCCTTGATGGTCGCGATGAGGTCCTTGATAAGGTTGCCCTCAACCTTGACCCTCCAGGGATTGGTGTTAATGTCCTTCCAGTACTGCCGCACGCCGTTGACAAAGACAAACACGGCGAAGCCGGCGGCGCCGGTGAAGATGACGTCCACCAGGAGGGTGGGGAACAGTTTGGCGTATTGGATCGGCCCATCGGGAATGCGCATCAGCCCGAAGATGTTCAGCACGAACAAGAGGAGCACCACCGGGAAAGCGATGAGCAGGGGCAGCCATTTGGGGTCGCCCACCTTGGCGGCCAGGAAGCTGGGGAAGGCGTACTTTTCGATGCACATCTGCCGCAGCACGCCCAGCACCTCGCCGGGTTTGGCCCCCCGGGGGCAGTAGACCGTGCAGTCGCTGCACTGATGGCAGAGCCAGATATCCGGGCTCTTGACCACGTCGGCGAGACCCCACTGGGCCTGGAGCATCTCCTTCCGGGGGAAGGGCTGGTCGGTGGGGGTGAGATTGCAGACCACCGAGCAGGTATCGCACTGGTAGCACTTTTTGGCGGTATCCCCTCCGGCGGCCATGATCCGCTTGACGAAGGACAGATCCGGTTTAATCAAGATTTCGTCAGCCATGGATCATACCTCCTAGAATTCCTTGAAGGGGTTGGGGCCGATCTCTTTGACCCGGGCAACAAAGTCGTTCAAAAGATCGGGCAGTCTGTCATATTCGCTGATGGCCAACTCGTAAAACAACACCCGGTCCGATTCCAGACCCAGCTTGTCCAGGGTTTCGGAGAGCTTGGTGAGCCGGTAGGCGCACAGCTCGCTGCCCTTGGCAAAGTGGCACTGGTAGTCATCGCCGTGTTTGCAGCCCAACAGGATCAGGCCGTCCACGCCCCGGGAAAGGGCGTCGGTGACCCACACCATGTTGAAGGAGCCCATGCAGCGCAGCGGGATGAAGCGGATCTTGTTGTTGAGCTTTAGCTTGTGGATCGCCGCGGCGTCCAGGGCCGGGTAGGCGTCGTTTTCGCAGACGAGGCCCACCACCCGGAAGGGGGCGTCCTCTTCGTCTTCGTCTTCCATCTCCGGGATATCCAGGGACTTGATCATGGAGCCGATGAGGTCCACGTTGTAGTCCTTGAAGGAAACGATGCGCTCGGGGCAGGCGCCCATGCAGGTGCCGCAGCGCCGGCAGCGGTTGATCTTATAAAAGGGCGTGCCCTTCTCGTCTTCTTCGATGGCGCCGAAGGGACATTCTTCCGTGCATCGCTTGCACTGGGTGCAGCGCTGCATGAAGGGATCGGGGAAGGTTTCGTCCCAGGCCCGGGGATGCACGGCCATACCCACGGCGATGTGTTCCACCGCCTGGATGGCCTTGCAGGCCGCGCCCACGCCGTCATCCGCGGCCATGGCCAGACCCATGGGCTGGCGCACGGTGCCGGCGGCGTAGATGGCGGTGCGGCGGGTTTCATAGGGGAAGCAGATGAAGTTGGAGTCCGCGAAGCCGTTGTAAACCTCGGTCTCCGGCAGGCCCGGCCCCTGGCGGTAATCCAGGTTGATGATGGGGTCGTCCACAGTGTTGGGCACGAGCCCCGTGGCCAGGACCACCAGGTCGGCCTCCAGGGCGATGTTCTGGCCCAGGAGGGTGTCGGTGGCCGACACCTTGAGTTTGCCTTCGGGAGCCAGGCTGACGCCGGTCACTTCCGCCTTGGTGAGCATGACGCCGGGGTCGGACTGGGCGGCCTTGTAGAACAGCTCGCTCTGCCCCGGGGTGCGGATGTCCTTGTACAGGATCATTGCCACCGCATTGGGGTTGCTCTGCCGGACATACAGGGCCTGTTTCAGGCTGGCGCTGCAGCAGACGTCGGAGCAGTAGGGCAGGTGTTCCGGATCCCGGGAGCCGGCGCACTGGATGAAGACCACGGACTCGGGGGCTTTGCCGTCCGAGGGCCGCACAATCTTGCCTTTTTTGGCCATCTCTTCCAGTTGCACGTTGGTGACGACGTCCGGGGTGAGGCCGTAGCCCAGCTTATCCAGCTTGGTGGCGTCGTACGGTTTCCAGCCCGCGGCCAGGATGATGGAGCCGATTTTCACCGTCTCTTCATTGCCGTTGGTGTTGATGGTGACATCCAAAATGCCCGGCTGGCCCTCGCTTTTCACCACGGTGGAGCCGGTGAACACCCGGATTTTGGGGTTGGCTTCCACTTCCTTGACCTTGACCAGCACCGGAGGGTCCTGCAAGGTGGTGTAGGGGTAGCTGGAGGGCGTGGCCTTGGCCATCTTGGCGCCGAAGCCGCCCAACTGCTGCTCCTTTTCCACCAGGACCACGTCATAGCCCTGGTTGGCCGCGTGGATCGCCGCGGAACAACCGGCCATACCGCCGCCGATGACCAGGATGGTTTTATCGCATTCGGTCTGCCAGGGTTCGGGCAACTCCGTCTTCTTCAGACGGGCGGCCCCCATGCGGAGATAATCCTCGGCCAGGTTCTGGGTCTCTTCGGTACCAGGCACCTGGGTCCAGGCCACCATCTCCCGGAGGTTCACCCGTTCCACGATGGCGCCGGGAATGTCGAATTCCTCGTACTTGACCCGGGGGGAGCAGGCGGCGATGAGGACGCAGTTGACCCCTTCGTTGGCCATGTCCTGCTTAATCAGTTCGATGCCCGCGGGGCTGCACATGGCCTCGTGTTCTTTCACCAGGGGGATTTTGCCCTCCTTGGTGGTCACCTTGGCCAGGCTGTCGAACTTGAGATTATCCCCAATGCCGCAGCCTTTGCACAAATACGCAGCAAATTTCTTTTCCATGTCCATGCGCTACCTCCCGCCCGCACTGATGAGGCTCTTGAGTGCGGCCCCGGTGGCGTCCTCATTGGATTTCATGACATCCAAGGGACTCTTCATGGAGCCCACGGCATGGATGCCTTGGGGCAAGAGCTCAGGAATGATGAAGCCTTCCGGCGTGTAGGACAGGGGCAAGGCCACCGGATTCGCCTTGGTGGAGGGCACCATGCCCGCCGCCAGGACAACCATGTCGAAGACCTGCTCCACCTTCTCGCCCGTGGCGGTATTTTCCGCCACGATCACCACGTCGTCGGACCCGGCCTTCTGGGTGACCT
>CAZFWX010000107.1:0-10708 GCA_964522695.1 uncultured Desulfobacterales bacterium
TGGAGCACCAGCTGCACCGCCTCGGGGATGGTCATGAAATAGCGGCGCATCTCCGGGTGGGTGACAGTGACCGGGCCACCCGCGGCGATTTGCTCTTTAAACAGGTGCACCACGCTGCCCCGGCTTCCCAGGACGTTGCCGAAGCGCACGGCCACAAAGGGCCGCCCGCTGGCCCGGGCCGCGCGATGCACCAGGAGTTCGGCCACCCTCTTGGTGGCCCCCATGACGGAGACCGGGTTCACCGCCTTGTCCGTGGACACCATGACGAAGTGCTCCACCTCTGCCGCCAGGGCCGCGTCCAGAAGATTGAGGGTCCCCAGGATGTTGTTGGTGACGGCGTCTGCGGGGTTGAGCTCCATCAGGGGCACGTGCTTGTGCGCTGCGGCATGGAAGACCAGCTCCGGCCGGTGGGCGGCGAAGATGCCCTGCAGGCGCTCCGGAAACCGGATGTCGGCGATGACGGAGCGAATCGGGGCGCCCGCCTTGCCCCCGGCCTTCTGCGCCAGCCCCTCCAGGGTGCGGCAGACGGAGAACACGCTGTTTTCGCCATGTCCCACCACCACCAGGGACGCGGGGCCAAAGGCCAGGATCTGGCGGCACAGTTCGCTGCCGATGGACCCTCCGCCCCCCGTGACCAACACCCGCTTGCCCCGGATGAGCCGGCCCACTCCGGTCACGTCGGTGGCCACCACCTCCCGCCGCAGCAGGTCCTCGATCTGCACCTCCCGCAACTGGTTGACGCTGACGGTGCCGTTTAACAGCTCGTAAAGGCCGGGCATGACCCGGGCCTTCACCCCGGTCTCCCGGCAGGCGTCCACGATTTCCCGGATGACCTTGCCCGGCGCCGTGGGCATGGCGATGATGACCTGCTCCGCCTCCCGGCTCAGGACGACTCTTTCCAGATCCTGGCGGTTCCCCAGCACCGGCACGCCCCGGATGTGCATGCCCAGCTTACGCGGGTCGTCGTCCAGAAAACCCACCACAGCCAGGCCCAGCTGCGGATTGCGCTGGGTCTCCCGTAAAATCATGGCCCCGGCCTCCCCGGCGCCCATGACCAGGACTGGCGCCAGTTCGCTCCAGGCCGCGGCTCCGGCCCGGGAGCCATAGTAGGCGCTCAGGCGGGCCGCCGCCCGGGGAAAACCGGTGGCCACCAGGGCCAGGGGCAGAAAGATGAAGGGAATGGATCGGGGCAAAATGGCTATGTGGGGCACAAACAGGCATACCGCCAGGACTGCCAAAGAAGAGAAGGCCACGGCGCCCGTGGTGGCCGCGGTGAGGATGAGAAACTCCTCGATGGAGGCATAGCGCCAATAGCGGCCGTAAATGCCGGTCCACAGGAACACCACGGGAATAAAAACCAGGGCGGCGCCCGCAAAGAGGAAAAAGGTCTGGGAATACTGGCGCAGGGCAAAGGTTTCCAGGCGCAGCAAAAAAGCCGCATAGGCACTGAGGCTCACCAGCGCCAGGTCGCTCAGAAAAAAGTAGCGGTTGCGGATGTGCTTCATGCCGGCCGGTTTTTTCCCGAAAAATAAAGGGCAGCCCTGGCTGGGGGGCGGCCCCGGTTTGCAGGGAGCAGCCCGGACTCCTGCCTGGTCCGGAAACAGCAAACTTGGTGCCAATGCACCAAGTCTCTGAAAATCACGAAGATATCCGGGCGCCCCGCCGATTGCCGAGAAAAATGTTCACCTTTCTTAACAGTCCCCGGCCCTCAAATGGTCAGGTGCGGGACGGGGAGCGGGACTTAACTGCGGCCAGCCAGCGCCGAGGTGAGAGAATCCGGGGCAGCAGGGGGAGCTCCCGGGCGGTGCGCCGCCACAGGTATGCGGCCAGAAAGACGAAAAGCACATTGGCCAGCCAGGGGGCCAGGGCCGGGTCCAGGCGTGCCTTCACCGCCAGCCGCCAGGACACCGTAAAGACAATATAATAAATCAGAAAGGTCAACAGCCCCATGACCAGACCCCAGGTGCGGCCATGCTGCACAGGCGACAGCCCCAGTGGCACGGCCAACAGGCACAAGAGCAAAGCGCCCACAGGCATGGCGAAGCGCTGGTGCAACTCCACCACCAGGCGGTTGTACCGCTCGCTGCCGGGCTTCTGCTCGCGGATGGCCAGCAGAAGATCCGGCACGTACATCTCCACCTCGCTTTTGAGGCCTTTCAGGTTGATGGCCAGCAGTTCCAGGGGCAGTTGATACGTCTTGAACTGGAGCGTCTCCCGCCGGTCCAGTTCCCGGCCCCAGCGGATGACGTAACCGTCTTCCAGGTGCAGCATCAGGGCTTCATTGTCCTGGTCGAATTTCACCTGGCCTCGTTGGGCAAACACGGCCAACGGGTTCTCCGCCTCCCGGGAGTCATAGATGAAAATGCCCATCAGGCGCCCATCTTTGGGGGCCACCTGGTTGACAAACAGGGTCATCCGCTGAAAGTCGGTATTGAAGACCTGCTCTTTGATCCCCAGATCGGCCCTCTTCTTCACCACTTCCGTGAGTAACTGGCGCGTGGCCCTCTGCCCCCAGGGGCTGGCATAGGCCGTCAGAAACAGGGTGACCAGGCCCGTAGCCAGGGCGAAGGCCGCCAGGGGCGCGACCAACTGGCGGTAGCTCAGCCCCGCGCTCTTCATGGCGATGATTTCCTGGTCCACGGTGAGGCGCATGAGAGCCAGCATGACCCCCACGGTGGCCGCCATGGGCAGGGTGAAGACCAGTAAAAACGGCAGCAGATAAAGGCAGGACTGAAGGATTTCCGCCAGCCCTACGCCCCGGGCCACGATCATCTGGGTGATCTGCATGAGCCGCCCGGAAAAGACGATGGCCGTGAAGGCCAACAGACTCACGGCAAAGGGATGGAGAATCTCCAGGAGCAGATAGCGGTAAAGGATACGGGGCATGGCCGGCCAGATTCGCTATGGTTGAGGGGGAGAGATGTGTGTCGCTCCCTTACCTCATGTGCCATCCCGCCTATTTTCCCCCAGGGGTTGCCAAAAGGCAATCCTTGTACCGGGCCAGGATGCGAAAATCCCCGCCCAAGGCCTCTTTAACCCGGAACAGCACCCGCTCCTTGACGAAAATAAAAGCCGCCGGCCGGGAGCGGACCAGATCAGCCACCTCAGCGGGGCTGGCCAGGAAATGGCCCGAATCCGGCCGCAGACTCCGGCCGAAGTCCAGTTCCGTGGGAAAATCGAGGATATGGAAAGGTTGCCTGCTATAGAAACTCAACCCCTGGGAATACAACTGCCAGCCGATGAGCACGGCGCCGGGGCGCCAGTGCGCCTTGAGGACCTGGCCCATTTCCCGGGGAGAGCGCTGCAAGGCGACCCCGTCGATGGCGCCGGGGAGGACCAGGGTCAAGGCCAGCGCCCCGGCGAAGAGCAGTTCCACCCGTTTAAAAACCAGGGTGGAGACAGGCATGAGGAACATCAGGGCTAACACCGCCGGTATGGCGGGACCGAGATAGGCCAGTTTTTGGAGCGGCCCGGCCAATTTCGCCGGGGGCAGCAGGTAGAAAATCCCCATGATCCCGGCAATGGCCGCCCAGGCCGCCAGGGAGGCGGTAAAATGCCTGTCTTTGGTCTTTGGCCAGCCCGACTCCTTGAGCCTCCAGAGGGCTTCCCCCACCAGCAGCGCCAGGGGCAGAAACGCAGGCAGAATATAGGGGACCAGCTTCCCCCGGGAAAGGCTGAAGAACACCAGGACCACCAAGAACCACAGGAGCAGGAAGCGGCGGTCCGGACCGGGCGTATCCCACTGGCGCTGCAAGGTCCAAAACAAGAGCATGGTCCACGGAATAAATAATCCCAGCAGCACCGGCCCATAGAAAAAGAAGGACTGGCTGTGGAAGGCCCCCCCTGCAAACCGAGCCACGTGGTGCTCCCACAGGAAAAACTTGAAAAATTGAGGATATTCCCAGCCCACCCGCAAAAACCAGGGCAGGGTCAGGCCTGCCGCCAGCAACACCCCCCAGGGGCGCAGCCAGGCGAACCACTGGCCCCGGCCCCGGCTCAGACCCCAAACCCCCCAGATGAGGACCGGCAAAACCGCAGCCACCGGCCCCTTGGTGAGCACTCCCAGGGCCACCGCCGCATAGGCCCACTTCCAGAGGCTTGGGCGCTCCCGGCTCCAGGCCAGATACCCCAACCCCACGGCCAGATTGACCCAGAGGGCCAGGGTCATATCCAGGGTCAAAATCCTGCCCAGGACCACGAAGCCCCCTGCCGTGGCCAGAACCAGGGCCCCGTACCAGGCCGGCCCCGCGCCGGACAGGGCCCGGCCCAGGCCGTAGCCCAGGTAGACGCACCCCCAGGCGCTCAGAGCAACCGGCAAGCGCGCCGCCCATTCACTCAATCCGAATCCCTGAAAGCTCAGGGCCGTGAGCCAGTAGACCAGGGGCGGCTTTTCCAGGTAGGGGAGAAAATTCAGGCGGGGCACCAGCCAGTCTTTTGAGACCAGCATCTCGCGGGCGATCTCCGCGTAGCGGCCCTCATCGGGATCCATGAGGCCGGGGGTCCCCAGGCGCCAGAAAAAGACCGCCAGCCCCACCAAGGTCAGGCCGGTCAGGCGCCAGAACTCGGGACCCAGGTTTTTCAGCCGCTCGATAATGCTGCGCGCCAAATTCGCCGCCTGTGAAGAGGAAAATTTTGCCGGGGAACGCCCCTCAAGCCCCCTTAACTTTTCAGATTTATCAATGATTGTCAATACCTGGATAATGGCCCGGTTGTTGCTTGCAACCTTTGCCAGGCACCAGGCGGGCCCGGCGCATCCCACGGCCCCCGTTGCCGCTCTGTCAGATGCGCGTCTGGCCCACAGGCATCACGTCACGCTCTCAGATGTGCGAGAAGGAAAAGGAGAAGTTTTTGCAGAGGGGGGGGTGGGTTATGGGTATTCCACAGAGGCAGCGGATTTATAACGAAGTTGTCTCCATTGAGTATGACGCCACCAGGCAATTCTTCGAAGAACGGGGCCGGAAGGCTGCCTCCGTCGGCATGTTAAACGCCACCATGTACCAGGATCAAAATCCTGAACTGGCCTTTGCGCGAGACAACTTTGAAAAAAAAGCGGTGCTGGACCTGATCCTCCTTCAGCCCTTCTTTAAAGTCTTGGACATCGGCTGCGGCGCGGGACGCTGGGGTTTTTTTCTGGCAGATCACATAGACCGGTATTTAGGCATCGATTTCAGCGCGGCGTTAATCAATGTTGCGGTTGCTGAAAAAGCCAACTGCCCCAGCGCCCACAAGTTATCTTTCCAAAACATCTCCGCCACAGAGATCCTCAATCATCCTTTACTGGTGCCGCCGCCCTTTCATTTTTTTATTATTTCCGGCCTCATGACTTACTTAAATGATGCTGATTGTGCGGCCCTGTTGTCGCAAATTTCCCTCCTCTCTGCGCGACCATCGATGGTGTACGTCCGGGAACCCAGTGCCGTAGACTGCCGCTTAACGTTAAACAGGTATTTTTCCGAAGAATTGCATACGGAATACAGCGCCATCTACCGGACGGATGCTGAATATCAAAAAATATTCCAAACCACCTTGGGAAATGAAGGCTTTGTGTTGCAAACGGCTCAGAATTTGTTTCCAGAGAATCTTTGCAACAGAAAAGAAACAAATCAAAGAATTTACATTTTCAACAAGTTATCCTGATCTCACATCAATTAATAAAATTGAGGAAAACCAAGATGCCGGCATTGAAGGAGAAAAATATGCACACTATAAAGACTGTCATTATCAGTGCGGCGGGCATGGGCACCAGACTGGGCCTGCAACAACCCAAGTGCCTGGTTTGCGTAGGAAACAGGCCCATCATTCATTATCAGTTGGATCTCCTGCACGATGTTGCCGATGTCCGCATCGTGGTGGGATACAAAAAGAACCGGGTCATCGACTATGCGAGCCGGTTCAGGCCCGACATAAACTTTGTTCACAATGATCGGTACGCCCGCACTTCTACTCTGCAAAGCTTCTGGCTGGCTGCCCGCGATCTGACCGAGCCCTTTCTGATCCTTGACGGAGACGTTATTATCGAGCCCGAAAGTTTCGCCGCTTTTTGCTCTCAGATCAATTTTTCCGAACCCCTGATCGGCATCACCCCTGCCAATACCGAGGACGCGGTTTTTGTCCGGCTGGCCGCGTCCGGCTCCGCCGCAGGCGAGCTCGCAGGATTCCAGAGGCGGCCGCGCGCTGCCTATGAATGGACCGGGGTGGCGCATCTTCTCCCGGGAATGCTAACCAACGAAAATACCTATGTCTTTCAATGCCTGGAAAAGTATCTGCCCCTGCGGACAGCAGTAATCAACTGTCTCGAGATCGACACCCCCAGAGATCTCCTATTTGCCGAAAATATTCTCCAGGCGCATTGGCAGGGGACATTATCCGGGAAAGAGCCGGTTCCCCTGCTCCAGCATTTTCTGCCTGCCTGAGGGACATGATGATGTAGAAAACCGCAGCTTCAACCACAGGGAATAATCATGCTGATTGACTTCTATCTGTATAATCTGCACGAAGTCCTGGTGTGGCGGCATATCTGGGAGGCCTTACAGCGCCGGGGCGTGGAAGCGCATTTTATTGTTGAACCTCCGGGGATAAATACGGCGATGGGCTCTCTGCCCGATAAAAGCCGGGGTTATCTCGACCTTAAGGATGCCAATATCGCTCCCTTGATGACTCCTCCGATTCATGGCCGTATTTTAGAGATGTTGCAGCAATGTGATTATCCCTGCAACTTACAAGGAAATTACGACACTGCCGACGCCGTCATCACGACGCAGGGAGTCTCCTGGCTCAGGCGTTACCGGGGGAAAAAGATTCGCACCATGTATGGCGTGGGCGCCTGCTGGGATTCCTGGGGACATGGCCGGGTGAACCAGGGACTTGATGCCGTCCTGGTGCACGGCGAATTTTCCCGCCGGGAAATCGGCCGGCGGCTTCCCCAGGACAAAATCGTCATCGGCGGCTACCCCAAATTCTGCTTGTTTTTCCGGGGGGAACTGGATGAACAGGGAGTGAGGCAGCATTTTCGTCTGGACCCGTCCAAAAAAACCATCGCCTACTTTTCCACCTGGGCCCACCACAGCTCCATTCAGAAATTCGACCGGGCCATACGCACCATCGCCTGCGACTTTAACGTCATTTTCAAGCCCCACCACAACACCATTGCTTTTGAGAAGGAAAGATTATCGGTATTGCAGGACATTCCGGGAGTGCTGGTTGACGATCAGACCATCTCAAGCCTTCCCTTTTATCTGGTGGCCGATCTGGTCCTGGCAGATGTGCGCAGCGGCGCCTTTAGCGAGGCCTTATTAACGGATAAAAAAGTAATAGCCCTTTCAGCCCGAGACACTCTCCAGGATAATAACGTGATTGACCAAGTTTATGATGCTGCGCCAATCTGTTGTGACCCTAACCATTTAATTAAAATCATCCAGAGTATATTCACCGATGACTTATTTACAGAAGCCCGCCGCACCCTGTCCCGCTATTTATTCAGCCACTTCAACGGTCAAGATGATGCAGTATGTGCTGAGGCAATCATTGAGATAGTGAAACAAAAGCAAGACAAATACTTTTCCCTGCCTGGAAGGGCAAAATTAGCGGACTTTTCCACCAAAGCCTGGGAGCCAGGGACCGTTTCAGGAAAATCTCCCTATTTCAGTATTGTTATTCCCACCTATAACCGTGCGCACATCTTGTCCAAATGTCTAGAGGCCCTCTCCCGGCAGATTTTTCCCCTGGAACAATGTGAGGTCTTTGTCTGCGATGATGGTTCACGTGACGGCACCGAAAAAGTTGTTAAGAATTTTGCGAGCAACTTGCCTTTGCATTACCTCTATCAAGAGAATCGCGGGCCGGCTGCGGCCAGAAATCTCGGTATAAGCAAAGCCTCGGGAAAGTATCTCTTATTCATCAATGACGACACCATTCTGTTTCCCGAAGCCCTGTCCTGCCACTTTGACCGTCTGGCAACCAATCGGGACCATAAAATAGCTGTTTTGGGAAGTTTTTCCCTGCCGCCGCACCATATTAAAACCCCTTTCGATTTCCTGGTAAACCACGCCGATATTCTCTTTGCCTATAACTTGCTGAAACCCGGCCAGATCTGCGATTACCGGTTTTTCTATACCTGCAATACCAGCATCTCCCGGGAGGCGGTGCTGGCTGCCGGTCTCTTTGACGAGGATTTTCCAAGCCCGGCTGCCGAGGACCTGGAACTGGGCTACCGGCTGCAGAAATTGGGCTACCAGCTCCTCTATGAGCCGGCCTGCCGGGCCCACCATGACCATCGCCTTTGCCTCAACGATATGGGCAGGATTCACCGGACCCGCGGCCAGGGGGCCATGATTCTGGCGCGCAAACATCCGGACTTGGGACTGTATGACAATCTGGCCAACAGCCTGACGTTCCCTGCTTTTCAAGCAAAAAAAGGGCATTTGGCAAATATCAAAACGGACGTGGCAGGCATGGCAAAAGAAATAGAAAGTATTTGCAACGCTGAAATAAATGATGTTGCTTTGCTAAAGCAAGCTGCTGAAACAATTTACCCGATATTGAAAGAAATTATTACCTATCACCAATGGGAAGGTTTGCTTGCCAGCCAAGGAGGCGTCCTCTCTGACCGCTATGCCCGTGATCTCTCTCTATCTGGCCAGAATGACCCCCTGGTGTCGGTCATTATTCCGGCCTACAATCAGGAAAAATATATTCAGGTAACCATTGATAGCCTCCTGACGCAACGCTATAATAATATCGAGATTATTGTAGTGGACGACGGTTCAACAGACAATACGGCGCCGATTGTCAAGCAGTATGGTGGACAGATACAGTACCTCTATAAAAGAAATGACGGCTTCCAGGGTCCGGGAGGCGCCATCAATATGGGGCTCCGCCACGCCCGCGGGGACTTCATTCACTGCCTGGACGCCGATGATGCAGTAACGCCTGATTTTTATCTGCACGTCTGCAGTGAATTCCTGGACAATGCCAAGCTCGGCGCGGTGGCTTCCCAGGCGCACCTCATGGACGCAGCGGGGCAGGTTCACGGCATCTTTAGGCTGGGGCATTACCAGGATATGGCCGGATTTCCCCTGGAGGCCCTGGACCATAATCCCCTCATATCCTCCTCTGTGGTGGTGCGGCGGCAGTGTTACGAGAGGCTGGGCGGCCGCCGGCCCGAATATGAAATCTGCGATGATTACGAATTCTGGCTGCGGCTCAGCGAGCGTTACCCCATCCGCCTCATTCATCAACCCCTCGTCAAATACCGCCGGCATCAGGAAGGCATCAGCCACAATGTTGCCAAGACCCAGGCGCTGGATAAAAGGATCGTGCTGGATTATTATGCCCGCAATCCTCTGGAGTTCTTCTTTCCGGAACTCAGAGCCCATGATAATGATGAGACCCGCAGCAACGCCCACTTAAAGGTCGGGGAGATTTTTTGGAAACGAGGTTACCTGGAAGAAAGCCTCATGGAAATGCGCAAGGCCCTTCACTACCATCCCCGCTCGTCTCTGGCCCATAATAATATGGGGGTGCTCTACTACCACTGGGGCGACCGCCAGAAAGCCGCCGCCCATTTCCGCCAATCCCTGGCATTGAATCCCTTGAACCAGGAGGCCCAGGATAATTTGCGGCGCCTTGAGACGGTAGCCCGTCCTGCCCCTTCCTCACAATCCACTTATTCCGTACCTAAGACTGCTGAAGCCTCGCGCCCTCTCCGCCTCCTGCTGGCGGCCCATAACCTGGGGGAGGAGGCCAGGGCGGGCACGGAGAATTACTGCCTGTCCATGGGCCGGGCTCTGGCCGCCCGGGGGCTGGACGTGGCCTTTCTGGCGCCCTCCGGCCCGCCCGCAGCTTTTGGGGTGCCCGTTCCCTGGTCCAGGACAGAACTGGCCGGCTTGCCGCTTTTCCGCTTTGAGCGCACCAACCCCGACCTGGCCGGGTCTGTGCAGCATGAGGGATTTGAGGCCGCATTCCGGGAGATTCTTCATCACCATCCAGTGGACCTGGTGCACTTCCAGCACACCTATATGAGTTCCATCTCCCTCATCCAGGCGGCCCGGGAGGCGGGCCTGCCGGTGGCCGTAACGCTGCACGACGCCTGGCATATCTGCCCCCGGTTGCACTGCGTCAACGGCGCCGGCTTCTGCGGCGGGCCGGACTCCGCGGAGAAATGCGCCGCCTGCCTGGAAGGCGCAGTCCCAGCCCCGGGGCCGGAGGTCCGGGGAAAGCTGCCCGAATTTCTCCGTCAGCGCCGGCAGTATGTCAGCGCCCTGTTCTCCCGCTGCCGGGTCATGGCCCCTTCCCGGTTCCTGCGGGACCTGCATTATCAGGCCGGCGCGGCGCCGGGGCAAATTATCCACCTGCCCCTGGGGCTGGACCCGGTGGGCCGCTCTTTAGAGAGGCCCCTGGCTTCGCCGCCCCGCTTCGTCTTTTTGGGCAATCTGGTGGAGGTAAAAAGGGTGGACGTGGCCGTGGAGGCCATGATGCCCCTGGCGGGAGAAGCCGGACTGCTGATCTGGGGCCAGACGTTCGCCAATCTCACGGGCGACTTCCTGGCCCGCATCGCCCCCCATCCCCACATCCGCTACTGCGGCCCCTACCAGCGGGAGAACCTGCCGGAGGTCCTGGCTGGGGCCACGGCCACGGTCATCACGTCGGACTTTGAAAATTATCCCCTGGTGGCCCGGGAAAGCCTGATGCTGGGGGTGCCGGTGGTGGC
>CAZFWX010000108.1:0-10687 GCA_964522695.1 uncultured Desulfobacterales bacterium
CACCCCTTCCCGGGCGGACCGGTAGAGGCGCCGGCGGCCGCTGCGGTAGCCCTTGGCCAGTGACAGGTATTTCTTGCGGCGAGCCCGGGAGGCGACGCTTTTTCTGACGCGTGACATGAAATGCTCCTGATCCTAAAGATACGGCAGCAAACGCTGCATCTTCTGACTGTCGTTGGAATGGATAAACTCCGGCAGGCGCTGCTGGCGTTTGCGTTTCCGGGACTTGGACGTGAGCAAATGCCGGTGGCCGGGATTGTTGCGCTTGATGCGGCCGCCGCCGGTTACCTTGAAGCGTTTGGCCGCGCCGCGATGGGTTTTGAGTTTGGGCATGCTGAAACCTCACAAAGTTCTGACAAAGAGTTTTCTGAAAAAGGGGAGGGGAGTCACAATTTGGCTGCCGCTCCCTTTCTTGGACAATTTGTTGTATCAGTTTCACCCGGCCGGGTGCAAAGCAAAAAACACCCCCTCTCTCATCCGCCGGGAGGAGGCGGAGAGGGTAGTTTCCCAGGCCGGCGTGCGTTCCTGCTATTTGGGGGCCACGATCATGGAGAGGGTCCGCCCTTCTTGCTTGGGCATCTGCTCCACCACGGCGATATCCGCCAGGGCCTCGGCCATCTGCTGCAAAATGCGGTAGCCCCGGTCCGTATGGGCCATCTCTCGCCCCCGAAAGATCATGGTGATTTTGGCCTTGTCGTTGTCCTCCAGGAAGCGGCGGACGTTTTTCAGCTTAACGGCCATATCGTGCTCTTCGATCTTGGGACGGACCTTGACTTCCTTCACCTGGATGGTGGTCTGCCGACGCCGGGCTTCCTGCTGCTTTTTGGACTGCTGGTATTTGAACTTCCCATAGTCCATGACGCGGCAGACCGGCGGGTTGGCCATGGGGGCCACTTCCACCAGGTCCAGGCTGGCCTCGGCTGCGATGGCCAGGGCCTCCTTGAGGCTCATGACGCCGAGCTGCTGGCCGTCGGCGGAGATCAGGCGAACCTCGGACGCCTTGATCTGCATATTGATCCTGACGCGCTGCTTCTGGATGGCCGTCACCTCCTGCGGCTCAGGGGGTTTTACCGGGCTGGGGAATCTGGCTTTCTTCTCGCAGCCGGGCGATAAAGCTTTCCACGGGAATGTCTTTGAGTTCGGTGCCGTCCCTTAAGCGCGGCGACAGGGTGCGGCTTTCGGCCTCCCGATCGCCGATGACGATCATATAGGGCACCTTCTGCAGTTGGGCTTCGCGAATCTTGTAGCGCAAGGTTTCCGGCCGCACGTCCACTTCCACCCGCAGGCCCGCGTCGATGAACTGTCCGGCCACCTCCCGGGCGTAAGCGTGCACCCGGTCGGTGATGGGCAGGAAAATGGCCTGGGTAGGCGCCAGCCACACGGGGAAGGCGCCGGCGAAGTGTTCCACCAGGACCCCCAGGAAGCGCTCCAGGGAGCCCAGAATGACCCGGTGCAGCATCACCGGCCGGTGGCGGCCGCCGTCAGCCCCCACATAGGTGAGATCGAACCGCTCCGGCAGGGTGAAGTCGCACTGGATGGTGGCGCACTGCCAGCGGCGCATGAGCGCATCCTTGAGCTTGATGTCGATCTTGGGGCCGTAAAAGGCGCCTTCGCCCTCACAGGTGGCAAAGGGCAGGTTCCGGGTCTGGAGCGCGCCGGTCAAGGCGCCTGTGGCCAGGTCCCAGTCCGCGTCGCTGCCGATGGATTTCTCCGGCCGGGTGGATAGCTCCACTTCGTATTCGAACCCGAAGATGCCCATGACGTCGGCCACGAAGTCCAGGACCCCCAGGATCTCACTCTCCACCTGCTCCGGGGTGCAGATAATGTGGGCATCGTCCTGGGTGAACTGGCGCACCCGGGTGAGGCCGTGCAGGACGCCGGAGCGCTCGTGCCGCAGCACCGTCCCCAACTCGAACAGGCGCACGGGCAATTCCCGGTAGCTGCGCACCCGGGACTTGTAAATCAGCATGTGGGCCACGCAGTTCATGGGCTTGATGCCATAGAGCTGCCCCTCGGCCTCGGTGAAATACATGTGCTCCCGGTAGTTTTCCAGGTGGCCGGAGCGGCCCCAGAGGTCGGCCCGCAGCATCTGAGGGCCCATGACCATCTGATAGCCCCGCTTCAGGTGCTGCTTGCGTTCGAAATCCTCGATGAGGCTCCTCAGCAGTGCGCCCTTGGGGTGGTAGATGACCAAGCCGGGGCCGGCCTCGTCTTCGATGCTGAACAGTCCCAGTTCCCGCCCCAACTTGCGGTGGTCCCGGCGTTTGGCCTCTTCGATGAGTTCGAGGTGGCGCTCCAGTTCCTCCCGGCTGGGGAAGGCGGTGCCGTAGATGCGCTGCAGCATAGGCTGGCGTTCGTCGCCGCGCCAGTAGGCCCCGGAGATGCCGGTGAGCTTGAAGGCCCCCAAATAGCCGGTGGAGGGCATGTGCGGCCCCCGGCACAGATCGGTGAAATCACCCTGGCGGTACAGGCTGACGTGGTCGCTGGGGATCTCCTCCAGCAATTCCACCTTATAGGATTCGCCCTGCCGCTGAAAAAGCTCGATGGCCTCGCGCCGGGAGATTTCCTGCCGGACAAAGGGCAGGTCCCGGGCCACCAGATCGCCCATGTGGGTCTCGATGCGGGCCAGGTCTTCCGGGGAGAAGGGCTCGGGCACGTCAAAGTCATAGTAAAAGCCGCTCTCAATGGCCGGGCCGATGGCCACCTTGGCGCCGGGAAACAGTTGCCGCACCGCCTCGGCCATGATGTGCGAGGCGCTGTGGCGCATGATTTCCAGGCCTTCAGGGGTGTCCACGGCCACCGGGGCCAGGGTGCAATCCCGGTCCAGGGGCTGGGTGAGGTCCGCCAGGGCGCCGTTGACCTTTGCGGCCACTACCTGGTGGTCGCCGGCCACGCCCAGTTCCTTGAGGGCCTGGGTAACGGTGACTCCTGGGGCCATTTCTTTCGAGGGGCCGTCTGTTAAGCGTATTTTAATCATGTATCGACAATAAAAAAGGCATCTCGGGCGTCCTCAGGTGCTTTCCCAGATGCCGCGCTCATATGTTTAGCATGTGAGGGGAAGGGGATTGCCCGGCACCTCCTCGAATTCTGCAGCCTTAAATGGGACGCATGCATCACGGCTCAGTAATTCACAGAATATTTTGCAGAATTTCCCACAGAAGTCAAGTATTTTTCCGGCCCGGGAGCATTTGGCGTGAACCGGAGAAGAAAATTTCCGGGGTTCCCCAGAGCCATGCCGCCTTGGGGAAAAACTCCTTGTTTCCCGCCCCGATTCATGCCATTTTCCCTTTTATGGAAAGGGGGGCTAACCAGGCGCCGGCAAGGGTGACCAGGAACGGCCGCGGGCTTGTGGCCGCGGTTCTTTGCCTCTTCCTGGCCGCGTGCGGCGATTCTCCCCTGTCGGACCTGGACCGGGTGCTGACCCGCTCCTGGCAGAGCTACTGCCGCCACTTTCTCTCTCCCGAAGGCCGGGTGGTCATCCCGGAGCGGGACGGCGACACCATCTCCGAGGCCCAGGCCTATGCTTTGCTCAGGGCCGTGTGGGCCGGTGATGCGGCCACCTTTGCCCGGGTCTACGCCTGGACCAGGACTCATCTTTCCCGCCAGGAGTCCCACGGGGATGCCCTTTTGGCCTGGCGCTGGGGCAAACGGGCAGACGGCGGCTATGGCATACTGGACGCCAACACTGCCAGCGACGGCGACCTGGATTACGCCCTGGCCCTCACCCTGGCCGCGCGCCGGGGCTGGAGTCCCGCGCCGGGCCTGCCGGTCTACGCCGACGAGGCGTACCGGGTGCAACGGGATATTCTGGCCAAAGAGGTGGTGACCCTGCCTTCCGGGGAGACGCTTCTGGCCCCCGGCAACTGGCGCGAGAGCCACCCCCCCTACCTTCTCAACCCTTCATACTTTTTTCCCGCAGCCTACCGCCTGTTGCGGCAAAGCGGCGGCGACCATGAATGGGAGCGGCTGCTGGAAGGAGCCTATACCTGCCTGAACCGCCTGGCCCAGGGCTTGGCGGACCAGCCCGGCGTGGGGCTTTTCCCTGACTGGGTGCAGGTGGACGCCGAGGGGCGGTTTGCGCCGGCGCCCGACCGGGACAGCCATTTCGGCTGGGAGGCGGTGCGCCTGCCCTGGCGGCTGGCCCTGGACCGCCTGTGGTTCGGCGAGTCGCGGGCCTCCCGGCTCCTGGGTCAGCAGTTTCTGCCGTTTCTCAAAATGGAGTGGTATACCCGGGGCAAAATTCCGGCCGTTTATCGCTGGGAGGGCGCCCCCTTGGTGACGTACACGTCCCCGGTGCTCTATGCCGGAGTGCTGGCCGCGGCTCTGGCCACCGGCGACCAGGATTTCGCCCGCCGCATGGCGGAGAAAATCCGGACTTCTTACTACTACGAAACTCCCGATGCCGCCTACTTCGCCGCGCCTGACAACTACTACGCCAACAACTGGGCCTGGCTGGGCCTGGCCCTGTACCAGGGCTGGGTGAAGCCGTAAGGGTATATGATGAAAGGTATAGGGAAAGACCGGCGGCACAGGCTTTCCAGCCTGTGGCCCCCCCGTCTTTTCCTCAACATTTCGGTCTCATGGCCACAGGCTGAAGAGAGTGGCCGCACCTAAAAGAATGCCCACCAGGCCGTTCACCGTGAAAAAGGCGTGGTTAAGGCGGGACAAATCGTCGGGAGAGATGAGGCGGTGTTCCGCCACCAGGAGAAAAGCGGTGCAGGTGGCCGCGGTGAAGTAGAGAGCGCCCAGCCCGGCCAACCAGCCGGTGAGCAAAAATCCGGCCCCGGCCAGCAGGTGAAAGGCCAGGGCCAGACGCATGGCCGGGACCCGGCCCAGGCGGCTGGGGAGGGAAAAGAGGCCCATGTGGCGGTCGAACTCGTCGTCCTGGAGGGAATAGAGGACGTCGAAGCCCGCTACCCAGAAGAGCACCGCGGCGGACAACACCACGGGCGTGAGAGTCAGGTCGCCCCGCACCGCCAGCCAGCCCGCGGCCGGGGCGATGGCCAGACCGCCGCCCAGGACCAGGTGGGACAAGGACGTGAAGCGCTTGGTATAGGAATAGAACAACACCCAGGCCAGGGCCAGGGGGGAAAGCAGCAGGCAGAGACGGTTGAGCTGGGAGGCCGCAAAGATAAACAACCCGGCTGCGCCCAGGATGAAAAACACGGCCGCCCGGCGGCTGATGAGGCCCCGGGGCAGGGCCCGGTCCCGGGTGCGGGGATTGGCCGCGTCAAAGGGCTCATCCACCAGGCGGTTGAAGGCCATGGCCGCACTCCGGGCCCCCACCATGGCCAGGAGGATAAAGAAGGCCTGCCGGCCGCTGGGAAGCCCATGGGCGGCCAAAAGCGCCCCCATGAAGGCGAAGGGCAGGGCAAAGACCGTGTGCTCGATCTTGATCATGTCGAGCAGGATTTTTATCTGGGAAAAAATTGACTTCGTTGGAGCGTCGTGCATCAGCGAACCCATGTTTTGGTTTTTTGGGGGGGGGGGGGGGGGGGGGGAGAGGGCCCAGCCCCCGCCCGCGAGAGGCCACCCCCCAACCACGCAACCGGGGGTGGGGGGGGGGGTGGTGTTTTTGGGGGGGGGGTGGGGCACGGGGTCCCCCCCAGCCCTCCCCTCAAGTTTTTTCTCCCTCCTCCCCCCAGCGGCGGGCGAGGGTATGTTCCAGGCCCAGGTGGTCCAGGAGGCGGCCCGCAAAGTTCCGCGCCATCTCCTCCATATTGGCCGGCCTATGGTAGAAGGAGGGCATGGCCGGGAAGATGGTGGCCCCGGCCTCGGCCGCGGCGGTCATGTTTCGCAGGTGGATGAGATTGAGCGGCGTTTCCCGCACGACCAGCAGGACAGGCCGGCGCTCTTTCAGAAAAACGTCCGCGGTCCGGTGGATGAGATTCAACGACTGCCCCTGGGCGATGGCCCCCAGGGTGCCCATGGTGCAGGGGATGACCACCAGAGCCTGAGCCCGGAAAGAGCCGCTGGCCAGGGGCGCGGCGAAGTTGGTCTCCGGGTGGAGCCGGGCGCCGGCGGGCACCAGGTCCTCCAGGGACGCATCCAGCTCCAGACGCAGCACCTGGCGGGCCGCGGCCGAAGCGATGACGTGCAGCTCCAGGTCAGGCCGGGAGCCGAAATAGGCCAGCAGTTCCCGGGCGTAGAGCATGCCGCTGGCGCCGGTCAAGGCGACGACATAGCGGTTCACGGCAATCCCAGTTTGGGCCACAGGGCGTCCACCTTCTGCACCACTTTGGGGTCCATCTCGATTACGTCCGGCCAGTCCCGGTTGAAGCCCTCGTCCGGCCACTTGCGGGTGGCGTCGATGCCCATCTTGGAGCCGTAGTGAGGCAGGGGCGAGGCGTGGTCCAGGGCGTCCACGGGGCCGTCCACGAAGACCACGTCCCTTCGGGGATCGATGTTGTTGCCCAGCCGCCACAGCACGTGTCCCAGGTCCTGCACGTCCACTTCCTTGTCGTAGATGACGATGATCTTGCAGAACATCATCTGCCCCAGGCCCCAGAGGGCGTGCATCACCTTGCGGGCGTGGCCGGGATAGCGCTTGTCGATGCTGATGAAGGCCAGGTTGTGGAAGACGCCCTCCACGGGCAGGTTCATGTCCACGATCTCCGGCAGAGTTTTCTTGATGAGGGGCAGGAAGATGCGCTCCGTGGCCTTGGCCATGAAGCAGTCCTCCATGGGCGGCCGGCCCACGATGGTGGCGGGGTAGATGGGGTTGTGGCGCCGGGTGAGAGTGGTGACGTGGAAGACCGGGTACTCGTCGGCCAGGGAATAATAGCCGGTGTGGTCGCCGAATGGGCCTTCGATGCGCCGTTCGCCCGGCTCCACATAACCTTCCAGCACGATCTGCGAACTGGCCGGGACCTGCAAAGGCACGCTGACGCAGTCCACCAGCTCCGTCGGCTCCTGGCGCAAAAACCCCGCGAAGATCATTTCGTCCAGGTCCTCGGGCAAAGGCGCGGTGGCGGCATAGGTGACCGCGGGGTCCGGGCCGATGGCCACCGCCGCGGGCAGGCGTTCGCCTCTCGCTTCGGCCACCCGGTAATGCTGGGCGCTGCCCTTGTGGCGGTGCCAGTGCATGCCGGTGGTGTTGCGGTCGTACACCTGGAGGCGGTACATGCCCACGTTGCGCTTGCCCGTTTCGGGGTGATGAGTGATCACCGCGGGCAGGGTGATGAAGGGGCCGCCGTCGCCGGGCCAGCAGGTGAGGACCGGGATTTTGGTGAGATCCACCTCTTCATCCCGGAGAATCACCTCCTGGCAGGGGGCCTTGCTCACCTTTTTGGGGAAGATATTGGCCAGGCGTTTCAACTTTGGCAGCATCTTCAGCTTTTTGATGAGGGTATCCGGAGCCTCGGCTTCCAGAAAACTCAGGATTTCAGAGGCAATATCCTCCAGACTGCCCACTTCCAAAGCCAGGCACATGCGCTCCATGGACCCGAAGGCGTTCATGAGCACCGGCATGTTGTAGCCCGGGACATTTTCAAAGAGCAGGGCCGGTCCGCCCCGTTTGCACACCCGGTCGGTGACTTCCGTAATCTCCAGATAGGGACTCACAGGCAGTGTGATGCGCTTGAGCTCGCCTTTTTTCTCCAAAATCCTGACAAAATTCTGCAGGCTGTCATAGCCCATTGAAAGTCTCCGTGTGATGGTTTTTGAGGGGAGGGTGGGGGAACTGTGTTCCCTTAGCCCTTCCCTCAATATTCCATGAATTCCAGCACCGGCATTTCCGGCAGTTCGCCCAGGCGGTGCAGGGCGTTGAAGAAGGCGGTGAGCCCCTCCTGCTGGGTATCGTCCAAGTCGTAGTTGAGCCTATGGAAATATTGGAGCAATTCATCCTGGGTCATGGGCACGCGGTCTGCGGCCCGGAGGCAGATGGCCGGCAGATCGGCCACACCCATTTTTTTGGCCTCCACCAGGCTGCGGTGCAGGGCCCGGGCGGCTTCGGGGTGGCGGGCGCAGAAATCCCGGCGCACGGCCCAGACTCCGAAAACGAAGGGCAGGCCGGTGAAGTCGTGCCAGGCCCGGCCCAGGTCCATGACGTAAGGTGCGTGATTGCCGGCCTGGAGACGCAGGGCCTCGTCGCCGATGGCCAGGAGCGCGGCGCAGTCGGGATCAAAGCCGTCCCCCACGGGGCCGACCCGGTAGGTGGGCCGGCAGCCGTACTGCTCGGCCAGGATCACCTTGAGCAAGGCTTGGGAGGTGGCCGAACCGGCGCTCAAGAGCACGTCCTGGCTCTCCAGGCGGTTAAAGGGCAGACGGCTGAAGAACAAGACGCTGCCCGCGTCGCCCTGGGTGCTGATGGACAGTTCGGGGAGCAGCAGGTATTCCCGGAAGTGGCGGCCGTATTCATAAGAAGAAATGGCGCTCACGTCCAGGCGGCCGGCGAAAAGCGCCGCATTCAGTTCGGCCGGGGTGCCCAGGGTCTGGTGAAAGCCGTTTTCCACCCGGCCCAGGTCCATGGCGTGGTAGATGGGCAGCACGTTGATATAGCAGATGCGCCCCATACGGGGTTTGGGGTCCATGTCAGAACTCCTCATGGATTTCAGCTATTCGTTGGATAAAGCCGGCGGCGCCGTGGTGCAGCAGGTCCGGCCCCACGTCAGCGTTGGGCCGCAGGGCCACGAATACCAGGCCAGGGGTTTTCCCCGGCTCCAGACTGCCGAAGTCCGCGGCCCGGCCCAGGGCTTTGGCGCCATGCAGGGTGCCCAGGGTCAGGAGGGCCTCCGGGGGAATGTCGGGATAGCGTTCGTGCATGGCAAGCATCTCGCCAAAGAGATTAAGGTCCGGGTTGCTGGCCAGGGAATCGGTGCCCAGGGCCAGAGGCACGCCTGCCCGGGCCAGGGCCGGGAGATCGGGGAAGCCTGCCCCGGTATGCAGATTGGAACGGGGACAGAGGACCAGCCAGACCTGGCGGCGGGCCAGCAGTTCCCGGTCGGCCTTATTCAGCCAGACGCCATGCACCGCCAGGGTATTGGGTTCCCAGAATCCCAACTCTTCCAGATACCTGGCCGGGGAGGAATGGGGCGGGACAAAGTCCTCCTGCCAGCGCCCCAGGTGAGTAAGCAAATCCCGGAAGAAACCGCGGCCGGTGTCCAAAAATTCCAGTTCCTCCCGGGATTCGGCCAGGTGCACCGCGCCCCGGCGGCCGTGAGTGCGGTTCCAGGCGGCCACCCGGCGGAAAAGGGCCGGCGAGACGGAGTACGGGGCATGGGCCGCGGCGCTGAAATGGTCCGATCTGGCGTCGGCGTCGGCAAAATGGGGAAAATCAGCCTCCAATGCCCCCCTCCCGGTGAGATGAAACCCCAGGCATTCCCAAAAATAGTGAAAGGCCATGCCGCTGGACCGGAGGACGGGGAGGCTCAGGCCGGTGTTGGTGACTTCCCCCACCAGCGCGGTGCCGGCGGCAGTCAGTCTGGCCAGGCCGTCATGCACGCCTGCTTCAACTTCTTCTGCCGGCAAAGCGGCAAAGCCGGCCATGGCGGCCGCCAGCCAGTCCCCCAGACGCGGTTGGGGGGGGATCCGGTCCTTAAGGGCCGAAAATTCCAGATGTACGTGGCAATTCACCAGGCCCGGCAGGATGACCCCGTCACCATGGTCCACGGCTCGGCCGGAAGGCCATTGGCGCATCAGGTCCGGGGCCGGCCCCACGGCCAGGATGCGGCCGGCCTGCACGGCTACGGCGCCGTTGTCGATGAGGGGAGCCGTCACCGGCGCCACCCAGCGGGCCCGGTGGAGGATCACGGGAACCATGTGCGCCAGTCCTGGCCGATATCGCCCCGCAGGCGGTAGCGTTCCATGAGCCGGGGGCAGGGGCACTGCCGGACCGCCGCGGCCAGACGGGGCAGCACGCCCAGCACCACCTGGGCCATGGCCGCTTCCACCCGGCGCACCGCGGCAAATTCCTCTTCGGTGGCCATACCTTCAAAGAGCACGCCGGGCTGGTAGGGGCGGTCTTTCACCCCCTCGGCGTAGTTGACCACGTAACAGATGGCCGCGTAGCAAAGCTCCAGTTCCCGGGCCAGAAAGACTTCGGGCACCAGGGTCATGCCCACCAGATCTCCGCCCAGAAGGCGGAATTTGTTAATTTCCGCCACGGTTTCCAGACGCGGGCCGGTGGTGGCCACGTAAACCCCCTGGGAGTGGCAGGGGAAAGCGCTGTCGCCCAAACCCTTCATAAGCCCGGCCCGAAGTTCGGGACAAAAAACCGGGTTTTGGCGGATGAACCCCAGGCCGCGGCCGGCAAAGAAGGTGTGGGGCGTGCGGTCGCCCTCGTCCAGGATGTCGTGGGGCACCACGAGATTCCCCGGCGCCATGGCCTCGTTGATGGCCCCCGGCGCGCACCAGGCCAGGACCTTCTCCACGCCCAGGGATTTGAGGCCGTAGAGATTGGCCTTGTCGTTGACGAAGGGCGCGGCCACCTGGTAGCCTTCCTCGCCGTGGCGAGACAGCACAGCAAATTGCACCCCTTGGTGCTCAAAGACGTGGATGGGGTTGCTGCGGCCGAAAGGGGTGTCCACCGCCAGGGTTTGGCGGATTTCCAGCCCCTGGGCCAGAAAATCCCGATGCGCCCCCACCCGGGCGATGACGGCTATGTGCAAGGGCTGAGTCATGATTGTCGAAGTGCCTTTTGAGGGAGGGGGCCAGGGGTCACAGACCCCTGCCCCCTCCCTCAAACTCCCTC
>CAZFWX010000109.1:0-10392 GCA_964522695.1 uncultured Desulfobacterales bacterium
CGGAAATGGCCAAGAAGAAATTTGAGCGCACGAAGCCGCACGTGAACGTGGGGACCATCGGGCACATTGACCACGGCAAGACGACCCTGACGGCGGCCATTACCAAGCATCTGGCGAAGAAGGGGAAGGCGTCGTTCATTCCCTTTGATCAGATCGACAAGGCGCCGGAGGAAAAAGAGCGGGGCATCACCATCGCTTTGGCCCACGTGGAGTACGAGACGGACAAGCGCCACTACGCCCACGTGGACTGCCCCGGCCACGCCGACTATATCAAGAACATGATCACGGGCGCGGCCCAGATGGACGGGGCCATTCTGGTGGTGGGCGCGGACGACGGCCCCATGCCCCAGACCCGGGAGCACATCCTGCTGGCCCGGCAGGTGGGCGTGCCCTACATTGTGGTTTTTTTGAACAAAGTGGACATGGTGGACGACCCGGAGTTGATCGAGCTGGTGGAGCTGGAGTTGCGGGAGTTGCTCTCCAAGTACGACTTTCCGGGCGACGACATTCCCATCATCAAGGGCAGCGCTTTGAAGGCTCTCGAGTCCGACGACACGGAGAGCGAGGCGGCCAGGCCCATTTTCGAGCTCATGGAGGCGCTGGACAGCTACATCCCCGAGCCCGTGCGCGCGGTGGACAAGCCCTTCATCATGCCCATCGAGGACGTGTTTTCCATTTCCGGGCGGGGCACGGTGGTGACGGGCCGGGTGGAGCGAGGCGTCATCAAGGTGGGCGACGAAGTGGAGATCGTGGGTTTCGCCCCCACCCAGAAGACGGTGTGCACCGGGGTGGAGATGTTCCGCAAGATTTTGGACCAGGGCCAGGCGGGCGACAACGTGGGTCTTTTGCTCCGGGGCATTAAGAAAGACGAAGTGGAGCGGGGCCAGGTGGTGGCCAAGCCGGCCTCGATTACGCCGCACACCCGTTTCAAGGCCGAGGTGTACGTGCTGAACAAAGAGGAAGGCGGGCGGCACACGCCGTTTTTTGGGGGGTACCGGCCGCAGTTTTATCTCCGCACCACGGACGTGACGGGTGTGGTGACGCTGCCCGAAGGGGTGGAGATGGTCATGCCCGGCGACAACGTGTCCATTGAAGTGAACCTGATCACGCCGGTGGCGCTGGAAAAAGAGCTGCGCTTCGCCATCCGGGAAGGCGGCCGCACCGTGGGCGCCGGCGTGGTAAGCGATATTATCGAGTAAGCCATGCGAGACATCGTCACCCTTTCCTGCGGGACCTGTAAGCGTCGGAACTACACGACCACCAAGAACAAGAGACGGACGCCTGATCGTCTGACCTTCAAGAAGTATTGTCCCTTCTGTCGGAGCCACACTCCCCACAGAGAGACCAAGTAGGAGACTTCTGGTGAAGAAAGGTGAGGGGGCCGGTCGCACTCGTCCCCCTCAAACCCTCTTTCCGCATCCCCGTTCAAAAGATGGTGGGGCGCACCATGGGAGGCGCAAGAGTACGCACCTTCCGGGTGTTTTGTGGTTGGGGTCAGTGAAATAAGAGATGGCATACCCCCAGCCAATCCGGAGGGTCGCCTGACCGGAGGCAAGAGAGAAGAGTCACAGGCCAGTAGCTCCAACGGTTAGAGCGCCGGTCTCCAAAACCGGATGATGGGGGTTCGAATCCCTCCTGGCCTGCCAGATTGACCAGGGCCCGGGTGGTGCAAATGTCCGGCGAAGGCTGGACAGTTTGCCCCCGCCGCCCCGGCCGCGGCGCCATATATCAGCCGTAGTGAGCAGGCGCACGACCGTTTCTTCTCAGGTCCGCGAAAGGAAACCTGAGAGGGGCCGGTCCTCGTTTGCTTTGCGGCAGGAGGGCAGTGCCAGAACCCATGAGCAACAAGGTGAAAGAAAAGGGGAAACCCGCCAAAGACCCTGCGGCCGCCAAGGCCCGGGTGGTCAAATTAAAGGCCGGCAAACCCAAGACTTCCTGGCTCAAGAGGCTGCCGTCGCCCAAGTCCTGGTGGCAAAACAGCGTCACGTTTGTGGGCGAGGCCTGGAGTGAACTCAAGAAGGTGGCCTGGCCCGGCCGGAAGGAGACCTTGGGAACCACCGCGGTGGTGCTGTTCTTGGTCGTGGTGGTGGCCATTTACCTGGGATTGGTGGATTTCGCCCTCTCCCGCCTGGTGAAATACGTAATCCGATAAGGAGCGAGGAAAACGGACGTGGCCCCCAGATGGTACATCATCCACACCTATTCCGGGTTTGAGCAGAAGGTGAAAAACGCCATTCTGGACCGGGCCAAAGCCATGGGTCTGGCCGACCTCATCGAAGAGGTGCTGGTGCCCACGGAAATGGTGGAGGAGATGGTCAAGGGGGAGCGCCGCCTGTCCGCGCGCAAGTTCTACCCGGGGTACGTGCTGGTGCGCATGGAGCTCACCGACGAGACCTGGCACCTGGTGCAGGACACCCCCAAGGTGACGGGGTTTGTGGGGTCCAAGACCGAGCCCACGGCCATCCCCGAAGAGGACGCGGCCAAGATCATCGCCCAGATGCAGGAAGGGGCCCTCAAGCCCAAGCCTAAAATCAAATTTGAAACCGGGGACCGGGTCCAGGTCACCGACGGCCCTTTCGCCAACTTCACCGGCGTGGTGGACGAGGTCAGGCCCGACCGGGGCCGGGTCAAGGTGATGATCAGCGTCTTCGGGCGCTCCACCCCGGTGGAGTTGGAATTTACGCAACTGGAAAAAATCTAGCCTGGCCCCTTTGGCATTCACAGAATCTTGTGCAAATGCAAAGGTGCTCGGGCGCTAAGAATAGGATTAAAAATGGCCAAGAAAGTCATCGCCCAGATCAAGTTGCAGATTCCTGCGGGACAGGCCAACCCCTCGCCGCCGGTGGGGCCGGCCCTGGGCCAGCACGGCGTCAACATCATGGAGTTCGTCAAGAGCTACAATGCGCGCACCGCCGGCCAGGAAGGCACCATCATCCCGGTGGTGATTACGGTTTACGGCGACCGCTCCTTCACCTTTGTCACCAAGACGCCGCCCGCGTCGGTGCTCTTGCGCCAGGCGGCCCAGGTGCCCAAGGGGGCCAAGGAGACCGGTCGCGAAACAGCGGGGCAGATCACCCGGGCCCAGCTAGAAGAGATCGCCAAGCATAAGCTGCCCGATCTCAATACCACCAGCCTGGAAGCGGCCATGGCGTCCATCGCCGGCACGGCCAAATCCATGGGCATCGACATCGTGGAAGGGTAGGGACAAAGAAAATGGCCAAACAAGGCAAGCGGTTCCGGCAGGTGGCCGCCAAGGTGGAGCGGGACCGCCGCTACACCTTTCCGGAGGCGGTGAGCCTGGCTCTGGAGACCGCCAGCACCAAGTTCGACGAAACATTGGAAGCGGCTGTGGCCCTGGGCGTCAATCCCCGGCACGCGGACCAGATGGTCCGGGGTGCGGTGGTGCTCCCCAACGGCCTGGGCAAAACTGTCCGGGTCCTGGTGTTCGCCAAGGGCGAGAAGGAAAAGGAAGCCATGGACGCGGGGGCCGACGTGGTGGGCGCAGAAGACCTCATCACCCGGATCCAGGGCGGCTGGCTGGAGTTCGACAAGGCCGTGGCCACCCCGGACCTCATGGGCCAGGTGGGCAAAATCGGCAAGATCCTGGGTCCCCGGGGGCTCATGCCCAACGCCAAAGTGGGCACGGTCACCTTCGACGTGGGCAAGGCCGTGAGCGAACTCAAAGGCGGCAAGGTGGAGTTCCGGGTGGACCGGGCCGGCGTGATCCACGCGCCGTTGGGCAAGGTCTCCTTCGGCACCGACAAACTTTTGCAGAACCTGGCCGCGTTCATGGACACCCTGGTGCGCCTGAAGCCGGCCACGGCCAAAGGCACCTACATGAAAAGCATTCACCTGTCCACCACCATGGGCCCGGGCATCCCCGTTGATCCCGCCGACGTGAAGACCCTGGTGCGCCTGCTGTAAGGGAGAGAAAAGGTGCGAAGCAAACAGGAAAAGGTGGAGATCGTCGAAGAGCTGCGGGAGAAGGTGGGCCGGGCGCAGGTGGGCATCCTGGCCGACTTCTCCGGCCTCACGGTGGAGGCCATGGGGCCGCTTAGGCGTCAGCTCAAGGAATCCCAAGCCGAACTGAAGGTGGCCAAAAATACGCTGCTCAAAAGGGCCGCAGGCGCAGATTCCCTCCTGTCGCCCATTGCCTCTGATTTGAAAGGCCCCAACGCCCTGGCCCTGGGCTATGCCGACCCCGTGGCCCTGGCCAAGATTCTGGTCAAATTCGCCCAGGACAAACCTCTGTTCAAGATCAAGGGCGGGGTGCTGTCGGGCCAGACCCTGACAGTGGCGGACGTGGAAGCCCTGTCCAAGCTGCCGGCCAAGGAAGTGATCCTGGCCCAGCTGCTGGGCGTGCTCCAGGCCGTGCCCACGTCTCTGGTCAACGTCCTGGCCGGGGTGATCAGGAATCTGTTGAACGTCCTGGTGGCCATCAAGGACCAGAAGGGCGAGGGGGCAGAGGCCCCGGTGGAAGCGGCGGCGGAGGAGGCAGCAGCGCCTGAGGCGCCGGCTGCGGAAGCCGCGCCGGAACCGGAGCCGGAGAAGGCGTAGGGTGCGACTGCGCCCCATCTTTCTGTCCTCATGGCGGGATGCGCTTCGCTTTTCCGCCACGCAGTCTCTTAATTTACGGAAAGAGAATTCTTAAGCATATCCGCTTTGTATAAGGGTTAAGGAGGAAGAGCAATGGCAATCGAGCGTGCCGAGATCATCGAGGCCCTGAGCAACATGACGGTCCTGGAACTCTCCCAGCTCGTCAAGGAGCTGGAAGACAAGTTCGGGGTGTCCGCGGCGGCCCCCGTGGCCATGGCGGCAGTGGCGGCCCCTGCCGCGGCGGCGGCCCCGGTGGAAGAGGAAAAGACCGAGTTCGACGTGGTGTTGACCGTCTGCGGTCCCAACAAGATCCAGGTCATCAAGGAAGTGCGGGCTGTCACCAACCTGGGTCTCAAAGAGGCCAAGGAAGCCGTGGAAAACGTCCCCACGGTCCTGAAGGAAGCCGTTTCCAAGGCGGAAGCCGAAGAAGTCAAGAAAAAGCTGACCGAGCAGGGAGCCACCGTCGAGATCAAGTAGGCCGGCCGTTTGCGCCAAGGAGTCTGCATGGCCCAAAAACTGACGCCTCTCAGGTTATACCGCAAGAACTTCGGCAAGATCGAGCGGGTGATGGACATCTCCAATCTCATCGAGATGCAGAGGGAGTCCTATGCCCGCTTCTTGCAGAAGGATGCGTCCCCGGAGGACCGTTCGGACTACGGCCTCCAGGGCGTCTTCAAGAGCGTCTTCCCCATCCGTGATTTCAGCGGCGTGTGTTCTCTGGAATTCGTGGACTACGCCCTGGGGGACCCAAAGTACGACGTGGACGAATGCCTGCAGCGGGGCATGACCTATGAAGTGCCCATGAAAATCCGGGTGCGCCTGGTGGTGTATGAAAGCGGCCCCGACGCCAGGCCCCAGGCCATCCGGGATATTAAGGAGCAGGAGATCTATTTCGGCACCCTGCCCCTGATGACCGAAAACGGCACCTTTATCATCAACGGCACCGAACGGGTGGTGGTGAGCCAGCTGCACCGCTCTCCCGGCCTGTTCATCGACCACGACCGGGCCAAGATCCACTCCAGCGGCAAGATCATCTATTCCGCCCGGCTGATCCCCTTGCGGGGTTCCTGGATCGACTTCGAGTTCGATCCCAAAGACATTCTGTACGTGCGCATCGACCGGCGGCGCAAGTTCCCGGCCACCATTTTGCTCAAGGCCCTGGGCTACACCACCGAGCAGCTCCTGAACATGTTCTACACCACGGAAAAGATCTTCCTGGAAGAAGGGGTCATGCGGCGTAAGCTGATCCCGGAGCTGCTGCTGGACAAGAACACCCCCACGGACATCGTGGACCCCAAAAGCGGCGAGATCATCGTGCGCCGCATGCGCCGGGTGACCCAGACGGCCCTGAAGAAGCTCAAGGCCGCGGGGGTGGAATACTTGGAAGGCAAGGTCACGGACCTGGTGGGCAAGGTGGTGGCCCACGACATCCTGGATCCGGCCACCGGGGAGCTGCTCGCGGCCTGCAATGAGATGCTGACCCAGGAAAAGCTGGAACTCCTGGTGACCAAGGGCATCCGGGAGCTGGATCTGCTCTACATCGACGGCGTGCAGGTGAGCGCCTGCCTGCGGAATATCCTGGCCATGGACAAGACCGCGTCCATGAAAGAGGCCGTTCTGGAGATCTACCGCCGGCTGCGCCCCAGCAACCGCCCCAACGAGGAAGTGGCCACCACCTTCTTCCAAAACCTCTTTTTCAATCCCGAATACTACGACCTCTCTCCGGTGGGCCGGCTCAAACTGGACCTGAAGCTTAGGAAACCGGAGGAACGGCTGCCCCTCACCCAGACCACCCTGGTGCCTGAGGACATCCTGCTGGCGGTGAAGGAACTCATCACCCAGAAGGACCGGGAAGGCGCGGTGGACGACATCGACCACCTGGGCAACCGGCGGGTGCGGGCCGTGGGCGAGCTGTTGGAGAACCAGTTCCGGGTGGGGCTGGTGCGCATGGAGCGGGCCATCAAAGAGCGCATGGCCATCCAGGACCTGGATACGCTCATGCCTCACGATCTGATCAACGCCAAGCCGGTGCAGGCGGTGATCAAAGAGTTCTTCGGCACGAGCCAGCTGTCCCAGTTCATGGACCAGACCAACCCGCTCTCCGAGATCACCCACAAGCGTCGCCTGTCGGCCCTGGGCCCTGGCGGCCTCACCCGGGAGCGGGCCGGCTTCGAAGTGCGGGACGTGCATCCCACTCACTATGGCCGCATCTGTCCCATTGAGACGCCGGAAGGTCCCAACATCGGCCTGATCGTCTCTTTGTCCACCTACGCCCGGGTCAACGAATTCGGGTTCATCGAAACCCCCTACCGGGTGGTGGAGCGGAAGAAGGTGGGCAACCGGATGGAGCCCCGGGTCACCCGGGAGGTGCGCTACCTGTCCGCTCTGGAAGAGGAAGACAAGGTCATCGCCCAGGCCAACGCGGCGTTGGACGAGAAGGGCCGGTTCCTGGACGACCTGGTGGAAGCCCGGCAGGCCGGCCAGTACGTCATGGTGACGCCGGACAAGATCGATTATGTGGACGTCTCGCCCAGCCAGCTGGTGAGCGTGGCGGCCAGCCTCATCCCCTTTCTGGAGCACGACGACGCCAACCGGGCCCTCATGGGCTCCAACATGCAGCGCCAGGCGGTGCCGCTGCTGACCAGCAGCACGCCTATCATTGGCACCGGCATGGAAGGCGTGGTGGCCCGGGATTCGGGCGTCACCACCGTGGCCAAGCGCAGCGGCATCGTCGAGGATGTGGACGCCACCCGTATCGTCATCCGGGCCGCGGACGGGGGCAACGGCGGCGGCGACTCTCCGGTGGACATCTACAAACTGACCAAGTTCCAGCGCACCAACCAGAACACCTGCTACAACCAGCGGCCCATCGTCCGGCGGGGCGACGCGGTGACCAAAGGCCAGGTCATCGCCGACGGCCCGGCCACCCAGATGGGCGAGCTGGCCCTGGGCAAGAACGTCATGGTGGCCTTCATGCCCTGGGGCGGGTACAACTTTGAGGACTCCATCCTGGTTTCCGAGCGCCTGGTGAAGGACGACGTCTTCACCTCCATTCACATCGAAGAATTCGAGGTGATGGCCCGGGACACCAAGCTGGGCAAGGAAGAAATCACCCGGGACATCCCCAACGTGGGCGAAGAGGCCTTAAAAAACCTGGATGAAAGCGGCATCATCCGCATCGGCGCGGAGGTGACCCCCGGCGACATCCTGGTGGGGAAGATCACCCCCAAGGGCGAAACCCAGCTCACCCCGGAAGAGAAGCTGTTGCGCGCCATCTTCGGCGAGAAGGCCGGCGACGTCAAGGACACCTCCCTCAAGGTGCCGCCGGGCATCGAAGGCGTGATCATCGACGCCCGGGTCTTCTCCCGGAAGGGCGTGGAGAAGGACGACCGCAGCCGCTCCATCGAAGATGAGGCCGTGGCCAAGCTGCAAAAGGACCAGGCCGACGAAGTGGCCATCATCACCCAGAGCTACCGCCAGAGGATGGCGGACCTGGTGGTGGGCCGCAAGGTCATGGAGCCCATCGAGGATGACCGGCACAACACCACCCTCCTGAACAAGGGCCTGCCCGTGCCGCCGGAGCTGGTAAACCGCCATCCCCTGGAGTTCTGGCGCCACGTCTCCTTCGAGCAGGCGGGCCTGGAAGATCAGGTGGACGAACTGCTGGACCGCTACCAGGAACAGATTCTCCTGGTGAACATGCTTTTTGAGGACAAGCTGGGCCGTCTGCGCAAGGTGGATGAACTGCCTCCGGGCGTCATCAAGAAGGTCAAAGTTTTTGTGGCCATGAAGCGCAAGCTGGCCGTGGGCGACAAGATGGCCGGCCGCCACGGCAACAAAGGGGTGGTCTCCCGCATCATGCCTGAAGAGGACATGCCCTACTTCGCGGACGGCACCCCCGTGGACATCGTCCTCAACCCCCTGGGCGTGCCCTCCCGCATGAACGTGGGTCAGGTTATGGAAACCCACCTGGGCTGGGCCTCTCACGCCCTGGGACGCCAGGTCCGGGAGATGCTGGACCGCTACTATGACATTGACGCCATCAGGGGCCGGCTGCGGCGCATTTTCGCAACCCTCTCTTTGGAGGAGGACCTGAACGAGCTGGACTACGACGGCCTCCGGGAGGTGTGGGAGAAGCATTATAAGAACGGCATCCACATGGCCTCCCCGGTCTTCGACGGCTGCATGGAGGAGGAGGTGCGCCGGTGCCTGGCCGAGGCCGGGCTGCCCGAAGGCGGCCAGGCTATCCTCTACGACGGCCGCAGCGGCGAGCGCTTCGTCCGGGAGGTGACGGTGGGGGTCATGTACATGATGAAGCTGCACCACCTGGTGGCGGACAAGATCCACGCCCGCAGCATCGGCCCCTACTCCCTGGTCACCCAGCAGCCCCTGGGCGGCAAGGCCCAGTTCGGCGGCCAGCGTTTGGGTGAAATGGAAGTCTGGGCCCTGGAGGCCTACGGCGCCGCCTACACCCTGCAGGAATTCCTCACCGTCAAGAGCGACGATGTGGCCGGCCGCACGCGCATGTACGAAAAGATCTTTAAAGGCGAGTACGACCTGGAAGCCGGCCTGCCGGAATCTTTCAACGTCCTGGTCCGGGAGCTCAAGAGTTTGGCCCTGAATGTGGAGCTCCTGAAGAAAGAACGGGCCAAGGAATAGTTCTTATGATGGAAAAGAACCGGGAAGTCAAGTTGGAAGACTTGAACAACCTCTTCGCCCGCCCCGAGGATCCGCTGGCCATCGAAGCCGTGCGCCTGGCGCTGGCTTCGCCGGACATGATCCGTTCGTGGTCCCATGGCGAGGTGAAGAAGCCGGAAACCATCAACTACCGCACCTTCAAGCCGGAGCGGGACGGGCTTTTCTGCGCCAAGATTTTCGGCCCCGCCAAGGATTACGAGTGCAACTGCGGCAAGTACAAGCGCATGAAGCACCGGGGCATCACCTGCGAAAAGTGCGGCGTGGAGGTGATCCAGTCCAAGGTGCGCCGGGAGCGCATGGGCCACATCGAACTGGCCTGCCCGGTGGTGCACATCTGGTTTTTGAAAAGCCTGCCCAGCAAGATCGGCAACCTGCTGGACCTCACCCTGAAGGAACTGGAGAAGATCCTCTATTTCGAAGCCTTCGTGGTGGTGGAGTCCGAAGACGATAAAGCCCCGGTGGGCGCGCTGCTCTCCGAAGACCGCTACCGCCAGCTCAAGGACGAGCTGGGCGACAAGTTCCAGGCCGCCATGGGAGCCGAGGCCATCCGGGACATGCTCATGAAGGTGGACCTGGAGGTCATCTCCCAGAAGGTCCGGGATGAAATGAGCAAGACCAGCTCCGACGCCAAGCGCAAGAAGCTGGCCAAGCGCCTCAAGATCATCGATTCCTTCCGGGAATCGGGCCAGCGCCCCGAATGGATGGTGCTGGAAGTCATTCCCGTGCTGCCGCCGGATTTGCGCCCCCTGGTGCACTTAGACGGCGGCCGCTTCGCCACGAGCGACTTGAACGATCTCTACCGCCGGGTCATCAACCGCAACAACCGGCTGAAACGCCTGCTGGAGCTCAACGCCCCGGACATCATCATCCGCAACGAAAAGCGCATGCTCCAGGAAGCGGTGGACGTGCTTTTCGAGAACGGCCGCCGGGGCCGCACCATCACCGGTCCCAACAAGCGTCCCTTAAAGTCGCTCTCCGACATGCTCAAAGGCAAGCAGGGGCGCTTCCGCCAGAACCTGCTGGGCAAACGCGTCGACTATTCGGGCCGCTCCGTCATCGTCATCGGTCCGGAGCTGAGATTGCATCAGTGCGGCCTGC
>CAZFWX010000110.1:0-10342 GCA_964522695.1 uncultured Desulfobacterales bacterium
CTGGTAAAAATGGCCACCGGGCCCCATCTCACCAACATCCTGGGCGGCATCCATGGCACCGCCATCTTTGCCCTGATTGATGAGGCCTTTCAGGCCTCCTGCAACGCCCACGGCACGGTGGCCGTGGCCCTGTCCATGAGCCTGACCTTCCACAACGCTCCGGCCATGGGCGCCCGGCTCACTGCCGAAGCCAGGGAAATCCACGCCGGCCGGCGCACCGCCACGTATCAGATCAGCGTCACCGACGACGCGGGCCACCCCATCGCCTCCTGCCAGGCCCTGGCGTATCGGAAGGACAAACCCCACGGATGGATGTGAGAGAGGGGCCAGGGCAAAGCTGACCCGCACGCTATTGGCGCACCAGGCATCCTGGGGAAGGGACTTTCCAATAAATCCCATGTATTGCGCCTGATTACTATCGATGGGCGTCCGGAGTCTGCCTTGGACCTGTAAGGGCTTGCTTTTCGCGTTCCCTCCCCCTGGATGGGGGAGGGTCAGGGTGGGGGTGGAAAATTAAGGGGTTTTAACTGGGGCTTGGCTTAATCGCCCCCCTCCCCCAACCCCCTCCCACCGTGGGGAGGGGGCTTAAAATCCTGTCCCAGGTAATATCTCTGCTGGTTACCACTGAGGCCAGGATAGTGCAGAACAGCCGCCCCTGGCTGTAAATTGCCGGCGAGGGCGCCGGCTCTACACTGCCGGCCCCCTTTTTCAAACCCTACATCTTTTCCAGCTTGCGTTGTTCGTCCACTTTGGTTTTCAGGCGATTGATCAGGTCGTTATAAGAAGAAGTCTGGAGGACCCGGCCGAACTGGTTCCGGTAGTTGTTCACCAGGCTCACGCCCTCGATGATGACGTCGTAGACCATCCAGGGGTTCTTGTTGAGCAGGCGGTAATTGATGGGGATCCTGTCGTTTTTACGGACGATCTGGGTCCGCACCTCGGCGAAATTGCCTTCCAGGGTTTCGCCGGTATAGTTCACCGTTTCATCGGAGTACTTCTCGATCTTCTCCGCATAGGAAGCCTCCAGCAGTTCGCCGAAGACCTGCACGAATTCCCGGCGCTGGGCGGCGCTCAGGGTATTCCAGGAGCCCCCCAGGGACCGCTTGGCCATTTCTTCATAGTCGAAGCGCCTATCAACGGTGGCCTTAAGCATCTGGCGCCTCCTGGCCTTCTGGGCCGGAGCCTTGAGGGCCGGGTCTTTGAGGATGCGGATGACCTCGTTGACCACGGCCTTGACCTCCTCCGTGGGCGCGCTGGCCGCAGCCGCCGGAATGAAAGATAAATTGACGATCAGGGCGAAAACCAGGCTACTCCTGCAAAGAGCCAGCATGAAATGCTCCTGGGAAATTATTGTAGGGCACCCCTTGGGTGTCCCCGCATCTGCAAAGGCTGGGAAGCCTGCGCCACCAGATCCTGTTACGGGATGTTCGGCAGGGCGGGAAAGCGCAGCGCTTCCCGCCTGGCGCAGAACCCAGGCTGTTGGACTGCGTTATGCAAGGTGGCGGGCGCAAAACCCCGCCTCACTGCATTATACCTTGCCGTGGATAAACTTGCTGAGCAGTTCCTCCCACTCCACGGCCGGTTCCGTATCCCGGATCTTGCCGCCCGGAGGGATCAGCGTCCCGGAATTGCCGGGCGACAGTTTGACGAATTTATCGCCGATGATGCCCTTGGTGCGCACCGAGGCGATGGTGTCGTCACTGAGCTGGATGTCCGGCCGCAGTTTCAGCACCAGGCGGGCCTGGCGGGCGGGGGTGACCCCGATGTCCTCCACCCGGCCCACCTCCACGCCGGCCATCTCCACCGCCGCGCCGGTCTTGAGCCCCGCCACATTGTCGAAATCGGCAATGAGCCGGTAGCCCGAGCTGAAGACTTCCATCTTCCCCAAATGCACCACCAGGTATACAAGGCAGGCCACGCCTGCCAGGACAAAGACGCCCACGCCTAATTCCACCCTGGCTCTGTTCATCTTGTCGTCCTAGCCCTCCAAAAAGTTGACTTCTCCCCGCAGAAAATCCTGCACCACCTGGTCCTCGCGGCGCTGGATTTCCGCCGGCGTCCCCGAAGCGATGATGCGCCCCTGGTGCAGCATGGCCACGCGGTGGGCCACCTGAAAGACGGCGGGAATATCGTGGCTCACCATGAGGCCGGTGTACCCGTTTTCCTGATGGGTCTCGGCGATGAGGTGGAAAACGGTGTTGGTCATGGGGGGGTCCAGGCCCGTCACGGGTTCGTCGAACAGAACGATCTCCGGCTCCTGGATGAGGGCCCGGGCCAGGGCCACCCGCTTTTTCATACCCCCGCTCAACTCATCGGGAAATTTCGCGGCCACGTCCGGGCTCAGATGCACCTGGGCCAGGCGGTCCGCCACCCGCCGGGCGATCTCCGTTTCCGTGAGCCGGGTCTTTTCCCGCAGAGGGAAGGCCACGTTGTCAAAGACGTTCAGGGAATCGAACAGGGCCCCGCCCTGGAAGAGCACGCTGCAGCGGCGTCGCAGGTCCTGGAGGGCCCGGCCCCGGGCCCGGCCGATATCCACCCCGTCCACCAGGACCCGGCCCCGGTCCGGGGTCAAAAGCCCCATGACGTGCTTGAGCAGGACGCTTTTGCCTGCGCCGCTCTTGCCGATAATGACGGTGATCTCCCCTTTGGGCGCGGTGAGGTTGACGCCGTCCAGCACCGTCTGGCCATTAAAGGACCGGACCAGGTCGATAATTTGAATCATGGCTTACATAAAGAACGAGGTGAGCACGTAGTCCCAGGCCAGCACCAGGACTGCGGAGGTGACCACCGCCTCGGTGGTGGCCCGGCTCACCCCCTCGGCCCCCCGGGGGGTGAAGTAGCCCTTGTAGCAGGCCACGGTGATGATGGTGAGCCCGAAAACCACGGACTTGACAATGCCGCCGTTGATGTCCAGGGGCATGAGGCTCCGCACCGTGCCGGCGACGTAGGACCCGGAGCTGACCCCCAAAAGCCCCACCCCTACGGCATAGCCGCCCAAAATGCCCACCACGTCGAAAATGGCGGTGAGCAGCGGCACGGACAAAAGGCCAGCCACCAGTTTGGGCATGACCACGTATTGCACCGGATGCACCGCCATGGTCTGGAGGGCGTCCAGTTGCTCGGTGATGCGCATGACGCCGATCTGGGCGGTGATGGCCGATCCCGCCCGGCCTGACACCATGAGCGCGGTGAGCACCGGCCCCAGTTCCCGGACCAGGCTCAGGGCCACTGCGGAACCCAAAGCGCTTTCCGAGCCGTACTGGCGCAGGGTGTAGTAGCCCTGCAACCCCAGCACCATGCCGGTGAAGGCGCCGGTGAGGATGATGATCAGGGTGGATTGCCAGCCGATGGCGTAGATTTCTTCCAGTACCCGTCGGACCCGGTAGGGGGGCAGAAAAACCCAGCCCAGGGACTCCAAAAGGAATAGGGTGGCGCGCCCCGCAGCGCTGAGCCCCGCGATGACTTTCCTACCCACGAGTCGCAGTCCCTGACCCACCATATGCTTGTCACCGGTTTGACTCGGACTTATCTTAGATAAGCCGGGTCCAAGACCCTTGGTGGTAGTTGACGTACCAAACAAAATCATAATTTATATCGGATCGAAGGGGTGTGCAAGGGCGGGCCGGCCCCCAGATGTCTCAGCGGATCGGATGCAAACCGGACAAAATCGTTGACGGGTGGGGAAAATTGCGATTAACATAGTCTACGGTTCTGACGAAAAGATTTCCGGGAGAAGCCGGAGCGCCCCTGGCTCAGACTAGGCAGAGGCGCGCCGTCTTTTTCTGTCCCGCCCCCGCCCGGACCCGCAGTAAGGCGATACGGCCCCGGGCGGCGGGGATATCGCCAAGGAGGTTCAATGCCCATCAGAGTAGCCATCAACGGATTCGGCCGCATCGGCCGCTGCCTGGCCAGGATCATCGCCACGGAAGGAAAGGACGTGGAACTGGTGGTCATCAACAGCCGGGGAGACTCCAGCGTCCAGGCCCACCTGCTCCGCCACGATTCGGTGCATGGCCCCTTTCCCGGTTCGGTGGAGGCCCGCCCCGACAGCCTGATCATCAACGGCAGGGAGGTGCATTTAAGCCGCATCGACGACCTGCCGGAGAAGCTCCCTTGGGGGCAGCTGGGCGTGGACATTGTGCTCGAATCCACCGGCGCCTTCCGGGACCGGGCCACCATTGAAGGGCACCTGACGGCCGGCGCCAAACGCGTCGTTTTGTCCGCGCCGGGCAAAAAGATCGACGGCACCTTCGTCTATGGAGTAAATCACCAGAGTTTCGATCCATCCCGCCATTTCGTGGTCTCCAACGCCTCGTGCACCACCAACTGCCTGGCGCCCTTGGTGAAAGTCCTGCATGATCAGTTCGGCGTCATTCAGGGCTTGATGACCACGGTGCACTCCTATACCATGGACCAGCGCCTGCTGGACGGCTCCCACAGCGACCTGCGCCGGGCCAGGGCCGCGGCCATGTCCATGGTGCCCACCTCCACCGGCGCCGCCCGGGCCGTGACGGAGGTCCTCCCCGAACTCAAGGGCAGGCTGGACGGTCTGAGCATCCGGGTGCCCACCCCCAATGTCTCCATGGTGGACTTCGTGGCCACGGTGGAAAAGGCCACGACGAAGGAAGAGGTGAACCAGTCTCTGGCCGCCGCGGCCGCCGGGCCTCTTAAAGGGGTGTTGGCCTACTCCACCGAACCTCTGGTCTCCATCGACTTCAACGGCTCCCCCTATTCTGCCACTGTGGATGCGGAACTCACCAACGTCATGGGCGGCAATCTGGTGAAGGTCATGGCCTGGTACGACAACGAGATGGGCTTTTCCCATCGGATGGTGGACCTGGCGGTTTACATCGGCCAAAGGCTGTAAGAGCCGGAGTGATAAGGAGGACCTGGTGAAGTACATCGACGAAGTGGATATCAAAAAGAAAACCTTGTTCATCCGGGTAGACTTTAATGTGCCTCTGGACCGCAATAAAAATATCACCGACGACACCCGCATCCGGGCGGTGCTGCCCACCATCAACTATGCTTTGGAGGCGGACGCCAAGGTGGTCCTGGCTTCCCATCTGGGCCGCCCCAAAGGCAAGCGCAACGACGAAGATTCCATGGCCCCGGTGGCCCGGCGCCTGGCCTACCGGCTGCACAAGAAGGTGAAACTGGCCCCGGACGTCATCGGCCCGGAGGTGGACAAGCTCAAGGAAGAGATGAACCCCGGAGATGTGCTGCTCCTGGAGAATCTGCGCTTTCATCCCGGCGAGGAGAAAAACGATCCCGAGTTCGCCAAGGAACTCATGAAAGGCGTGGATGTCTACGTGGACGACGCCTTTGCGGTGGCCCACCGGGCCCACGCCTCGGTGGAGGCGGTTACTCACTTTGCCCCCGTCTCCGTGGCCGGCTTCCTCATGCGGGACGAGGTCCTCTACTTCCACAAATCGTTGGAAGACCCGGCCCGGCCCCTGGCTGCGCTCATCGGCGGCGCCAAGGTGTCCAGCAAACTGGAGGCCCTGGTCAACCTCATAAAACACGTGGACAAGATGATCATCGGCGGGGCCATGGCCAACACCTTCCTCAAGGCCAAGGGGTTTGACGTGGGGCTGTCCATGGTGGACGACAACCTCATCGGCACCGCCAAGGACCTCATGGCCACGGCCATGGCCAAGGGCGTCAAGTTCTACCTGCCCGTGGACGTGGTGGTCACCAACCGCCTGGAGCGGGGCGGGGAGACCAAGATCACCCCTGTGCAGGAAGTGCCTAAGGACTGGATCATCGCCGATATCGGCCCGGCCACCGTGACCCTGTTCGGCGAGGCCCTGCAGAACGCCAAGACCATCATCTGGAACGGTCCCATGGGGGCCTTCGAATACGACGCCTTCAGCCGGGGCACCATGGCCATGGTGCACAAGGTGGCCGATTCCTACGCCCTCACCATCGTGGGCGGCGGCGACACCGACGTGGCCCTGCACAAGGCCGGCGAATTCCAAAAGTTTTCCTACGTCTCCACCGGCGGCGGCGCCTTCATCGAACTCATGGAAGGGAAAAAGCTGCCCGGGATTTTGGCCCTGGAAAAGGTGGCCAAAAAATCCTCCGGCAAAAGGACCAAGAGCCGTGTCGCCTGATCGCCTCCCCCTCATCGCCGGCAACTGGAAAATGCACAAGACCCTGGGCGAGGCCCGGGACCTGGCCCGGGAAATTTGCCGGGGGGTGGCGGGCCGGGCCCGCCCGGAGGTGGTCCTGGCCCCGCCCTACACCGCCCTGACCGCGGTGGCCGGGGAACTGGCCGGCTCCCCCGTGCGCCTGGCGGCCCAGGACGTCTTCTGGGAGACGCAGGGGGCCTTCACCGGGGCCATTTCCGCGCCCATGCTGGCCGACGTTGGCTGCCACTATGTCATCATCGGCCACTCCGAGCGCCGCCAGCTTTTCGGTGAAACGGACCACACCGTCAATCTGAAGCTCAAGGCCGCCCTGGCCGCCAAGTTGTGCCCCATTCTCTGCGTAGGCGAAACGAAAGATGAGCGGCAGGCGGGCCAGACCATCCACCGGGTGGGGACACAGCTTAGGGAAGGGCTGGCCGGCCTCACCGGCATGACCGGGGCCAACCTGGTCATCGCCTATGAGCCCGTCTGGGCCATCGGCACCGGCCTCACGGCCACGCCCTCCCAGGCCCAGGAAGTGCATGCCTTCATTCGCGCGGAATTACCCAAACTCATCGGCGCGGGCGAGGAGATTCGCATCCTCTACGGCGGCAGCGTCACCCCGGACAACGCCGCCACGCTCCTGGCCCAGCCGGACATAGACGGCGCCCTGGTGGGCGGCGCCTCGCTCAAGGCCGAGGCCTTCCTGAAAATCATCACTTCGGACCGAGGGACATCTCCTGGTTTCTAAGAGATCACTTCACTCGGGCCATTTTTGGGGAGGCAAGTCAATATCTGCCAGCAGCAACTGGTAAGCTTAAACGACCCCCCTCCCTCCCAAAAGCATCCCCAGCGCCCGATGAATCATAACAATTCCATACCCGGCCACATTGTTCCAGACCGGCGGTGCGGGAAGGGCCGACAACGTTATGGCTCTCCGGATTTCCGCTGCAGTGGCAGTGGGTTTGGCTGAAAGAAGCAAACCCGCAATGGCCGCGGCGTGGGGTGCAGCTGCGGAGGTTCCGCCGAAGGGGTTAAATCCGGGCGCGCTGCAGGCAACCTTATCAACCGCGGTAATGTCCGGCTTCATAAGGACGCTGCCGCCAGTGGAGGAGAAATATCCCGGCGTTATGGGAGTTCCATCCGGAAGGTAAAATACCCGGAGTGGACCATCGCTGGTAAAAGGCTCCAATGGCTCGGCCCCGGTAAAAAGCGTGGTTTTTGACTGGGCGCTGACGGCGCTGACGCAAAAGGTATTTTTTGCCGCTCGAGGCCCATAAGTGGCGCCAGTGGTGGCGTATTGCGTGGTGCCTCGGTAGGCGCTGAGACGCAGCGTTCTGTCGGCACCTGACCTTTTGTGAATCAGGATGAAATATCCGGTGTAATTAAGAGAGGGGTCAGCGTCACCCACATCGGTGCGTTCATAGGGGTTCTGGGTCCCAGTCTGTGAATCTATGGAAAAATTTACCATATTGCCTTGAATATCGGCAACGTAGAGGTCGTAATCATTTGCCGAGGCCTCGAGGGCATCCGACCAATGCAGGGTGATAACTCTTGGATTCCATCCCATTTGATTTGTGTAAACTCATGGCGCGAAGGCATGCAAATCCACCGGGAATCCTACACCACTATATAAGACGAAATCTCCTTCCCAGGTTCCCGAGGTGCCGGCGAGCACATTGCCCAAATTACCGGCTGAGGCAAAATAATGCACACCATTTTTGGTCACCCGAATCACCGCTTGAGCTACCACATCATCTTGAAAAGGGGACTCTTCATAGTACGTAATGTCGTCCACGATCACTCTGCAGCCAGCCCGGGCTAGGGCAATGATATTGCTGGCGTTGCTGGCTAGGCCAAAATCTGCAGTGGCAAAAAAGAGGGGTGAGCCCGGAGCCAGATCGTGCACTACCTCGAGCATGGCGGTGCCTTCTCCCGTTGTGCCTGGGTCATCTGCCAGCACCGTAACCTCGTCAGGCAAATCTCCTGTCGCCTGGACTGCGGCGAGATTATCAACGGAATCGGAGAGAACGCCCACGCTGATTCCCGTGCCGGTATACCCTGACGCGTGGAGCTTATGGGCGTTGTGGGCCACGACGCCTTCAGAAGCAGTGTCTTTGTCGGGTTTCCCGGTGGCTTCTTGAGAAATGAATTGAATGTCGGGCTGAGCGGCAATGACTGCGACGGCGGTTAGCGGAATGAGGGCTCTTATGGCCCGTTACTCGGGAAATTGTTTAATTATACTGCCACCATTATCGCTTATGATTTTCAGAACCGAACTGGTGACATGAGCTTTTATGTCTGTTAATATCTTATTGCTTCCATATATTAAAATTGTGTTGGTGTTATGAGGTAAAGTTTATAATCAACCCTTCAAGATATGAATATGAAGATATCTAATAATTGAAAAAGAGAGCTTCCTTTGAGTTGGAGTGAGCGTTTTTTTTCAATATTTAATATCTCAAACTGTACTTTAAAGTTATTCAAAACCTCCGAGGTGAATGTTTGCTCATCTTGCTTAAGAACCCAGGCTGCTTTGATTAAAACAAATGCTGCTGTAACAAGAAAGGTCGTTGCTTTCGCGAGGAAATTAAGCCGTTCTTTTTTCATGAACGATCCCCTTTTCTCTTGCCGGCTGATCATGGCAGCCGAGTTTTTGCGGCAACCGTTGTTGCCGCAGGGGAGAATGGGTTTGGGGACCTCTGCGGCGGTGGGAGAGAACTCGGGGTTAGGTTTTAAAAAACCTCTCTCTCCTCATTTGAGGAGGAGTAGCATAATTTACAACCTCTCGGAAGCATGCTTATCCATGAGGAATGAATTTTTCCCTAAAGCCCGGAGAACTGCTTTTCTCAGTTTAAAAATGCCACGTCTCTTTCCAGCAAGAGGAGGTGTCCTGCCTGCACCTTTTCCATAAAATCCTTGCATTCAAGGTATCAGTCAATTATATTTAAATATTGTACTGGCGGATATCTTAGCGGTTCCGTCCTATTTGCCAACGGGATTCCCTATGACCACGCTTCTGGTAATCGTTCATATCATCGTCTGTCTGGCCCTGATCGGCATCGTGCTTTTGCAGCAGGGCAAAGGCGCAGGCATAGGCGCGGCCTTCGGGGGCTCCAGCCAGACGGTGTTCGGCTCCACCGGCGCGGCGCCGTTTTTAGCCAAGCTCACCGCGGCCGCGGCCATCCTGTTCATGGTCACCTCGCTGGGTCTGACCTTTGTGGTCAAGTCCAAGGACAGCACCCTCATGCGGGGCGCGGGCGGCAAACCGCCCGTGCAGGAGCAGCTGCCGGTCACGCCGCCTGCGGCCCCGGCCAAACCGGCCGCCCCTGCGCCGGGCGGAGAAGTCCCGCAACCGTCCAAATGAACCGCATCCTGCCGAAGTGGTGGAACCTGGTAGACACGCCATCTTGAGGGGGTGGTGGGGAGACCCGTGCGGGTTCAAATCCCGCCTTCGGCACCATGTTAGTATTTCAGGCGTAATCTCAAGAGGTTACGCCTTTTGTTTTGGTGTCTGTCCGAATTCTGTCCGAACATTTGTCCGAACGGTCCCACTCAGGAACCAATTTTCTCAATAAATTCAGCCAGGACCATTCGGACCAATCTGTCCGAATTCATTCTTGCCCCTGCATGACGTGTGAAAGTATGCGCCCTGGTTTAGCCTGGGGGCGCAAAACCTTGTCCAGGAGATCCCGCCCTTCCCCTGGTATCCAATGGCCGTAAATATCCACCGTCATGCTGATAGAGTGGTGGCCCAACTGCTTCTGGACATAGGCCGGGGAGATATGGGCCATGAGCAAGATGGTGGCGTAGGTATGCCGCAAATCATGCGGATGCCGGCTCCGTAACCGAGCAGCCAAACAGCCGCGACGTGTGGCCGTTTGCACCATTCGCTGCGTAATCCCCGGAAAAAGATAATGCGACTGAGCCCCAGCTGCCAGGCTTTCTTTCCGGAGTTGCTTAATGTGCGCCTCCAACTTGCCCACAAGGAGAGGGTCAAGGTCAATCAGCCGCTTGCCGCTCTTAGGTGGCCCGAACCGGCCCTGTCGAGTGGATTCGGTGATATTGTATTGGCAGTTTCTGGAATCCAAGTTTTCCCAACACATCGCCAATGCCTCCCCGAGGCGCATCCCCGACATATCCATCGTTTCCAGGATCAGGGGGAAGGGGTTAGGCAACTTGGCCCAAGCCGCCTCCAAAAAGCGATCTCG
>CAZFWX010000111.1:0-10250 GCA_964522695.1 uncultured Desulfobacterales bacterium
TGTCCAGGAGTTCATCCAGGGGCACCGGCTTCATGACGTAGTCGAAGGCCCCCAGTTGCATGCCCTGGATGCCCGACTCCACCGAGGCGTAGCCGGTGAGCAGGATCACTTCGATGAGGGGCTTTTTCTTTTTCAGTTCCTTCAGAGCTTCGATACCGTCCATACCGGGCATACGGACATCCATCACCACCACGTCGAAGTCCTCGTTGTCAATGACCTGCAGGGCCTTGGCGCCGCTCTCCACGCCGGTGACGTCCAGATTGCGGTCCAGGAGACGATTGACGATGGTCTCGCGAAAATCCTCCTCATCATCCACGACCAGTACTTTGAACCGTTCCATGCAGTATCCTCTCTCTCAGGGTGCGATCCGGTTCCTCTCGCCGCCGGCACTGAAAAATCTTTCAACGCGCCGGTAAATAAATGGTGAAGGTGGTGCCTTTGTTCGGCTCGCTGGCCACCATAATCCTTCCCCCCAATTTTTCGATAATGCTGTAAGAGATGGACAGCCCCAGGCCGGTGCCCTTGCCCACTTCTTTGGTGGTGAAAAAGGGGTCGAAAATCTTATCCAGGACCTCCTTGGGCATGCCGGGACTGTTATCGGCTATTTCTATGGCCACCTGCCTGCTTTGGGCGATGTAAAAGGTTTTGATGGCGATCTGGCCGTTTTTGCCGATGGCGTCAATGCCGTTGTTGAGAATATTTAAAAAGACCTGCTGAAGCTGAGACGGATCGCTGGTAACCGTGGGCAGGTTTTCGGCGAGGTCGGTCTGGATGTCGATGTTGCGGTAGCGGGCCTCGTTTTCCAGGAAATCGATGGTCTCATGGAGGGTCTGGTTGAGGTCCACTTTTTCGCTGACCGGCTCCATGCGCCGGCCGAAGCTCAGGAGGCGGTGGGTGATCTTCTTGGCCCGGGCCACGTGGAACTCGATTTTGTCCACCGACTTGGTGAATTCCTGGAAATTCCGGCTTTGGGCCAGGTCTTCCTTTTTCAGCAGGTCCTTCATCCAGCCGGCCTTCTCGCCGATGACCGCCAGGGGATTGTTGATTTCGTGGGCGATGCCCGCGGCCATTTTCCCCAGAGCCGCCATTTTGCTGGATTGCACCATCATATCTTCGCTGGCGGCGCGCTTTTTTTCCATGCGTTCCAGTTCCTGCATCATGGCGCGGGTGGTAAAGACTGCGCCGATGAAGATCAGGAGGACCCCGCCCATGCCGATGATGAGGGTGATGAGGCGGGTGCGGAGCAACGGGGTGAACTGTTCCGAAGGGTCCTCCTTGATGACCAGGACCCACCTTTTGTTCTTTAGCAGGGCGGCGCCGAAGAGGACCGGTTCCCCCTCATGGCGCGTCTCCTCCACCACGATACCCACCGCCGCAGAAAAATCCGGGGTGGCGGGTTTGCCCAGGAGTTTGCCGCTGAAGCGGGGTGAGGTCTGGAGAATGTTTGCCCGGTTAATGATGAAGGCGTCGCCGGCTTTGCCCACCTGGGCGGCCCGCACGATGTTTTCGATGATGTCCGAGTCAATGGTGGCCCGCAGGATCCAGACCCGGTTGCCCTCCCGCACGAGGACGGCGATGACGAAGTGGGGAACCTTGCGGAAACCCAGAAAGACGTCGCTGATATAGATCCCCGAGGCCATGACGCCGGCGAACCAGTCTTCGTTTTTGTAATTGACCCCCTTGAGGATGTTGTAATAGGGGCCCACGTAGGCCAGGTGGTTGCCGTCGTCGCCGATCACCCCCAGGTCCATGTAGGATTTGGACCGGGCCTGCATGATGTTGAAGACCTTGTTGAGGTAATCTTCGTTCTGGAGACGCTCCAGGGAGTGGGTGTTGGCCAGGGTGGTGAGCTGCGCCACCCGCTCCTCAAAGAAGAGGTCGATGGCCCCCTGACGGTTCTCCGTCAAGGTCTTTAAGCTTTCCATGATCTTGCTGCTCAAAGAGACGCTGAACTGATGGTAGATGACCGCTCCCAGGACCACCAGGGGTATGACCGAAAAGCAAAGGATGGTGAGGACGATCTCCCACCATAATTTTTTCAGATAGGGCTTTTCCATAGGGCTGGGGCCCGTTGAACCCTCTATTCCCTCCGGCAGGCGCAGAAGTCACCAGGTGGTGCCGCCCCACCTTGGTGCATGGTATGCAAGGGGAGTAGAGATGTCAAGGCTGCGTGCAACACGTGGTCAAGAACACATGCAGATATCCGGTTAAGTTTATTTTCTGGATTCCCTTATCCTCGTGAGGTATCGCTGGCGGATAGGGTGACTGGGGGAGCGGCCCGAGCGCTGCCGGGATGTCCGGGGAAAAGGAGGGCTTCCCCTTTCCCATTTTCAGCCTCTTCCCGGCGGGGCGCAGCGGGCCTGGCAGATCATCGGCGCCGCAGCCGCCAAGGCCAAGCCGGGGGAACGCGTCTCCCCCCACCTCTTGGGGAGTCTCAAGGACCGCGAACCGGGCGGGCAACCCTATAACCAGATATTCCTCTTTGCTTGCGGCCACGACATGGCGGGGCCGATAGAAAATATATCCACCGCTTGGCAATGGATAATCTTAAGGGGTCCAGATTGATTGATAGACGATACGATGGCGTGCGGCTTAGCCGCCGATGCGCACCATGGAAAAGCCAGGGGGGCTGACAAAGGCATCTGCTGGGGAGAAGCCGGCCTTCCGGCTTTTGGACTCGATGGCCTCTTGCAGGAGGTATTCCAGGAAATCGTCGGAGAAGCCTTGACGCAATGGCCCCTTAAGATCAAGAGTATGGCTTTTCAGCAGGCAGGGCCTCAATTTGCCGTCAGACGACAGGCGCAGCCGGTTGCAGGCGCCGCAATGGTGCTGGCTCATGGGGCTGATGAAGCCCAGTGTGCCCTTAAATCCCCGCACCTGAAAAATTCTGGCAGGGCCGGCCGCGGCTTCGGGAAGGCACCGTTCCAGCGGACCAAAAACCGCCAAGCGCCGGCGCACCTCCGCCATGGGCAGAAAGTGGCGTTGCCACCAGGCCCGTGAGGCGGTAGGCATCAGTTCTATGAACCGCACCTGCCAGGGATGGTCCCGGGCGAGCCGGGCGATCTCCGGAATCTCGTCGTCATTGATGCCGCGCAGCGCCACGCAGTTGATTTTCAGGGGCTGGAAACCCAAAGAAGCTGCCCTCTCCAGCCCCGCCAGGACTGCCGGCAGCCTGTCGCTGCCAGTAATCCGGCGGTAGCGCTCCGGCTTCAAGGTGTCCAGACTGACATTGAGGCGGCGCAAACCGGCGCCCCACAGGGCCGGGGCCATTTCCGGCAATAGCACGCCGTTGGTGGTGAGGCAGACCTGGTCGATGCCGGGAAGACGATGGAGCTTCGTAAGGAAATCCACCAGACCCCGGCGCATCAGGGGTTCGCCGCCGGTGAGGCGGATCTTGCGGACGCCCGCCGCGGCAGCCACCGCGGCCAGGCGGAGCAACTCCTCGTACCGCAGGATTCCTTTCGGCGGCAGTTTCTGCCAATCCTGCCAGCAGGTGCAATAGACGCAGCGCAGGTTGCAGCGGTCGGTCACGGACAGCCGCAGGTAGTTGATTGCCCGGGAGTCCGGCTCTGCCACGGCTCACCTCCCCTTGCCAAAGGGGCAGTGGGGATAGGTGCAGGTCCCGCAGTCCCGGCACAGGCCACCGTGCCCCAGAATGGCCAGTTCCACTTTGCCGATATGCTCACCCGCCAAAATCCGGGGCAGCACCAGGTCCAGGACCGTCACGGGATGGTGCAGGGCGCAGGCCGGCACCCCCAGCAAAGGCGTCTTTCCCAGATAGGCCACCAGGAACATGGCGCCGGGCAGCACCGCGGAGCCGTAATGGACCTCAGTGGCCCCGGCCTTGACCATGGCGTGGCGGGTGACGTCATCCGGGTCCACGCTCATGCCGCCGGAAAGAAGCAGCAAGTCGCACCCCTGATGCAACATGGCCTGGATGCCTCCGGCAATGGCCTGGGCATCGTCCGGCAGAAATTCCACCGCGGCCACTTCCGACCCGAGAGCCTCCACTTTGCGGCGCAAGATGGGGGCGAAGCGGTCCTGGATCAGGCCGTGAAAGACCTCGTTGCCGGTGATGATCAATCCGGCCCGGGCCTGGCGCAGAGGGGCCACGGAGAGCACCGCGCCGTGCTGGCGGGCGATGGCCGCAGCCCGTTCGATGGGGGCCCGCTTCATGATCAGGGGGATGGCCCGGGTGGCCGCCACTTTCTCGCCCTGCTGCACCGGCAGGTGGTTGTGCAGGGTGGCGCACATGACCTCGTCCACCAGGTTGAAGGCGGCCAGGGCGGCCACGTCCACCCGCAGAAGGCCATCTACAGCGGCGTAGAGGTCAATCTTGCCTTCCCGGGGATTGTTCTCCCAGACAATCCCTTCGCCGGCCAGGGCTCCGGCCAGGATGGCGGCCGCCTCATTTTCGTGGATTTCGTCCTCGGCCACCTCCAGCACGTAGAGGTGATTCTTTCCCAGGCGCTGCATGCGGCAGATGTCTTCGTCGCAGACAGTGTGCCCTTTCCGGAACGCCGGCCCCTTGAACTCCCCGGGGCGGATTTCGGTGATGTCATGCGCCAGTTTGAGCCCCACGGCCTCTTCTACTTTCACGGTTTTCAGCATCGCTTTTCCCCGCGGTCTCACCCGGTCAGGAATGGAAGCCGGTTACTTCAGAGTCAGGGAGTTCGGGCGGCTCAGGGTTGAGGGACGGCGCCCAGTTCATCTCCGGCCAGGCGATCTCCCGGGCGTCGGTAAAATAGCCCCCCAGGGCGCAGGGGCGGCAATAAACGGCGCCATCCCGCGTTATTTCCCGGTTGTCCCGCACCACCTGCCCGCACCTGTTACACGTTGCTTTCCGACGGGTGGGACCGGGCAGATCAAAGGGAGTGAGGTCCACCCGCACCTGTTGCACGCGAAACATCACGCTGTCGGGCATGACTGTGTATGCCGCGGTTTGCTGCCGCCGCCGGTCCGTTTCACCGGGAGCATACAGCGCAGCCAGATCCCGGGATTCCTCGGTGGAGATGATCCGGAAGGCCCTATCTGAGGCCAGGTCCACGAAAGTGGCGGCCATGATGCCGTAATCCATGAACTTCAGCGACCGCCGCCCCAGTTTGGCATGGGTGACGTAGGCCACGGCGTCGCCGGTGCAGCGGTCCACTTCCACGAAGACGATGAGCTGTTTCAACTGGGGGTGCGACGGCGGCGCCTCAAAACCCAGGAGCCTCAGGCCCAGCAGAGCCATGCGCACCCCCACCACCTGGCCCGGACAGAGATGGCCGTGAGCCGCCACCGAACCGTCCAGAAGTTCTTCAAAGGATTTCATGGCATCAGTTTCCATGGACTAATGCAGGGAGCGTTTTACACACCAAATTTCTGGCGCGTAAGACGCGCCCTACACCTTCACCAGCTTCACCTGAGTCTGGTAAAACACCGCGCTGGCGCCCACCGGGTCCACCAAGCCGGTGTTTTTCAGCACCGGGTCAATCCGCATGGCCGCGTTGGCGTGCACCCCCGTGGCCCGGCGGGCGTCGGCCACCACGCTGACGCCGTCGATCTGGATGGCTTCGGCGCCATAGGCCCAATGGCCGTGCCCCAGGGAGAAGGCCACCACTCCGGGACGGATGCCTTCCAGGAGACGGACTTTGCCGATCATGGGCTTTTTCCGGCCATGCCCCAGATCCCAGACCCCCTCCTCATTGGACGCGGACACCACCTTGACCCGGTCGCCGTCTTTCAGACCCAGGCGCTTGCCGTCGACGTGCGACAATTCGATGAAGTTCTCCGGGTAGAGCGCCTGGAGCCAGTAATTGCCCGTGGTGCGGGACTTGGTCTGGGAGATGGTTTTATACGTGATCAGGGTCAGGTCAAAGCCCTTGGCCTCGTCTTCCAGGAGCCGCCCCAGGCAATCCCGCGGCCCTTCGATGTAGTCGGCATGGGGCAGATAAGTCTTGCCGGTCATGGAGTTCTTGGTGGTGGCCAGGTTATCGAAATAGATGCCCACCATCTTGCCGTATTTGTTGGCCAACTGGCCATCTTTGTAGGCCTTCTGGTACTCCTGGAAACGGCCGCCCCGGTTGAGCACGTAGACCACGTGGGGCCACCACTCCGGACCCACCACCTTTTTCCAGCGTTCAGCCTGATAAACCGTATCCGGCAGATGCCGCCGGCTTTGTTCGAAAATCTTCATCTCCGCGGCATTGGCCGCCGGGACTTTTTCCGAGCCGTCGGGCTTGTCGCCAAAGGCGATGTTGGCCACCATGCGCAGGTAAAGATCTTCGTCCCGCTTCAAGTGCTGGCCGGGTCCGAAGGCGTTTTCGCCGAAACCGGGCAGTTTCATCTTTTCGGCAATCCCCAGCACCAGGGCTTCCAGGGACAACGGCATCTTCTCGCCGTACACGGTCACCGTGTCCGTCAAGGGGGCTGAGGCCGGCTGGCGGAAGGGCGCCACCTTGGGGGTGACGGAAGGATGCGAGCCCGAAAATTCCCAGCGCTCCAGGTATGTCAGGTCCGGGAAAATGTAATCCGCATACATGGTGGTTTCGCCCACGACGATGTCCGAGGCGAAGATCAGGGGGATCTTCTTGGGGTCGGACAAAATCTCCACCAGCTTATGCCCCCCGGGCAGGGAATAGACCGGCGTGGCCATGTAGAACATGAGGGCCTTGATCTGGTAGGGATAGGCGTCACCCATGCTGGGGATGACCTCCTGGTAGACGTCGCTGGCGAAGGGATACCAGACCCGCTTGGCCGGGAAGCCTTTGAACAGGGTGCTCTTGTCGTAAACTTTACCGCCCCGGATGATGTCGATGCCCCAGTGCTTGATCTTGCCGCCCTGCTTGCTGGTGTCAAAGGGCTTGCCTTCCTTGTCGCCGACGATGTTCCAGGTAGTGGCCTTGGCCAGGCCGCCCTGCCAGTCGTGGTTTCCGATCAGGGTGTTTAACGTCATATAAATGAGAACGTTATAGAACCCTGAGGTATGCTGCGACACTCCCCGGTGAATGTCGGCCACCGCCCGTTTGCCGTGGCTGGTGAATTCCTGGGCGATCTCCACCAGGTCCCGCTCATTGACGCCGGCAAGCTTGGCCCAGTCGGCGAGCTTTTTGGCGCCGGCCGCCTCTTTGAGGATGGTGAGGACGGTTTTCACCTTTAGCCCTTTGTCCGGGATGTCGGTGCTGACCAGCAGGTCGCCCTCCACCGGGGCCGTCTCGCTGTTGGGATCGAAAGGCGTCATGGTCCCGCCCTTGGAGACCACGAGGGGGTCAAATTCCCATTCGCTACTGTCCTTCCTCTGCCGCTTTTCTTTGGGCAGGCCCAGGTCCGAGGCCCGCAGGAAGGTAGTTGGCTTGCCGTCCTTGATCTTGACCAGCCAGGCGGCTTGGGTCCAGGTGGGCTCGTTGTCCGCCTTGGCCGCGGCCTTATTGGCGTTAGCCAGGTAGCGGGCATCATACCGCTGCGTGTCGATGATCCAGTGTATCAACCCCATGCCCACGGCCGCAACGCCGTTGGGCCGCACCGGCAGCCATTTCCAGGCCCGGGCGGCAGCCTTGTTGCAGCGCGGGTCCACCACCGCGATCTTGCGGCCTTCGTCCACCTGGCTGTGGGTGATCTTCACGCCCCGCAGCGGCGGGCCGTAATTGGCCTCATAGGGGCTTGCGCCCACAAAGAGGATGAACTCGGCGTTGCCCGTGTCCGCCTGCCAGTAGAATTTGCTTCCCTTGGTGAACTTGCCTTCCACGAACTGGTCACTCATGGCCTTGCAGGTGAAATAGAGCGACCCCTGGCACACGGTGGTGTGGCCGTGGGCGTTGTTGGACCCCAGAGCGCCGTTGACCAGGCGCTTTAAAATCTCGGCGCGGCCGGATTTGAGCCGCCCCCAGTTAAAGCAGAACTGGTTGTTCTTGGGCCCCAGGTCCGGGTGTTCCGGGTCAATGAGGTATTTCAGGTTGGCGGCGTGCTTTTCCTTGAACGCGGCCAACTCCATCTTCTTGGCGGCCACCTGGGCCGCGTCTTCGGCAAGTTCCTTATGGATCTTGGCATCCCGCAGGACGCAAATGTCCTTCAGCCCTTCCACCGGCCCTTCGCCGAAGAGATTGCCGCCGTTGACGATCTCGCTGATGGCCTGCTCAAAGGGAATGGTCTGCCACTTGCCCTCGCCCCGCTTGCCGGCCCGTTTTAAAACCTTGACCAGGCGGTAGGGATCATAGAGGGCCTGGATGCCGGCCTGCCCCTTGGGGCACAGCGCGCCTTCGATGGTGGCCGCTTCGGCTATGGAGGTCTGGTAGGGGATGTGCGGGGTCAAAGTCCAGGGACTGTAGGGATTGCCGTCGATCTTGGCCACCAGCCCGTCCACGAACTTGACCTTGATGCCGCAATTGGTGTTGCACTGCTGGCACACCGAATAGATCTGGTTTTCCGGCAGATAATGCACATAGGCGTCGCCCACGTCCGCGAGGAAGGGCTGCCCGCCCGCGGCATACAAAAACCGGGGCAGGCAGGTCGCAGCCATCAGGGAGCCGCCCAGAAGCGCGGAACACTTGAGGAAGTCCCGCCGGTCCATGGTCTTGGGGAAAATCTGCAAGACCTCGCCATCCGGCCTGTTATTATCGAAATTAGCCATGTTCCGCCTCTCCTTTGCCCGCAGAAATAACCGGCAGCCAACGGGACCCCAGCAGGAAGCCCAGCAACCCCAGCGAAAAGACCCACAGGCTGACCAGCCACTCGTTCAAGTTGGGGAAATACTGATCCGTCCTGAGCCGCCAATGATAGAAGGTGGTCTCCAATCCTTCCAGCTTGTAGACCGCCTGGTCCGGAATAACAAAGTTCAGCCGCACGGCAATGAAGGTGATGATGATGAGAAAACAGGCCCAGGCCACCGCCTTGGCGCTCTCGTGTTGAGAGAAGAGGAGATAGAGAGGAATGGCGCTCCCCAGCACGATATGGAATATCCAGAAGACCCACCAATACGGTCCGAAGGCGATAATGTCCAGGCTGGCGCGGGTGGCCACCACGCCGGTCTTATAGCCCACGAAAAACTGAAGGAGCTGCAAAAAGAGAAAAACCATGAGGAGAAACCGGATTACGTGCCCCAGGTAATGCACCAGGGCGTCATCAATTTTAAACACATAGGTCAGGAAAGTGATGAGCGCGCCGCCCGACAGGAGCGCGGTGACGATGAACAGAAGTGGCGTCAGGGCGCCGTTCCAAATGGGCCGGTTGAGCAGGATGGCGAAGATGGCGCCGTTGACCCCATAAAAGATGAGGCCCACAGGCAGGCTGATGATGGAAAGCCGGCGCACCCGGGCATGGTCGGCCTCCCGGTCCGCTTCACTGAAGGAGGTTTTCCCAAAGCTCAGGAAGCGATAGAGTCCGCGTCCCGGCCGTCCTTCCTCCTGCGACCAGAGGATCAGGTTCTCCCGCAGCAGGTAGTAGCATTCCAGCACATAAATCACCATCATGGCCACGGTGAAGACGATCATCCAGAAAATCATGGAAGTCCAGCCCGGGCTGAGGAAAAGCTGATAGGTCCGGAACATGTGACCCAGATCGAAGCTGATGATGATAACTTCACAGGTGATGGCCACCAGCACCGTATAGGCCGATAAAGGTCCGATGGGTGCAAATATCTTGACCCGAAAAACATATGTCAGGATGGTGATCAGAAACGCCCCGGCGGTGAGCCCCAGAAAGAAGAGATAGACCGCCACCCACAGACCCCACGGCACATAGGACCCCAGCGCGGTGGCGCGTTTGCCCCAAAGCAACACGCTGACCACGCCCCAGGAGCCGATCAGCAACCCCACCCCGGCCGCGGCCAACAAAATCTTATAGAACCGGTTGTCGTTCATGTGCGCTCACCTCTTACTTCAGATAATAGACTGCCGGTTGGGTGCCCAGTTCTTCCTTCAGACGGAAAACCCGGGGAGAGCCGATGAGTTCAAAAACCAGGCTCTGGGGATCGGTGCGGTCCCCGAAAAAGGTGGCCCGGCCCACGCAACTGGTGACGCAGGCGGGCAGCATGCCCACCTTGAGCCGGTGCAGACAGAAGTGGCATTTCCTGGCGTTGCCCACCGGCGAGCCGCCGTTGCGGTCAGGCCACTTCTTGCCGTACTCGGCTGCCGGATGCAGCTCATAGCCGTTGGCTGCCGCTTTCTGACCAAACACCTTTCCCGGCAACTCTGCGGTGTCTGCGGTGTACCACTCTCCGAAGTCCGAGGTGCGGGCCGCATAGGGGCAGGCCACCAGGCAGTAGCGGCAGCCGA
>CAZFWX010000112.1:0-10166 GCA_964522695.1 uncultured Desulfobacterales bacterium
TAGATCAGGCCCATCTGCACGGCCGCCAGGGGGTTTTCCAGATCCCGGTCGCCGGTGTAACGGCTCTTGGGCTTGTCGCTCGTAGCCAGCCATTCCTCTTCGGCCCCCCAGTAAATGTCCTCTTGCGGCTCCCAGACGTCCGCACGCCCGCCGCCGAAACCGAAGGTCTTAAAGCCCATGGATTCCATGGCGCAGTTGCCGGCGAGAATCATGAGATCGGCCCAGGAGATCTTGCTGCCGTATTTCTGCTTGATGGGCCAGAGGAGCCGGCGCGCCTTGTCGAGGTTCACATTGTCCGGCCAACTATTGACGGGGGCAAAGCGCTGGAGGCCGGCTCCCGCGCCCCCGCGGCCGTCGCCGATACGGTAGGTGCCGGCGAGATGCCACGCCATCCGGATGAAAAGCCCCCCGTAGTGACCGTAATCGGCCGGCCACCAGTCCTGGGATTCGTTCATCAGCGCATACAGGTCCTTTTTGACGGCCGCCAGATCGAGTTTTTTGAATTCCTCAGCGTAGTTGAACTCCTTGCCCATGGGATTGCTCAAGGGAGAGTTCTGATGAAGAATCCGCAGATTCAACTGGTTCGGCCACCAATCCCGGCTCGACCTGCCTCTGCCGGTAGTAGCCCCGCCCATTACCAGGGACTTGCTATCTTCCTTCATAAAGTTGCCTCCTTTCGTTGTCTGATCCTATGCTTCGTGCCATAAGCCAGGACCGCTCTCTCCGGCGGTCATGCTGTTCTGGTCATCCGCACCCGTGATCCCAAAATCTGGAGTTAGACTAAGGTCTTCTTTGCCGACGCTTTTTCCTCCTTTGCTTCGTGCTTACGCAAGGGCAGTCTAATTTCGCATCCTTTCAATAAATTTTTTCTATTAATAATTATTATTCTTAAATGAGAAAAAATTTTTTCCCCATTACTCTTTCGCCTGGCACTCCGGACAGAGGCCGAAGAAGTCCAGGCGATGGCTGGAAATTCGGAAACCGGTTTCCTTGCCGGCCGCCTCGATCAAATGCTGCAGGCTGCCCAGTTCCGGATCCATGATTTTCTTGCACTTCAGGCAGATGACATGGGGATGGGGATAAGGTTTGCTGCCGTCATAGCGGTTCACGCCATCGGGAAACCCCAATTCGAGAACCTCGCCCAACCCCTTCAAAAGAGTCATGGTCTTGTACACGGTGGCAGGGCTCATGGTGGGGAAATCCAGCTTCATCCGGTCATAAATCTCCTCAGTGCTCGGGTGTCCTTCGCTTTCAGCCACTATGCGCAGGACGGCAAGCCTCTGCGGAGTGAGGCGCAGCTCCAGAGCCTTAAGCTTCGCCACCATTTGATCCAAACGATTTTGGGCCATAATTTCTAAATAATCATTATTTTTGGAAAATTATTTTCCATAATTTATACTTTTTATTTCGCCTGTCAAGGGTTTTTCATTTGCTTGCCAGCGGTGTCTTACAATCGATGGCAACATGGTCTTTGAGCAGAAAGATTATCCCGTCGCAATTGTGATTGTCGAAATTCCCAAAAGAATCATCATCTCAAACCCAAAATAGCTGTTCTCTTGGCAGGACCAAGACTTATGGCCATGGCCGCAATGATAACAAATATGCCATAAATAATTGAGGGTTACGGTTGTATAGTGCGATTTCTGACGAGGCATAACTCCGTAATTTTATCAGGCGTATGGAAAAATCAGTGGCTGTGTCTCAAACGATTTGTGTCAGCATCACAATACAGATCTTTGCCACTCTATTGGGAAAGTGACAATTTTTTCCTTGACATCGGCCAGTACGTGCTGCACATAAGATATAAGAGTTATTTGTGGCGCAAGCCGGGGGATAGAGCAATCAGGCTTGTCACAGATAACCTGGGGGGGGATTGGCGGACAGATTGTTCCCGAGAAACTTGTATCCTATCATTCTTTGCTCTTTGCCCTGCTAGCAGCGCTTCCTGACCTGTCCGCCCGGAAAGGGCGCCACCGTAACGGCCCTTCTGATAAAGTGGAGCGCGGCCTCCCTCTGCTGATCTTTTCTGCGGGAGGACTGCGGCATGCCGCCTGGCACCAAACCGCCGGTTACCCCTGAGTCCCCTCTCCTTGAGGCAAACAGGCCCTGCACCCCGGGAACAGGCGCCGCCAAGGAAGTAACGGCCGGCCTTCCCGACTCCCGCCCGGGGCCCCCTCCCAAAGAAAGACTCTGGGACCGCTGGGACAAGCTGCACCGCACCCTCGACCCCCAGCTTCCCCCGGAGGACGACAGCCTCAACCCTGCCCACGGCTCACCCTTCATCGTCTCGGTCATCAATCAGAAAGGCGGCACGGGCAAGACCACCACCACCATTAACCTGAGCGCGGCTCTGGCCTACCTGGGCTACCGCACCCTGATGGTGGATTTGGATCCCCAGGGGCACGCCACCATCGGCATTGGGGTGGACCCCGATTCCTTCATCGAGTCCATGGCCGACGTGATGGGGAACCAGCGCCAGGCCGTGGCCGACATTGTGCTCTCCACCTATGTGTCCCACCTGTGGCTGGCCCCGGCCCGCATTCATCTGGCCCACGTGGCCGAACAGATTTACTCCCGGGTCTTCCGGGAGGCCATCCTGCACCAGGCCTTAAAAGACCTGCACTACGACTTTATCTTCATCGACTGCCCGCCCTCCCTGGGAGTGCTGACCATCAACGCCCTGTACGCCTCCGACTTCATCATCACGCCGTGCCAGATGTCCCGCTACTCCCTGGAGGGTCTGGCCGATTTGCTGGTCACCATTGAAATGGTGAAAAACCTGGACCCCCAGGAATTGTTCCGGCGCCAGATCTTCCGCATCCTGCTCACCATGTTCGACAAGCGCAACCGGGTCACCAACGACTATATCCTGGAGGAAATCAGTCCCTACCGGACCATGACCTTCGCCACCCGGATTGTGCGCAACGAGGCCATCAACCAGGCGCAGATCGAACAGAAGGCCGTCTTCGATTTTGATCCGGAAAGCTCCGGCGCCCGGGATTACGGGAAATTGGCGGTGGAATTTCTCCAGCTCTACCATAATCTGACCGGCGCGGCGCCCTTCTTTCCCAGGCTCAAGGAAATGGGCGAATAAGGCCATGGCCGTGGAATTTTCGGTGAAAATCGGCCCCCAGGAACTGGATCGCCTCATCAGCGGCCGCAAGAGCCTGGACGACTGCCACCTCATGGCCACCTATGCGGCGCGCTATCATGAGCTGGGCTGGGAGCCGGTGATCCTGACCACGGACAGCCAGTATGAGGTGGCGGTCAATTTCAGCGAGCCGCCCGCGTCCTGGGACCGGGTGTTGATGGGGCTGGCCCTCAAGGGAGTGCGGCTGACCCTGGCCATCCGCCCGCGCCGGGCCTCCCTCCTGGTGATCCGGCCCAGCCGGGACGCCCTGGCCGGACCGGCATACTATTTAGGGAACCGGGAAGTCTGTTGCCGGGCCCGGGCCGGGGCCCACGAGCAGCTTTTTTTCGTGCTGCCGCCGGGCTGGAAGCTGGAGCCGGACCACCTGCGCCGGCAGGGAGAGCTTGCCTGGAAAGTTTGGGGGCCAACAAGCCTGGCGCCGGCGCCGCCCACCCGGAACGATGACGCGGGCGAGGCCTGGATATGGGTCGCGCCGCCCTGGGAGCAGCCGCCCACATACCCTGGGCCGCGTGTTCTCAGTTTTCTCGAGGAGCGCGGGGTGCTGCGCCGGGACAGGGCCGCAGCCCTGCCCGCCCAGATCAAGCAGCTCGCCGCCCTCCCTCAGGACAGGGACAGACAGCCTGCGGCGGTGGGGCAGGCCGGGTGTCGGCAGGAGAGCCCGGCGGCGGACCCGGCCTTGCCGTGGTGGCAGGAATGGTCGGCGCTTTTGCCCAAGGCACCGGTGCCGCCGGACCAGTTGGCCGAATTTCGGGGGGCGGTGCGGCAGGCGGTGCGGGATCACCCCCAGGTCGCCGGCAGCCGGGAACAGGTCAAACTGGTGGTCTATTGCTACCATCATTACATTGCCATCAATCCCCACTATGCGGGGTTGTCCTATGGGGAAAAGCTGGCCAGGGCCCTGGAGGTGATGCGGGATTTCCTCAAGGCGTGAGGGAGCCCGGGGGCGCAAGAGGCGAGGGGGAAACCATGAACGATTCTTTACACCCCAAACTCTGGAGCATCGGCGGCGGCAAGGGCGGCGTGGGCAAGAGCCTCTTTACGCTGGGGCTGGGCATTACCCTGGCCCGCCTGGGCAACCAGGTCGTCCTGGTGGACGGAGACCTGGGAGGGGCCAATCTCCACACCATGATGGGGCTGCGCTATCCCGCGGTCACCCTGGAAGACTTCCTCATGCGCAAGGTGCCGCGTCTCGAGGACCTGGTGCTGCCGACCGCGGTCACCGGAGTCGGTCTGGTGTGCGGCGCCGACGACATTCTGGGCGCAGCCAACCCCACCTATTTTCAGAAGATCCGCCTCATCAACGAACTGGCCCGGCTGCCGGTGGATTTCGTCCTGCTGGACCTGGGGGCCGGCACCTCCTACAACACCCTGGACCTGTTCAATGCCTCTGCCGGAAAGATCGCCTTGTTCTCCGGCCTGTCCACCTCGCTGCAAAACGTCTACGGCTTTTTAAAGTGCGCGCTGTACCGCAAGATTGCCCGGGAGTTCACCGGTGAGTTTGAAGTGCTGCAATTCCTCTACGAGGAGGGCGCGGGTCCCGATAAAAGCGCCGCCTCTATGGATGAGCTTCTCAAAAAGGTGGCCCTCACTGCGCCGGCGCACAGTTTCCGTTTGGTGCAGCTGCTCAAGTCCTACCAGGTGTTTCTGGTCACCAACATGGTGAAAAGCAATCAAGACCTCATGTCCGCAGACCTGATCCGCTCCGTGTGCGAGGATTTCCTCAACCTGAAGCCCGAAGTCCTGGGCCACATTCTTCATGACCCCATCGCCGAAGTGGCCATCAACCAGATGGTGCCGTCCCTCCTCTACGAGAGCCAGAACCGGCTGGCCACGGGGTTCGCCTCCATCGCCCGGAGAATCCTGCACCCCAGCCGCAAATCCCTCAAACCGGCGGGGCAAAAAGACCGGGAAATGGGGGCAGGAGCGCCTCCGGGCCGCAGGCTGGAGCTCTGACCAGACCGGCCGCAAACCTTCCTAAACCCAGTAACCCATTTTTTGAAGTTAATAGGCGCCCCGGCCGGCGGCAGGGCTGCCCGGTTTGAGGCGCAGGTCCACTTTGGGCCAGCCGGCCACGAACCGGGGGTCTGCCCCCAGGTCGCCGCGTCCCTGGCCCGTGGCCCGGGTCCAGGCGCCGCTGACCAGATCTTTCCGGCTGATCTCCCTGCCATCTTGCCCCAGGAAGGCCGCAAAGATTTCATTGTCCGGACGGCTGAAGAAGACGTTGTGGTGTTCCTCCACCAGGCGCACCCCCGGCCCCAGGTAGATGCCGGTGGGTTCGCCATGGGCCGGCCCCGTGTTGAAGGCGAAAATGTTGTGATGGAGGATGAGATCCACTGCGGGGCGGGCCGGGCCAGACTCCTCGGGGTGGCCGAAGGTGGCGGCGTAGGTGCGCCCGCCGAAGTCTTTGTCCCACATGTTATAGGCGACGGTATTATGGACGATCTCGGCCCGACAAGGGAAGATGCCCACCAGCAAAGGATTTTCGCCCTGTCCCCAGAGGGCGTTTCCCTCCACCCGGCCGCCGGCCCAGACTTTGATGCCGTTCAGCCGGTTGCGGGCCACCACGTTGCGGCGCACGATGATGCCCGGCGCCCGGCCCTGCCGGTCCCGGGAGTTAAGATCGATGCCGTCTCCGCCATTATCGTGGATGTGGCAGTCTTCGATGAGCAGGTGGGAGCCGCGCTCGATGCCGATGCCGTCCGCGCCATAGGAGGAGCCGCCCCCCACCCCGGCGCCCGACACTTCCAAACGGCGCAGGGTCAGGTGGTGCCCCGGGCCCGGCGTGCAGTCCACTGCGGTAAACTGGCAATTGCGGATGACGCTGTCTTCAAAGATGATGTGGGAGACCGGGCCATGGGCCGGGGGCTTGCCGGACTCGCCTTCGGTCAGATGGACGCCGCACTCGCCGCCTTCCACCTGGAAACGGGAAAAGACCACGTGGTGATTGTCGCCCGCACACTCCACCCCCCAATACGTGAAGCCGGTGACCGTGAAGCCCTGGAACCTGAGATGCGAGGCCCCGGGTTGTAACTTCAGCCCCTGAACGGTCGCCCGTTCCCCGGGCGTCACGGTAAAAGTGATGGGCGCCTCCTGAGTGCCGGACCGGCTGAACGACACCGCCTCTTCATATGCGCCTGCCCGCACCGTGACGGTGTCGCCGGGATTGACCGCGTCCGCGGCATGCTGGATGGTCCGCCAGGGCTCGCCGGGGCTGCCGGGATGGGTGTCATTACCCTGGGGGGACACATAATAGTGCTGGCCGGAGAAGGCCGGGAGCACCCCGCCCAAACTTAGGGCCGCGAAAAGGATGAAACAGAATCGGCGCAGCATGTCCTCCTGCCTCCGGCGGCAATTATATCAAAATCTCCCGAGAGGACTGGGATTACTCCCGCCGCATCCAGCCTGTCCCCCGTCCCGGCATGCGCCGAGATGACCGGGCCAACTGAAACTTATTTACCAAACTCAGCACTTACCGCCAAGTCCTGTAATTTTTCGATCTGCTTTAGATAATGAAATGTATTTGGAGAGGAGGAAGTCCGATATTTAACCAGCCCCCCTTCTTAAGGCTTTCAGATCCAGAATAGAGAGCATCAGCGATACTCGCATGAGGTAGTTGGGACTTTTCTATTTACCCTTGGCCAGCGCTTTAAGGTCGGCAGAGGAAAGGGCCTTGCCGCCGATACCCCAGTCGCCGCCTTTCACTTCCTCGATGACCACCATTGTCACCAGTCGCATATGTCCGCCTTCCAGTTCGACCATGACATCGTTATGCGTCTGATCATCTCCTGCTTCTGCTCCCGGGAAGAGACGCCCTCAATCAGTTTTAGGTTCACTATGGGCATCAAACCTCCTCCTTGCCTGATTTGCTCCGAGGGGGATAAACAGATCCGATTTTATAAAAAACTCCTGAATTTAAGTATGGGTTGAGGGCAAGTCAATCCAGATAATCAGGCCGGATGGCCGCTACAAAACCCCTTTTAGCCCAAAAAATTTTTCACCCTTTCGGGATATGGCGATGTGGCGGCGCTGTCGTGCTTTTCCTGCATCACTTCCACCTGGAAGGCGCTGGCGCCGGCCATGAAGGTGGGAACCAGCCTGCCCTCATGCCGGCGCCGCCAACGCCCCAGCCCGCGCTAATTGCCGCCGAAGCTGACCTTCGCATCGGGCGGGAATTTCTTCAGCACTTCCTGGTAGCGGGTGGCCTCCGCGCCCAGGGGCACCATCATGGGAATATGGCGGATGCCGCTGTTCACGTCCTCCTGGGGGTCGGTGTACAGGTTGACCATGAGCACGCCGCCGGTCTGGGTGACCACGGCGCCGCTGAAACCGGCCTGAAAGCCCCGGGGGAAGATGGCCTTTTCCAGCTCGGCGGTGATGATCAGTTTGAACTCATCGATGCGCACCCCGGAAAAGAACTGATTCATGGTATAGATGCGGCTACGCCGGTTGGACTGGCCGTGGTCGGCCACCAGGAAAGACGTCTGGTCGATGCCGTCCACGTAGCGCTCCTTGGGCAGATACTTGGTGACCGCCGCCCCCGGCTCGCCGGCCAGCGACGTGCAGGTGTTGAAGAGGTCGGCCAGATCAAAGAGACCGTCGCAGCGCCTTGGCTTGATCATGCCCTTCCAGTAAACGAAGGTGGGCACCCGCACGCCGCCCTCCCAGGAGGAGCCCTTAAAGCCCCGGAAGGGGGTGCGGCCGTGGGGCGGCACCTCGCCCTCGGGGCCGTTGTCGGAGGTGAAGAAGATCAGGGTGTTGTCCAACTGGCCGGTCTCCTCCAGGGCCTTCACCAGCCGGCCGAAGATGTCGTCCACCTCAACCATGGCGTCGCTGTACACCGTGCGGGCCGGGGATTTGCCGGCGTAGTCGTTGTTGGGATAGTTGTCGAAATGGCAGGCCCGGGTGGCGTGATACAGGAACCAGGGCTGTTTGCTGCCGGCCATCTTCCTGATGAACTTCTCGCTGTACTGGCACCAGTCCTGATCCAGGTTGGCGATGGTGGTCAGGTTGATTTCATAGACCTTTTCGGCGCCCTTCCTGCCCTTGACGCAATGGACGTTGTTGTGGTCGAACCCCAGTTTTTCCATCAGCTTGAAGCGGGAGGGGCTTAAGGCCACTTCCGGATTGAAGTACACGTCCCGCCATTCGGTGTACATGTCGGAGACGCCCAAAAACCCGTAGAAGTCGTCATAGCCGACGTTCTGGGGCAGGGACCCTTCATTTTCGCCCATGTGCCACTTGCCCACCCCCTGGGTGGCGTAGCCCAGCTTCTGGAGGATGGCCGGCAAAGTGACCGCGCCGTCCAGCCCCCCCGGTTCGCCATACATGGGCGGGCGCAGCAGGCCATGATGCAGCGGGTTTTGCCCCGTGTGGATGGTGGCCCGGGTGGGCGTGCAGCTGGGGGTGGAGTAGGCCGATGTCAGGATCAGCCCGCCGCTGGCCAGCCGGTCCAGGTTGGGGGTGGGGTTGCCCACCGCCTCGCCGCCGCCGTTGAAGCCCGGGTCCAGCCAGCCCACGTCGTCGGTGATGAAGATTAAGATGTTGGGCTTCTTACCGAAACGCTTTTCCAGGGCGGCCAGTTTCTCCTGGGCCAGCCGGTCCTGTTCGGCATGCCGGATGACCGGCTCCATATTTTCGGCAATCTTAACCGGCGGGACGTGCATATACTGATTGGGGTGGTCGTAGCCCCGGGCTTTGGTCTGGCCGGTGGCCGAACCCCGGGTGATTTCCTCGGCTTGGGCGGTTTGGCCTTTCTCCGGCGCAGCCGGGGCGGTTCCCGGCAGAACCAGGAACAGGGTTAGAGCCGCTACTGAGGTTATCCATCTGGCGGTGCAGGAAATGGTCATGGCGTCTCCTCTGACTTACTGCCCGAAAGTTGCCGATTGAGCCAAATTTCTCAGAAAACTCATTTTCCCTGGGGCCGGATGCCGTCCCAGCATTTGAGGCACAAATCTTCCCGGGGGATCTTCAGGGCCTCCACAAAAGCGGCCAGGCCGCCCTCAGCCTCATCCCGCTCCGCCAGCCGGGCCCCCAGATTGTTGCGGGCCTCCAAAACGCACAGCCCGTCAAGGCAGGAGTCGATGCTGGCGGTGTAGGCCCATTCGAAGGCGCAGTAGGCGCGCCGGGGCGACGGCAACTGCTTCAGGGTGTTAAACCCGTGTTCGTTGATGAGGACGATTTCCCCGGGCCGAACATCCCGCAGGACCTCAAAATCCAAATTCTGCAGGGCCCGGGACTCGGAGCTCACCGCATATTTGCCCCGCCCCTGCCCCAAGATCAGGGGGCGGAAGCCGTACGCGTCCCGGGTGGCGTAGATCCCCTCCCGGGAGAGAACCACCAGGGAGCAGGCCCCCTGAATTTTCTCGGCCAGGGCGGTGAGGCCGGCCAGGGTGTCCTTCTTTTCCAGGATAATCTTGGCAAGGATCTCCACATTGTAGCCCCGCCAAAAGGCCGTGCCCCGCTCCATCATCTCCCGGATCAGCGCCGCGGCGTTGATGACATTGCCGCTGAAGGACACGGCGATTTCGCCGGCTGGCGCTCTTTCAGGCTCACGTGGCCGATGCCCCAGTTCCCCTGCAGCTTGTCCAGTTCCTGGTCAGTAAAACTGCCCAACAACTTGCCGTGGTGGGTGGTCTGCTGCATGCCATGGTCATAGGTGCAATGCCGCAATATTCCTGGCCCCGGTGCTGCAACAGGTCGATGCCCTGGTAAATCTCGGCGGAGCAGGGCCCGCTGGCATACAGGCCGAAAATGCCGCAATTATCCTGAACACTTTTCATAAGCGTTCTTTCCGTCCCCTTCTTCCTTGGCGGTAGGCGAATCATATGAAAGCACGATTTTCTGTCAAGTGAATAAACCATCGGCGAATCCAGCCTTTTCTGCCCAGAAATGAGGTGCGGCTCCTGGGCAGAAACCCTCCCCAAAAATTTTCGGCCTCACCCTTCGCCGTGCAGGATGATGCCCGCCCAGAAGAAGGGATGGGGTTCCGTGGCCCGGATAGCCTGCCGGGCGCCCT
>CAZFWX010000113.1:0-9795 GCA_964522695.1 uncultured Desulfobacterales bacterium
TGATCAGGCGCTGGGTTGAGGTGTAGGTGCCGGTGGCCGCCTGTTCCGCCAGTTCCTTCATGCGGGTGAGCTTCTCGTCGATGACCCCCAGGGCCCCATCCGCGGTCTGAATGAGGGACATGGCGTCATTGGCGTTGCGCACTCCCTGGTTCAGGACCCGGATGTCCGTACGCATCATCTCCCGGATGGCCAGGCCCGCGGCGTCGTCCGCGGCGGAATTGATGCGCAAACCGGAAGAAAGGCGGGAGACCGAGGTGGCCAGACGGTTGTAGGTGAAGGACAGGTTTCTGGCGGCGTTCATCGCCATCAGGTTGTGGTTGATCACCAGACTCATGGTACATATCCTCCTTGAAAAATGCTTTTTGCATCCTTGCGTGGCCGGGACGCCTGCCCTGGGGTGGTCCCGCGACACCTCCTTTCCCCAGCAGTTTGGACAGGCATACCGTTTCGCAATTATTATCGGCATGTACCCATGAATCTTAAATTTTTCCCCAAGCCCGACCTTCGGGCGAAAAATTTCCTTCGCACCTTGGCACCCCCGGTGCTCTTGCAGTACAATGAAACCCGGCCAACGCCATGCGAACTCTCCTCCAACGCCTCTACCAGCTTTTCAGCCATGAGGACCGCCTCCTGATCCTTATGGACCCCGACCCGGACGCCATCGGCAGCGCCCTGGCCCTGAAGCGCCTTTTTTGGCATCGCCTGACCAACTGCACCCTGTGCCACATCCGGCCCATCACCCGCCCCCAGAACCAGCGCATGATCCGGCTCCTGGGCATCAACACCATACTCCTGGCGGACCTCAACCCCGCTGACTTCAACCGCAAGGCCATCATCGACTCTCAACCCGGTCACAACCCCCTGTTCGGGGATATGAGCTACGATCTCATCATCGATCACCATCCCCGTCTGTCCGATTCCCAGGCGCAGATGGTGGATATCCGCCCGGAGTATGGCGCCACCGCCACCATGATGACGGAATATCTGCGGGCGGCGCGCATCAAGCCCTCGCTGAAGCTGGCCACCGCCCTCTATTACGGCATCAAGACGGACACGGCCAACTTCGAGCGCCCGGCCATCGAAGCGGACGTGCGGGCCTTCCATTACCTTTTCCGCTACACCCGGCCGGCCTTGGTGCGGAAGCTGGAGTTCGCCGAACTCTCCGTGCCCCAGCTCAAATTTTTCCGGCTGGCCCTGCGCCGCCTGCGTCTGCGCCACCAGCGCCTTTATACCTTTCTGGGCCGGGTCCCCACCCCGGATATCCTGGTGATTCTGGCCGACTTTTTCCTGCGGCTGGAAGAGGTGGCCTGGAGCATCATCAGCGGGGTCTACGAGGACCGCCTGGTGGTCATCTTCCGTAATGACGGTTTGCGCAAGAACGCCGGGCGCCTGGCCCAAAAGGCCTTCGCCCGCCTGGGCTCCGCGGGCGGCCACACCGCCAGCGCCCGGGCCGAAGTGCCCCTGGCCCATTTGGATAAGGCTTTGCCCCAAGGCCAGTGCACCTGGGAGGACTGGCAAAACTTCATCATCCGGCGGGTGGAAGCCGGCGCCACTCCGCGCCCCGTCCCTCAATCCGCCCGGAAGGAATAAAAAAGCAGGGTTCCCCGGGGAAGCCCTGCCTTTGCCCTCAGACTGCTTTACCCTTTTCCTGTTTTCTTTAAATCCGGCTGTTTCTCACTCCCCCAAAAGCAAAATCTGCCATGGTAGGGATGTGGGCTTGATCTGGCCACTGAGCCGGGTGGTGTCGTTATTGTCATTGACCCCGGCGTCAACCTCGAAATACAGGCGATCGCCGGGGGAGAGCTCTATGGCGTTCAGACTGAAGTCGGCGGCGGGGCTGGCCACGGTCAGGGTCCGGCTGAAGAGCACTTCCTGGTTTTTCAGGATAGAGACGATAACGGTGCTCCCCCCTGACTGAAAAAATTGCCCTTTGAGGTCATACCGGGTGGTGCGGGGCGGCTGCCAGGCCAAGACAGCGCGTTCAGGCGGATACACCGTGGCGATGGAAGGCATCATGGAGGGATGCATATTAATCCAGGGGGAGGTGGATCGGGCTACGTACGGGATAAAATAACCCTGCTCCGGGGTGCCGAAGAAATAATCGCTGATCTTGGTTAAGGCGCGGTAGTTCCCGCCGCTCTGGCCGCCGTAAGCGAAGAAGCCGTTGTCGCCCTGATCTTTGGGAAATTGCTGCCACAGATCAATGTTCGCCGCGGCCGTTCCAGCCACGGCAACCTGGGTCAGAACCAACAGCATGACCAGAAGGCATCGCTGGATTTTCATCTCTCTCCCCCGGTTTCCGGATAGATTCTATTGGGCGGTTGCATTATTGCCGCCTCTTTCCGGTTCATCCCCCTTCCCCCTGGCGGATCTGGTTGATGAGGCCGGAGATGGAGACGTCCTCCCGGATGGGCACCAGGGTGACGGCGCCGCCGTAGGACTGGACGATCTCCCGGCCGTCAACCCGGGCTTCGGGATAGTTGCTGCCTTTGGTGAGAATGTCGGGCTTGAGCGTCGTCAGGATGTCCGCCAGTTCTCCGGTATTAAAGACGGTGACGTAGTCCACGGCCTCCAGGGCCGCCAGCATGCGCAGGCGCTGCTCCTGGTTGAGGACGGGGCGCCCCTCGCCCTTGACCTGCCGCACTGACTCGTCCGAGTCCAGGGCCACCACCAGCACATCCCCCAGGTTTCGTGAGGCCTCCAGGAATTTGATGTGCCCCACGTGCAGGAGATCGAAGCAGCCGTTGGTGAAGACCACTTTCTTGCCCTGGGATTTAAGGGTGGGGATGAGCAGGGACAGACCCTTTAAGGTGCGGACCTTTTCCTCCTGGTGGACGCTCTGGCGCAGTTCCGCCTCGATTTCCCCGGGCAAAATGGGCGCGGTGCCCCGTTTGGTGACGACCACACCGGCAGCCAGATTGGCCAGGGCGGCGGCCAGGGTCAGGTCCCGGGTGAGGATCAGGGCCAGGGTGAAGACCGCCACCACCGTGTCCCCGGCCCCGGAGACGTCGAAGACCTCCCGGGGGGTGCGGGCGGCCAGCGCCTGGGCGCCCGAGGCCTCGATGAGCAGCATGCCGTCTGCGCCCCGGGTGACTAAAAGGGCGGTGAGCCCCAGGTCATTTTTCAGATCCCGTCCTGCGGCCGCCAGATCATCCAGGCCTTTGAGAGGCCGGCCCGCGGCGGCCTCCAGTTCCTTGACATTGGGGGTGACCACCGTGGCCCCGGCGTAGGCCGAGTAGTCCCGGCCCTTGGGGTCCACGATCACCGGAAGTCCCTGTTCCCGGGCGCGGCGGATGATCTCCCGGACGACCTCCGGAGTGAGCGCGCCCTTGGCGTAATCGGAGAGGATGACCGCCTGGACCTGGGGCAGACGCTCATCGAGGAAGGTGGAAAGGTATTCCCGGAAGGCGGCAGGCGCCGGCTCCCGGCTCTCCCGGTCGATGCGCACCGCCTGCTGCTGGTTGGCGAAGACCCGGGTCTTGCGGGTGGTAGCCCGGCCCGGATCGGTGAAGAGGCCGTCCACGGCCGCGCCCAGGCGCGTCAGTTCCCGGCGCAGCACCTGGGCCGCGTCGTCCTGCCCGGCGAGCCCCAGCACCGCAACTCCGGCCCCCAGGGAAGCGAGGTTGTTCACCACGTTGCCCGCGCCCCCCAGGGTGAAGGTTTCCCGCTCCACCTCCACCACCACCACGGGGGCTTCCGGGGAGATGCGGTCCACCCGCCCCCAGATGTACTCGTCCAGCATGAAGTCGCCGGCCACCAGGACCTTAAAGGAGGCGAAGCGCCCCAGGTCCAGGCGCCGCAGACGTCTCATGACCTGCTCCATATTCACCATAACCTTGTTTGCCGCCACCCGAGGCTGTTTTTCGCCCCGTTCCGGACTATTCCAGGTGAAGTTGCGTTAATTGAAACAGAGCCTGGGCAATAAGGTCATTGCCTTCTTCAGGTAAATGACACCAGGAAATAAAGAAAGTCTTATTTTTATCGTCAAGAAGAGTAGAAAAATTATAAAAATGATCAAATTTTTTCTGACGCATCCGGTCATAAACGATTTGATACAACGTGACCAGACGTTTGTCTTGCCAGGCTGACAATTGCCGTTCTTCCTGAGTCAAGGACTGATTGGTGAATAAAACCGGCTGCCAGATAAGGAAGTATTGAAACCCATAAGCTCGCGACAGGGCCTCCAGCAACTTTATGTTTTTCGCATAATCAGCAATGATGTCATCGGCCAGGTGGGAGAGATCCACATCTTGTTTCGTAATGGTCACTCCGGCCGATTTCTCTCCGGCGGGACGCACCCAGGCGATCAGACTCTGCAAGCCGTAATAAATCTTGCTCCGCTTGAGTTCCCGGAGCAGCTTTCCCCCCAGGCCCGGCTTGTCCTGCCCGGCCCCTGATAAGCGCCGCGTCAGGCCCTCCTGGCCATAAATGGTCCCGGCCCTGCCGTTCATGGCAGCCGCCAGCACTTCGTTGACGCCATCATAGAAGATGACCACATCCGGGATATTGCCATTTTTCAGTTGCAAGAGCAACAGGATGATTTCCTGGGTCAGGGAATAGCCTTTTTCGCCGAAGTTCGTCACCGCATACCGGGGGCCATCCCGGTTCAGACGCCGGGAGAGGAGGGAAGGGATGGTGAATTCGTCCCGGGCGCCCACCCCCCACATGGTGGAGCCGCCGAAGCAGAAAAGCTTTTTGAGATTTTGCCCGGCGCCCTCCGGGTTCCAGGTGTGCCGCCGGCCCTCCGGGGATATGTTGACGTATTTGCCCTGAAACTCCTGGCGCTGCCATTCAATGAAGGGCTCATACACGGTTTTCGTCCGCCGTTCTTCGGCGAAATATTCCTGGGCCCACGGGGCGCGGGCATAAGGGGAGAGCAGGTGCTGCCCATGAACGTCTGCCTTTTTCCCCTTTTGGCTGACGAGGAAGACGACGGTCAACAACCCTTCCAGGATCAGGAGGGCTATGACCAGGGTGATGCAGCTGTACAGCAGCTTTTTTTTCCAGGAAAGTTCCTGGGAGCCGGCAGATGGTGACGGTGAGGGATTGGTTGACATGGGTATGCTTGATCCGGAAGAGTCGGTGACGGCGCAGAAAGGGGAGTGTTCACGGGCAGAGCAAGGGGCAGGGCGGATGCCCTGCCCCGGTTATCTCGGCATGACTCTCAGGGGGTTCCCTTCCGGCCTATGCAGAAATACTGGAAGCCCAGCTTGGCCAATTTGGCCGGATTGTACAGGTTGCGGCCGTCGAAGATCACCGGACTTTTCATGGCCTTGCTCATACGCTCGAAGTCGGGCTCCCGGAAAGCGGCCCACTCGGTGATAATGAGGAGGGCGTCGGCGCCTTCCAGGGCGGCGTAGCTGGAGGAGGCGTAGCTCAGGCCCGGCCTGTCCCCCAGATACTCCTTCACCGCAGTCATGGCCTTGGGGTCGTAGGCCTGGAGGCGGGCGCCGGCGGCCAGGAGTTCATTGATCACAGTGAGGGCCGGGGCCTCCCGGATGTCATCGGTCAGGGGTTTGAAGGACAGCCCCCACAGGGCCAGGACCTTGTCTTTGACGTCGCCCCCGAAATGGCTCTTCACCCGCTCCAAGAAGAGGCGGCGCTGGTCGCGGTTGACGGCCTCCACGGCTTCCAGAATGCGGGGCTCATAGCCCCGGGAGCGGGCTGTGTGGATCAGGGCCTGCATGTCCTTGGGGAAGCAGGAGCCGCCGTAGCCCACGCCGGGAAACAGGAAGAGATTGCCGATGCGGGAGTCGGAGCCGATGCCTTGGCGCACCATGGATACGTCCGCGCCGGTGAGGGCGCAGATGTTGGCGATTTCGTTGATAAAGGAGATCTTGGTGGCCAGAAAGGCGTTGGCCGCATACTTGGTGAGCTCCGCGGAAACCACGTCCATGATGATGATGGGGTGGTTGGTGCGCACGAAGGGGGCGTAGAGCTCCTTCATCAGTTCGGCTACCCGCACGTCGTCGCAGCCCGCCACCACCCGGTCGGGCTTCATGAAGTCGTCCACCGCGGTGCCTTCCTTGAGAAACTCGGGGTTGGAGACCACGTCGAACTCGTAGTCCACGCCCCGGGCCTGGAGCTCCTCGGTGATGGCCTGGCGCACCATGACCGCGGTGCCCACAGGTACGGTGGATTTTTCCACGATGACCTTGTAGCCGTTCATGTGCCGGCCGATTTCCCGGGCCACGGCCAGGACCATGGAGAGGTCCGCGGAGCCGTCGGTGTCCTGGGGGGTGCCCACGGCGATGAAACAGATGAGGCCGTGCTCCACCGCCTTGACCAGGTCGGTGGTGAAGATCAGCCGGTTTTCTTCGCCATTGCGCTTCACATAATCTTCCAACCCCGGTTCGTAAATGGGGATGCGGCCCTGCTGCAGGGCCTCCACCTTGGCGGGATCGGTGTCCATGCAAACCACTTCGTTACCCATTTCCGCAAAACAGGCGGCGGTCACCAGCCCCACATAGCCGGCGCCGAACATGGTCAGTTTCATGCCGTGATGTATCCTCCTTGGATTATCTGCCTGGCTGGACCTGGGCGGTTTGGGGTTCCCGGCTTTCATCCGGCAGGCGCACCGGCATCTTCTTGAAGCGTTCCGAGAGTCCGGGCAGGATGAGAGAGACGCCGAAGCGCTGGTCGTCAGGCCGCGTGGTATAACTGACGGCCACGCCCCAGCATTGGCGCTGCAGGATGATGCCGTACTGCCTTTCCAGTTTCCGGTCCGTCAGCAGGGTGTAGCTGCTGGTCAGCCAGGTTTTCACGGAAGGCAACAGGTCCAGGTAAGTGGTGATATTGATTTGGTTGGCGTAATTCTTGATGTACAGATAGTTGATATTCAAATATTTTTCCCGCTGCCGGTCAAAGAAGACCACTTTGACGTTGGCCCGGTTGAAGCCCTCATCATAGGGCGAGACTCCGCCGGTGAAACCCATGGTGATGCGCCGGTTGGGGTAAAATTCCACTTCCCCCAGAAAGTCCGAGAACCGGCGCTGGGGTATGGCGCTGCCATCCAGAGCCATGCTGGTGGAGGTGAAAAAGGCGCTCTGGGTGAAGCGGAACCACAGCACATCTCTCACTGCAGCCAGGCCCTGGCCGGTCTGCTCGCGCTTCAGAAGATTGCTGGAGAAGCCGTAGGTGACGGCGTTCACTCCGCCCAGGGGATCGTCGCCCTCCCGGATAGGCAGGTTGCGGTTGGCCCGGTCGCGCCACCCCAGGTCAAAGGGATCGAAGGGGGGATAGCGCAGGGCGTCGTAGCGGGGCATGTTCCAGTAGGTGACTTCCGGGCGCAGCAGGTGACGGAAATATTCCTGCCGGCCGCCGCCGAGGCCGTAGTCTTTGAACCAGTGGCTCGCCAGGGAGACCTTGAGGTCATATAACTGGCGGCCCAGGTAAGTGCCCGTGGGGCCGTCGGGAACATGCTTGTCCAGCCGGAAGACCGTCTCCCGGAAGCCCACCCGGGAATCCAGGGAAAGGGCCGGCACGGGCTGGACCTGGCAAAGCACCTGGGGATGAAAATCCAGGCGGTCGCCCCGCTGACCCTGATTCTGGTAAAAGTAGGTGTAGGAAGAATCCAGGGCCAGCCGCAGGGGCAGTTTGCCCACGGGCAGGGAGAGGGTGCCTAAGGAAACGCCCGGCATGCGCTGATAGGGTAGGGGATCGATATAGCGCAGACGCTGATAGAACCTGCCGTAGGCCGTGACGTTGCCCCAGGGGTAGGTGCCGCTCATAACCAGATTGGAGACCCGGGTCTGCACGTCCTCGGCCTCCAGGTCCCGGCCGTAATCCCGCAGCAGATCCCGGGAATAGCGCTGCCAGCCGATGTACCCGAAGTTGAAATCTTTGAGATAATCCACATCGCTGACCCGGTCCACCGTGCCCCGGACCTGCCAGGCATCACCCACGGGCTGGTTGATCATGCCGGCAATCCAATAGCGGTTGTGGGTGGGCGCCGAGTCCTGCCGGTCATACAGATAAGAACCCCGGATGGTGCCGCCTGCGTCCGAATAACCCCGGTACCGGAACTCCAGACTCTGGAGGTAGCCCCGGCTGGTGATCACGGTCTGGAAGAAGGTGGCGTCCATGTGATTGGTGATGGCCCAGTAGAAGGGGAACTCCATGAGGCTGCCGCTGGTGCGGTGGAAGGCCAGGTTGGGGGCCAAAAAGCCCGACTGCCGTTCTTTATTGACCGGCAACAGGGTCCAGGGGACATACAGGACGGGCACTCCGGCCAGCCGGAAGGTGGCCCCCTGCACCTGGGCCGTGCCCTCCCGCACCACGGTCAGGCGGTCGGTGGCGAAGCTCCAGATGGGCCGGTCCGCATCGCAGGTGGTAATTTTCACCCCTTCCGCATAGTACGATTGTTCACCCGTTTTGCGGATGAGCCGGCCGTCCACGTGAAAGTGGTTGCGTCGCATGAAGAGCCGGGCCCCCTGCATTTCGCCCATGCGGGTGGCCAGGTTGAAGCTGCCGGTTTCGCCGGTGAGAATATCTTCACCCGCGACAATGACCACTTTGCCCTGGAGGCTCGCCACCTTGGTGGTTTCGCTGATGACCACGCGGTCGGCGGTGAGGCGCCGGTCGGCCTGGACCACCTCCACCCGCCCCTCACAGGAGTAGGTGCGGTTGGCGGCGTCATAGATGATCTTCTCGGCCCGCAGTCGCCAGGGACCTCCCTCGAGACGCTGCGCCTGGAAGAGTTGCATCTCTTCAGCCCCCGCGGCGGCCCCCGCCCAGAGCAGCAGGAGCAGCCAGCCGGCTATCCAAGACCTGACGGCAGACATTGCCCTCCCCTAAAATTAGGGCATCATACCACAGGCACAACGCCCTTTCAACGCATGGCAGCAGACCAAAGAGTCTTTTCAAAGGTGTACAGGGGGGCAGGCGACCGGTGCTGGAGCGCGGCTGTTGTCTTACCAGCCGTGCTCCCGGGCGGCCTGTGCCAGATGGGGCGCCAGGCGGCGGTGGACGATGGCGGCCACCTCCTGGGCCCCGGCGTTGGTGTGGTGGATGAGGTCATAGTAAAAGCGGGAGCGTTTAGGCATTTCCCGGGCCAGGTCGACGACCAGGAGGCCGTTTTCCCGGCCCACCCGGCGCAGGACGTCGTTGTACAGCTCCAGCAACTCCCAGGCCAGGGCGCCGTCCATGTGGGCGTCGATCCTGATCTTACCCAGGTCCACGCCGGTATCCGGATCAATAAACGGGCCATACAAGGCCGGCTGGGTGAGAAAGACCGGCAGGATATCCAGGCGCCGGCAGGCCGCCACCAAAAGTTCCAGGCGCCGGCGGTAGGCCGGCAGGTAATGGGCGCCGTGCTCGGCCAGCCGCGTCTGGCGCTGAGCCGGGCTGACCTCCAGGGTGGGGAAGGTCCGCACGTCCGACTCCTGGTTGCGCAACACCAGGGTATTTTTGGGGAAGTAGTAGCGGTGCAGGTTGAGCAGGGCCGAGGCAGCTTCGCTCTTCCCCGCCAGATACCCCAGGAATCCGTCCAGAGACCGGAAGTTGAGACGGCGTTCCGTCCGCCGGTCGAAGTCCCCCCCCTGTTTGAGCCCCAGGTCGTTGATGCCCACCAGAAAGAGGGCCACCTTGGGCCGCAGCCGGGCCATGTAATCATCCAGCAGCACCAAATGGCCGAAGGAAGAATGGCCGGACAGCCCGGCGTTGTTGAGCCACAGGTGGGGAAAATCCCCTTTCAGCTTCTCCCCCAGGAGATGCGGCCAGGTTTTGGCGTCGTCCAGGTCCAGGCATTCGGTGGTGCTGCCGCCGATGGTGAGCACCGTCAGGCGCCGGGCGAAA
>CAZFWX010000114.1:0-9755 GCA_964522695.1 uncultured Desulfobacterales bacterium
CACCAGGCCCGTCTCTGACACTCCTCCACCGTGGCCTCGTTGGGGCCCACCTTCGGCCGGGGCGCCATGACCAATCATTGGAATGACCTGGCCAACAGCGATTGTCTCATCATTGTCGGCTGCAATCCCGCCGAAAACCATCCCATCAGCTTCAAGTGGATCACCAAGGCCCAGGAGAAGGGGGCGCAGCTCATCGTCATCGATCCCCGCTTCACCCGCTCCGCAGCCAAAGCGGACCTGTATGTGCGCCTCAGACCCGGAACCGACATCGCCCTGTTTGGCGGCCTCATCAATTATGTGCTTCAAAACAATCTTTACTTCCGGGATTATGTGACCCATTACACCAACGCCCCCTTCCTGGTGAAAGGGGAGTTCTCCTTTAAGGACGGCCTTTTTTCCGGGTACCAGAAAGACAAGCGGGCTTATGACGCCGCCAGTTGGGACTACGAACTGGATAAGGACGGCAAGCCCGTCACCGACCCGACCCTGACCAACCCCCGCTCCGTCTTCCAGCTCATGCGGGAGCACTTCTCCCGGTACACCCCGGAGATGGTGGAGGCCACCACCGGGGTGCCCCAGGCCACCTTCCTGAAGCTGGCCCAGCTCTATGCCGCCACGGGCAAGCCCGACAAGGCCGGGTCCATCCTCTATGCCATGGGCGGCACCCAGCACTCCACCGGCGTGCAGATCATCCGCGGCTACTCCCTCCTGCAACTCCTGTTGGGCAACATGGGCATCGCCGGCGGGGGCATCAACGCCCTGCGGGGTGAAAACAACGTCCAGGGTTCCACGGACATGGCCCTGCTCTTCCACATCGTGCCCGGGTACATGGCCGTTCCCAATGAAGCGGCGCATCCCACCCTGGCCGCGTACCACGAAAAGGAAACTCCCAAAGCTTCCTTCTGGATCAATAAACCCAAGTTCTTCAACAGCCTGCTCAAGGCCTTCTGGGGCGATGCGGCCACCAAGGAAAACGACTTCGCCTACGATTACCTGCCCAAGGCGGGTAAAGGGTTCCAAAACGCCGGCTATTCCTGGATTCCCCTGTTCGAGGCCATGGCCGCGGGGCAGGTGAAAGGCATGCTGGTGTGGGGCATGAACCCGGCGGTGGGCTCCTCCAACCTGAATCATACCTATGTGGGCCTGGAAAAATTGGAGTGGCTGGCCGCCTTCGACCTCTGGGAGACGGACACCGCGGCCTTCTGGAAGCGCCCCGGGGCCAAGACCGCGGACATCAAGACCGAGGTCTTTCTTTTTCCGGCCGCGGATTCCCTGGAGAAGGAGGGCAGCGCCTCCAACAGCGGCCGCTGGATCCAGTGGCGCTATCAGGCCGTTAAACCCAAAGGGGACATCAGAAGCGACCTGTGGTACGCCAACCGCCTGGGGCTGGAGTTGAAGAAGCTGTACAAGGAAGACGCCAAAGCCGTGGCCCCGGCCCCCATCGTCAATCTCAATTGGGCCTACGGGGAAGATCCCGACGTCCACCTGGTGGCTAAGGAAATCAACGGCTATACGGTGGCCGATAAAAAGCAGGTGGCCAACTTCCTGGCCTTGAAAGATGACGGCTCCACCGCCTGCGGCTGCTGGATCTACTCCGGCTTCTATCCCGGCCCGGAGAAAAAGGACAACAAGGCCGCGGCCCGGGACAAGAAGGACCCCAGCGGTCTGGGCCTCTATCCGGGCTGGGCCTTCGCCTGGCCGGTGAACCGGCGCATCATCTACAACCGCTGCTCCGCGGATCCGGAGGGCAAGCCCTGGAACCCGGCCAAGGCCCTGGTGCGCTGGGATCCCGCCACCAGTACCTGGGAGCGCCGGGACGTGCCGGATTTCGGCTGGCTGGACGCCAAAACCAAGGCCAACATTCCCCCGGACGTGTCCGCCAAGGCGCCCTACATCATGCTGCCGGAGACCATGGCCCGGCTTTTCGTGCCCAAGGGCTTCTGCCGGGACGGCCCCTTCCCGGAGCACTACGAGGCGCTGGAGTGCCCCTTCGTCAACCCCTTCTCACCCCAACAGGCCAACCCGGCGGTGAAGATCTGGAAGTCGGAGCTCTCCAAGTTCGCCGAGGTGTGCGATCCCAAGTATCCCCTCATCGCCACCACCTTCCGGGTCACCGAGCACTGGCAGGCCGGCGCCATGACCCGCAACCTGGCCTGGCAGTCGGAGCTCATGCCGGAGATGTTCGTGGAGATCAGCCCCGCCCTGGCCAAAGCCAAGGGTATTAAGGCCGGTGATTGGGTGAAGGTGACGAGCATCCGGGGCGAGGTCCGGGCCCGGGCCAACGTGACGCCCCGGGTGGCGGCCTTCAAATGCGGTCCGCCCGGTCTCCAGAACACTGTGGAAATGGTGGCCCTGCCCTGGCACTTCGGCTTTGCCGGCCTCATCACCGGCGGCAAGGACCAGAAGTATAATTACGCCGCCAATGTGCTGGCCCCCATGGTGGGCGACGCCAACACCATGATCCCGGAATACAAGGTATTCCTGGTTAATCTCGAAAAGGCCTAGGCCGGCCACAGGGGGTGGATCCATGAGCAAAGCCATTCTGATCGACACCACCAAGTGCATCGGCTGCCGGGCCTGCCAGGTGGCCTGTAAAAGCTGGAACGACCTGCCCGGCAAGCAAGCCTCGTTCAGTGACACCTGGAGCAATCCGCGCTACCTGGACGCCGACAACTACACCCGGATCATCTTCCGGGAAAACGTCGCCGCAGACGGCACTTTGAGTTGGAATTTCATCAAACGTCAATGCAACCATTGCAACTATCCGGCCTGCGCCAGCGCCTGCCCGGTGGGGGCCTTGAAGAAGATGCCCGATGGCCCGGTGGTCTATGACGACGGCAAGTGCATCGGCTGCCGGTATTGCATGATGGCCTGTCCCTTCCAGGTGCCGAAGTTTGAATGGGGCTCCGCCGTGCCTCTCATCCGCAAGTGCACCTTCTGCGCCGACCGCCAGGCGGCCGGTCAGAAGCCGGCCTGCGTCACCACCTGCCCCACCGAAGCACTGGTCTTCGGAGATCGGGATAAACTCCTGAAGGAGGCCCACCGCCGCATCGGCAGCAAGCCGGACAAGTACTTCCCCCAGGTGTACGGGGAAACCACCGGCGGCGGCACAGCCAAGCTTTACCTCACCGCCGTTTCCCTGGACCAGCTGGGATTGGGGCACCGGGGTTTCCGCACCGATCTGGGGCCCACTCCCCAGGGGGTGTACGGCCGGGAATGGATGGCCAAGGTGCCCTGGGTGGCCTTGACCGTGGGCGGCCTGAGCCTGGGGCTCTACTACTTCAACCGCCGGCGGGCTGAGGTCCAGGCCCAGCAGAAGAAGGAGGATTAGGCCATGGCCCAGCAGACCGCCAAAGTGGAAAAATGGTACCCCGGCGAAGGCAAGATCACCCCTGGCTATGCCGTCCTCTATGTCCTGGTGGCCGCAGGCCTCATCGCCGGCGCCGCCCGCCTCTTCCTGGGGCTGGGCGCCACCACCAACTTAAGCGACGCCTACCCCTGGGGTCTGTGGATCAGCTTTGACGTCCTCACCGGCGTAGCCCTGGCTGGCGGCGGCTTCACCATGAGCGCGGCCATCTACGTCTTTAACCTGAAAAAGTTCGAACCCCTGCTGCGCCCGGCCAAGCTGTCGGCCTTTCTGGGCTACCTCATGTTCGTGGTGGGCCTGTTTTTCGACCTGGGGCAGCCCTGGCGCATCTGGCATCCCATGATCATGTGGAACCCCGAGTCGGTGCTCTTCGAAGTGGCCTGGTGCGTCATGCTGTACACCACCGTTCTGGGCATCGACGTCCTCATCATGGCCCTGGAGAAGTGGCAAAAGGATAATCTGGTGCAATTCTTCCGGTCCATTTACGTGGTACTGATCGTGGCGGGCATCATCCTCTCCACCCTGCACCAGTCCTCACTGGGAGCCCTCTATCTGCTCATGCCGGAGAAAATGTCGGAACTGTGGGCCACCAAGGCCATTGGGCCACTGTTCTATGCCAGCGCCGTCATCGGCGGCATGAGCATGGTCATATTGGAGAGCATCCTGAGCTCTTGGGCCCATAAGCGGCCGGTGGAAATGCCCATTCTCTCCAGCCTGAGCAAAGGCCTGGGGATCACATTGCTGGTCTACTTCGCCATGAAGGTCACAGACCTCTACGCCCGGGGCGCCACCGTCTGGGCACTGAACTTCACCCACTTCATGTTCTATGTGGAAATCTTCGGGACCGTGGCCCTGCCGGCGTTGCTGCTCCTGTTCGAGGAGGTCCGCAACAGTCAGAAGGGCTTGCTCTGGTGTTCGGGGCTGGCCGCCTTCGGGGTCCTGCTCAACCGCTTCAACGTCAGTCTCACCAGCTTCGGGGGCTACCGGGACTTCTGGTATTTCCCCTCCGCGGTGGAAATCATCATCACGCTGTCGCTCATTGCCGCGGCCATTCTCATCTTTGACCTGGGCACCCGCTACCTGCCGGTCTATAAGGAAATGCACGGGAAGGTGGGCTGAAGCGGTCCTGGCAATAACCGGGGGGAAGGGCCCGGGGGCGCGGTTCCCTGCCTTCCCCCCACACCCCCTGCCAATTCGCGCGGATTATGGTGGCGCAGGCATCTTGCCTGTGCAGATACGCAGGCTGAAAGCCTGCGCCACCCATGCTTGCCAGGATTGGGTGAGGGGGCTTGAGGGAGGGGATAGGGATCTGCCACCCCTGTCCTCCTCCCTCGAATCTTTTCAACATCCCAAGGCCGCCTTGACTTTGGGGACGGTGTCCTCCGGTTTGATCTTGTACCAGGCGTTGATGATCTTCCCTGCCTCATCCACCAGGAAGGCCGACCGGATAATTCCCTGGGTAGTCTTGCCGTACATGGTCTTCTCACCCCAGGCGCCGTAGGCCTGGGCCACGGCGCGGTCCGCATCGGCAAGCAGAGGAAAGGCCAGGTTGTACTTTTGCGCGAACTTTTTCTGGCGTTCCGGCGGATCCGGGCTGATGCCCACCGCGGCAATTTTCAAGCCCTCCAATTCATGCCGGGACTCCTGGATCTGGCAGGCCTGCTTCGTGCAGCCCGGCGTGTCCGCTTTGGGATAGAAATAGACCAGGAGCTTTTTCCCTTGAAAATGGGCAAGCTTGACGGTATTGCCGTCCTGGTCGGTGAGCGCGAAGGCGGGAGCCGCTTCCCCCGGTCTGAGCGTGGCCATAAGCACCTCTCGTGGCAGAATATTATCGTGTGCAGGATGCGTCTGCTGCACCACCCATTATCTAAGCATCTCCAGGCGCAAGAGAAAGGGATGTCTGAGTATTTTCTACTCTAACAATTCCGGTAACTCCAAAAAATGGGGGAAGAACGCCAAAATCTCGAGTGCCCCGATTTTCCCTCCCCCTGGATAGGGGAGGGCCGGGGTGGGGGTGGCGAATTTAAAATCTCGCCGCCCCTGTTTGCCCCCTCCCCCTAACCCCTCCCATCAAGGGAAGAGGAATTTTAGCGGCGGCTATTTCAAGTTTCCCCTGGCCCTTATCTTCCCCCACCCCTTTTGATGCGCTGAATATTTGAGTTAGGGCAATAAGCGAATTTCAAAAAATGGAGCAAGACATGGGGGGACGAAAGCCGTTGGCCTCCCCCCTATTTCAGGAGAGGGTATGAAACAGAAGGCAGGTTTCATGGGTCTGGGCATCATGGGCTCGGCCATGGCGGCAAACGTGCTCAAGGCCGGGCACCCCTTGATGGTTTACAACCGCAGCGCGGGCAAAGCCGACGGCCTGGCGGCTTTGGGAGCCGGAGTGGCCTCCACGCCCCAAGCCCTGGCCCACGCGGCGGATGTCATCATCCTCATGGTCACCGGGCCCGAGGCCATTGACGGGCTCCTGTGGGGGCCCGAAGGCGCGGCTGCGGAGTTAAAACCCGGCAAAATCCTCATCAATATGAGTTCAGTATCCCCGGCCTACACCCGGGACCTGGCCCGGCGTCTGTCCGCCACCGGCTGCGGCTTTGTGGACGCGCCCGTCAGCGGCACCAAAAAGCCCGCCCTGGACGCTGCCCTGGTCATCCTGGCCGCGGGCCCCAGGGATCTCGTGGACGCGGTCAGCCCGCTCCTTGCCGCCATGGGCAAAAAGATCATCTACTGCGGCGAGACCGGCCAGGGCTCCATGATGAAAATGTTCATCAACCTGCTCCTGGGGGTGATGATGGAGGGCTTCGCCGAGGCCCTGAACTTCGGCCGGCTGGGCGGGCTGGACCTGGAGGCCATGCTGGAGGTGGTCTTTGCCGGGGCCATGAACGCGCCCATGTTCCAGGTGAAGGCAGCCAACCTGCGGGAGAAAAACTATGCCCCGGCCTTCCCCTTGAAACACCTGGCCAAGGACTGCAAATTCGTGGTGGACACGGCCTTTGAACTGGGCGCGCCCGTGCCCGTGGGCCAGACCCTGCTGCACCTCTTCCGCCTGGGCTGGAGCCAAGGCTGGGGCGATGAGGACATCTCAGCGATTATGCGGGTGATGGAGCATTTGAGCGGGAAGTGATTATTGGGGGAGGGGGCAACGGGGCGCGCCCCTTTCCCCCTCCCCCAAACCCCCACCCCCAATCCGGTAACGGGAAAGGCTCAGGGGGTAATGCGTGAGAGTGAAGGGGCGGGTTTTTACCCCCCTACCCCCACAGAGCTTTTCCTTCGACTTTTCTTAAGTTTTGGAAGATCGGCCTTAGTTATTTTCTTCAGGTTCGAGGCATGCGCACCGACCCATAATCGCTTGGCGTCGAAAAATAATCGTAACATTTACCCATACTTCCCGGTAATATAATCCTCCGTCCGCTGATCCGAGGGCCGGGTGAACATCTGGGCCGTGGGGCCAAATTCGATGAGCTCGCCCAGGAGCATGAAGCCGCTGTCGTCCGAGGCCCGGGCCGCCTGCTGCATGTTGTGCGTGACGATGATGATGGTGTAATTGACCTTCAGCTCCTGCATCAGCTCTTCAATGCGCAGGGTGGCCAGGGGGTCCAGGGCCGAGCAGGGCTCGTCCATGAGCAAAATGTCCGGCTCCACGGCCAGAGCCCGGGCGATGCACAGGCGTTGGGCCTGTTCCTCGGTTAAGGTCAGGGCCGAGACGTGCAGGCGGTCCTTCAGTTCCGCCCACAGCTCCACCGCAGCCAGGCAGTTTTCCAGCAGGGCTTCCTGTTCCGCCTTCCGAGGCCGGCCGTGCAGGCGGGGGCCGTAGAGGATATTGTCGGCGATGGACAGGGGGAAAGGGTTGGGCCGCTGGAAGACCATGCCCACCCGCTTACGCAACTGGGTCAGGTTGACGCCGGGGCCGTAGATGTTCTCGCCGTGGATGACCACCTCGCCGGCGATGCGCACGCCGTCCACCAGGTCGTTCATACGGTTTAAGGTGCGCAGCAGGGTGGATTTGCCGCAGCCCGACGGGCCGATGAGCGCGGTGATGGTGCGGGGCGCGAAGGTCGCGTTGATCCCCTTGAGGGCGTGGAAGTCCCCGTAGTAGAGGTTGAGGTCCCGGATGTAGATGGCCGGGGGCTCAACCGAAGCGGCCGGAGATGTAGTCATCGGTGCTTTTGTTTTTGGGCACGGTGAAGACAGAAGAAGTTTCGCCCACTTCGATGAGATCGCCCATGAGCAAAAAGGCCACCCGGTCGGTGGCCCGGGCGATCTGCTTGGTGTTGTTGCTCACCAGAATGATCGTATACTCCTTCTTCAACTGAAACAAGGTTTCTTCGATCTTGGCGGTGGAGATGGGGTCCAGCCCGCTGGTGGGCTCATCCAGCAGGATCACCTCGGGCCGCATGGCCAGGGTGCGGGCCAGACAGAGGCGCTGCTGCTGGCCGCCCGAGAGTTTGAGGGCCGAATCATGAATGCGGTCTTTCACTTCCCCCCACAGGCGGGCCGCCTTGAGGCTGGTTTCCGCCAGTTCTGCCAGGACCTGGCGGTTTTTTTCCCCGGCCAGGCGGGGGGCCAGGACCAGGTTTTCAAAGATGGAGCGGGGCAGCGGCATGGGCTTGGGCAACACCAGCCCCACCCGGCGGCGCAGGGCCACCACGTCGCAGCCCGGGGCCAGGATATCCAGATCATCAATTCTGGCTTCGCCCTCCACCCGGGCCCCGGGAATGAGATCGCACATGCGGTTGAGCACGGTGAGCAGGGTGCTCTTGCCGCTTTTGGCGGGCCCCATGAGACCGAAGATCTCGTTGGCCCGGATGGCCAGGGTGAGATGCCGGAAGGCCTGGAAGTCTCCATAGAAAAAGGAGAGGTCCTGGAGGGTGATTTTGGCTTGAGTTTCTTGATTCATGGGATCAGTAAAATTTACCCATGTAGATAAGGGTTTTCCCAAATGCAGGCAGGCACGGAGGCCTGCCCCACCAAAAATTTTGACACCGAGCCATGAATCTTTTTACGAATACCGCTTAATCAGCCGCTGCATGAGCGTATAAGCCACCAGGTTGATGATCAGGATGGACACCATGAGGATGGCCGCGGTGCCGTAAGCGTTGGGCATGGAGAGGCCTTCCCGGGCCAGGATGTAAAAATGCACGGCCATGGTGCGGCCGGAATCGAACAGGGACACGGGCGTGCGCAAGGAGGCCCCGGCGGTGAAGAGCAGCACCGCGGTCTCGCCGATGGAGCGGCCCACACTCAGCATGATGCCGGTGGTGATGCCGGGCAGCGCACTGGGCAAGACCACCCGGGTGATGGCCTGCCACTGGCTTAAGCCCAGGGAATAGCAGACCTGGCGGTATTCGGCGGGCACCGCCTTGATGGCCTCTTCGCTGGTGCGGATGATGATGGGCAGGATCATAATGGCCAAAGTCAGGCCGCCTGAGAGCACCGACCAGCCGAAGCCCAGTTTGAGCACGAAGAGGACGAAGCCGAACAGCCCCAGAATGATGGAAGGGACGCCCGCCAGGCATTCGGCCCCGAAGCGGATGAAGCGGGTGGCCCAGCCTTCCCGGGTGTATTCGGTCAGGTAGATGGCGGTCCCCACCCCGAGGGGCGAAGCCAGGAGGATGGCCAGGAGCGTGATGTAAATGGTAGCGGCGATGGTGGGGAAGATGCCGCCTGAGCGTCCCATGTCGTGGGGCTGGTCGAAAAGGAAGGTGAGGGTGACCTGGGGCAGGCCCTTCACGGAGATATTGCCGATGATAAAGATGAGCAGCACCAGGGTGAGCCCGGTGAAGGTCCAGAGCACCGTTTTCGCCACTTTCTGGGAGATGCGGGGATCCAGGCGCATGGGGGCCCTACCTTCTCCGGGTCAGGAACGTGGCGGAGAGATTCAGGATCATGATGATGACAAACAACACGATGCCGGTGGCGAAGAGGGCCTCCCGGTGGCGGCCGCTGGCGTAACCCAGCTCAAGAGCGATGTTGGCGGTGAGGGTGCGCACCGGGTCCAAAACGGAAGTGGGGATTTTGAGGGCATTGCCCGCCACCATGATGACTGCCATGGTTTCACCGATGGCCCGGCCCATGGCCAGGATGACCGCGGTGATAATCCCTGAGGAGGCCGCGGGCAAGACCACCCGGCGCACCGTCTGCCAACGGGTGGCCCCCAGGGCGATGGAGCCGTCCCGGTAGGTGTCCGGCACCGCGTCCAGGGCATCGATGGAGATGCTGATGACCGTGGGCAGGATCATCACCCCCAGGATAATGGCCCCGGCCAGGAGCGACAGGCCCGGCCCGCCCAGGTGATCCCGGATGAGGGGCACGAGCCACAGGACCCCCAAAAAGCCGTAAACCACCGAAGGGATGCCGGCCAGCAGTTCCAGGGTGGGTTTCAGCACCA